>DASYYI010000071.1:0-5428 GCA_035933995.1 Candidatus Acidiferrales bacterium | reverse complement strand
CAGTTAGAGACGCCGGAAACACGCGAGTTCAGCTATTTGGTCATGGTGGACAATTCTGGACAGCGTTTCCCTGAAGTGACGGAATTCCGAACACAGCTGAAAGGTCCCAGTGTGCGGGAAGGATCGATCGAGGACGTCTCGGCTCCGGTGCTTGCGTTGGCCTTCCATCCGGACTTTCGCAACGATTTCAATTGGAAGTGCGAAGGACTTGGAGAGTGGAATAACCAGCCTGCGTGGGTGGTCCATTTCGAGCAACGTTCAGATGTCGCCACGAGCCGCCTGCAAAGCTTTGATGCCCCGACAGGAGCGGCGCTGCTTCCACTGAAGGGGCGCGCATGGATCTCCAAAAGCGGCGGACATGTGATTCACCTGGAGACCGATCTGGCGAGAGCAGTGAAAACGATCGATCTGAAACGCGAGCATTTTGCGATCGACTACCAGCCGGTCACTTTTCGCAAACACAAGGTGACCCTGTGGTTGCCTGAGAATGTGGACGTCTACCTTCAATATCAGGGGCATTACCTGCATCACTACCACCACTTCAGTCAGTTCCAACTCTTCTGGGTTGGTGAAACGCAGAAGATCGAGCAGCCGAAGGAAGCCACGCAGCAACCATAAATTCTCGCTGGAGTTTATTCAGGCGGGGAGCGGTAGGCTGTGCGATCTCGGCGCGGCGGCGGCCATGGAAACAAGAAGAGTCCTCAGGCGCCCGCGGTCTTCGAGGTCCATGCCGACCATTTCCACACCGGCCTGATTGGGCTGCGCGAACCTGACCAGAACATCCAAGTGAATCGGACGTTTGCCAGACGAGATTTGCAGATTGGCCGGCGTTCCCACGGAGAGTTGAAAATCCCCGCTAAGCAAACCGCCTTCGAGGCTGAGGATTTGAACGGCAGGCTGATAGGTGCCGCGCTTGGATTGAATCACGGCGGGGACGGGCTGAGTCATCTTGATGCGAGGATAGCGGCGATAACGGACGAAGTCGCGGTCGCGGCGCGCGTCGAGGGGCGCGAGGCTGAGCAAGTGAGGATCGAGGCCAGATTGGGCGAGCAAGTTCCGGGCGTGCTCGGGCTCGAGTTTTTCGAGCGCCTGGGCAGCGGCGAGGCGCATCTCGCTGGGATAGGCCCAGCGCCAGGCGCGACGCCCTTCGATAAAGCGCATGAGGTGAATGGTGGTCTCGGGTGCGCGAAGGCGGCCGAGAGCCTCAATGGCCTTGACGCGCAAGAAATCAGAACTGTTCTTGAGGAGATTGCCTTCGGCGAGACGCACAAGGTCGGGTGCGACGCTGGCATCGCCACACATTCCAATTTCATCGAGCGCCATCGGCAAAATCATTTGGTCCATGCGTTCGACGATACTCATTAACATGCGGCCGCGCTCGAGAGCGGCAGCGATCGAAAGCTGGCGCAAAGCTTCGTCATGCGTCGCGCTCTGGCCGGCCTGGATTTTTCCCGGCAACAATGCTTCCACGCAGGCAGGATTAAGCCGGCTCAACAGGCCTAAAACACGAATGCCGTTTGCCGGCGGGGCATTTTCGAGCGTTTGACACAAGTATTCTTGAGCTGGCTTGCCCAACGCATGCGCCATTGCGACCACTTGCTCGCGTTCGCTGGAACGCGTGACGCCCATCAGGCGGCTGGCAAGTTGATCGGCGGCGGCGTGGGGCACGTGGCGCAACACTTCGATTAGTTCCGTGCGCAGGATTTCGCTCTTCAATCCCTTTTCGATGAAAACCGGGATGCGGTTTTTAATCCCAATGCGCGGGCGTAGAGTGTGCGCCGAATTTGGCTGCGACTTCTCCAGAATCGCCAGCGTGTCAAACGATTGGCGCAGCGCTGGAAACAGAGTTTGCTCGGCGGCGACCTGGCTGAAACGAACGAATGCAGCATTGAGCAAATCGCGCACTTCGGGATCGCGTTCGACGGCCAACTGTTCGCCGAGGATCCGCACAGCTTCGCGCAAACGCGGACCGGATGCGCGCGCGTATTGTTCGGCCATCTGCGCGAGTCCGACGGCGGATTGTTTTCGCGCTTGGGGTTCACAATTCCGGATACATTTCACATATTGCGTCAGGATTTTGTCGGCGACTGCGAAGTCGGGATTGCGAAAGAGATTATCGACCGATTGCTGCACGCACTCTGGCGGCACACACCAGCTCTCCGATGAGAGCAGAACAGTTTGCTTTTCGGATTCCGGCATGGAGGACCAAAAGCGGCGGTCGAGAGCATCCACGGGAGTCTCGGCATGAACATCTTGCGAATGCCCAGCTTTCGATGCCTTGCGTTCTCGCGCGTGGAGAATTTCGTGCAGCGGCGCAAGCGGTACCGCGAAGGTTTCCAGCAATGGCCGCACGACGTTCACTTTCAGATTGCCACGCTCGAAGCTTTCGAGCGTGTAACGAACGGCGAGGCCTTCTGCGAGATGGAGAATCGCGGCGGCGTCCAATTTTTGGGAGGGTTGCGCGGCGTGCATCTCCGCGATGGCTTCGCGCAGGACCGCGCGCGACGAGGGAGGAAGATTCGCGATGCGCTGCTTCCATTCAGAAGAATCGGCAGCGCCGGAATGCTTGTGCTTATGCGCAGCCTTGCCGAAATTGGCGGCGAACTGCAGCAGCGAGCGCATTTCCTGTTCGGAGTGTGTATAGGCGAGCGAACTGCTTTCGGAGAGGTGGGCTGTGCCGAGAAGTTCTTCTCCGAAATGATAACCGGAACTCGAGCCGTTCCCGGAGTGTTCGGCTGCGGCAATCAGTTCGACGAGCTTTCCGGAATCATGCAGCCAGTCGTGCGAATCTTCGGCGTGATTGCCGGCAATGCGAGCGGTGACGGCAGACGCGGGGAGTTCGGCATCGCGAGCGATGAAGCGGAGCTGATTGACGCGAATGCCGGACTCGGCACTGTCGCCCAACGCGGATTTCAGGCGCTTGGCAAGATGCGACGGCTTGAGTGACGCCGGCGAGAACGTCTTCACGAAAAGCGAGAACGATCCACGGCTGAGGCCCTGCGTGAAGCCGATACTGGCAATGTTCGCCTTCGTGAGCAATTGCGCGAGGCTATGCTCGGCGGCGGTGGATTCAACCAGAGCGCCGTCGATTAAGAGTTCCGTGCCAGAGACCCCCAGAAGGATCCCCGATGGGCCAGCTGCGTCGAGCGCGGCGTATAAGTCGTTCCAGGCGTATTCCATCTGGGCTGTGGTGCGAGCGTGGTGCAAACCGTAGAGACGAGCGAACTTCAGCAGTAGGTTCAAGCTATGAACGAAAGTCCCCGTAACGGGACTCAAAGTGTCGCTAGCGCTAGGCATCCGGGCCTCGGAATCTCTGGTTAATATGGTGCGCGTCCGCCCGGCCTATTGGAATGGTACCGGGGTACTGGTTGCCCATTCAGATAAGGGTAGAGCGGAGGACGGATCGTGCTGATTACAGAGAAAATACGGGGCCTCTCAAGTTGAGACCCGGACTTCCACGTTCAAGCTGGCGAGGACTGGACGGGCGCGACGGACGATCTCGCCGGCCCAAAGCTGGTTGCTCAGAACCACGACCGAGCCATTTTCGAGGTCACAAACAGCACAGAAAAAATAGGCGGGGTAAGCTGTGTGGTAGGCATCAACGCCTCGGCGCGGCAGTTCATTTTCCAGGGCGGGATCTCCTGTCTCGACCGAGCCGCCGGCGCGCATGCCAAAGGTTTCGCGTTCGAACCGTTCGAGAAGGGGGGCGAGGGCTTCCGGCGTCAGCGAAGAGAGGACAATCGTGCGTTTTGAGGCTTCACGATACGCGATTTTGCGCGCGTCGCAGAATTCCCGAAGCGGCTCGAGATGGCTGAAAAAATCGAGCGACCATTTTTGTGCGCCGGCAATCGCGGGAAGCACGCGGCTCCAAATTTGCGCTGCCTCGGGTCCGTGCAGAGGCTCGCGGTCAGGACCTTCGATTTCGACCAGTTCGACGCCTACCGCCTTGAGGTCCGAGCCGAGGTCCATCGGCTCGGCTTCGAGAACGATCACAATACACTCCGCTATTCAATTTCAGCGTCGGCGACGCCACTCGCGATGTCGTCGGCGTCGCGCTGCGGAAAACGCTGCTGAAATTCTGGCGACTGCTTGCGAACCTCGAGCCAATCGAAAAATGCGTCAGGTTGCTCGAGCCAAATGGCGAACCAGCGCGCGACTTCTTCCTTTTCTCCGCGCTTCGCCGCGTCCACCTTGTGATTGCGCGCGATCATTTCGGCGCGACGCCGGCCGAGATGGGCAACTTCCAAAACGCGCGCTTGCGCCGCATGCTCACCCTCAGTGCCAAATTTCCGCAGGAGCTCGTCGAGGCGCACGAGGCACATTTCCGCATCTTCGAGAGTGGAGAAATGCAGCAGGTCGTGAAATTCCTCTTCGTAGCGGCCCTGGGTGTCGCTGCGCGCGGAGAGCACCACGCGCATTCCCGCCTCCGCGAGGACGGTGGCAATATACTCGGCGGAAGTTTTTCCGTGCTCGCCCTTGTCGGCGATCAGTTTGCGCCGAATCTGCTCGATTTCCGCCGGTGTGTACATCATTGCTTTCAGGTCGCGCGCCGCGCTCAAAATCATTTCCTTTTTTGCGGGCGATTTGGCGGGTGTGGCTTTGGTGTGGGTCATCAATGGCTCCCCGGTTTCTTCTTCAAAACGCGCCTGTGATGCGCGTTGCGAGTGCGCGCCGGTTTCTTGTGCTTCGGCGGTGGCGGCGGTTCGGCCGGCAAGCCCTGAAGCAGGCGGCGATAACGTACGACATTGCGATTATGCTCCTCGAGCGTGCTGGCGAAGAAATGTCCGCCGGAATCGTCGGCGACGAAATAGAGGTAGTGCGTGTGCGCCGGGCTGAGAACGGCACGCAGGGATGCATCGCCTGGATTCGCGATAGGCCCAGGCGGAAGGCCACGATGCAAGTACGTATTGTAAGGGGAAGGAACGTGGAGATCCGCAGGCGTCACCTTGAGCGTAGGTTTGCCTGCTAGATCGAGCACGTATTGAACCGTGGGATCGCATTGCAGCGGCACACCCAGTTTTAAACGATTATAAAAAACGCTTGCGACCATGGGCCGTTCGCTGGGCTGCGGCGTTTCGCGCTCGACGAGCGATGCCAGCGTGACGAGTTGCTCGGGCGAGAGAGGTGGCACGACGGAACCGGCCGCTTGCCGGACAGAATGGCCCTTCGGGATTGGATCTGACGTGACAGATGGAGGAGCAATCGCCTGTAGCTTGGTCCATTCCTCGCGGAATTGGCGCACCATGGTTTCGGCGATTTCCTTGGGGGTGGCGTTACGCGAAAATTGGTAAGTGGAAGGGAACAAGAATCCTTCGAGGCTGGGCGCGCGCGGCGCGATGTCTCGCACGGGCGAAGGATCGCGGGCGACGCGCAGAAAGTCCTCCTTGGTCGTCAAGCCCTGGCGAGCCAGCTCGTTGGCAATGTCGAA
>DASYYI010000047.1:0-51525 GCA_035933995.1 Candidatus Acidiferrales bacterium | reverse complement strand
GTGACGCTGGGCGAGCTGCCGGAACAGGGCGGAACAAGCACTTCCGCATTAGGAGAAGGTGGTTCCGGAGAAAATAGCAGCAAAGCGCTGGAAGGCGTGCAGGTTGAGAATCTTACGCCGCAGATTGCACAACAATTGAATCTGTCTGCTTCGGCGCATGGGGTGGTGGTGGACTCGGTGGACCAGTCGAGTGCGGCGGCTGAGGCTGGACTGCAGCGCGGCGACGTAATAATCGAGGTTAACCATAAGACTGTCAATAACATGGCGGAGTTCCGCGCGGCCATGACGGGAACGGGCAACCAGCCCGTGCTGTTGCTGGTTAGACCGAGAGCCCGGAGCAATGTGACAGAGTACATACTGGTGGAACCTCAACCTTAATCAGAACCGGTGAAAGCGGGTTCAAATCAGGAGGGCTGGAAATGCAGAATTGGCACCCGGCCCTCCTCTTTTTTTGCTCGGAATAGGTAACTTTTTTCAGCCGGAAAGTGGCGGCAGAAGGAATTGGCGGATATATGAAAACTTTACCCGCTGGATTGGGGGTTATTACCCTCTGCACCCCATGGGTAATGCAGAGTTTTTCGGGCGGCAATACCCTTGGCCCCTTATTGACAATGAAGTAGAAGCGTATTCAGATGAGTTGGCAAAGGTGACTTGGGAAATGTACGACAAAAGATGGGTATGGAGCAATTCTTGCATAGAGATAACTGGACGAAACTGCGCGCGCAGTTGCGTGTTGTATAGGTTTGTGTAAAAGGGGCAGTAAAACTACCACAGGGGGAACAACTAGGGCACGGCTTACGGTATCATTTAAGGCAACCAAGTTTCAGACTGGTACAATCGTACTATTCACCGGGCTGCCGGCCCCAGTACTACAATGTCCATCGCGCCAATTAGTGTCGTAAGGTCAACGGGAAGCGCGCCAATTCGGGGGAAGGCACCGATGTCGTCGAACGGAAACGGACGTTATCCAGACTATGAAGCGCCTTTCACGCTGCTGAGTGCAGGGAAGCCGCGCTGGCGATCTTTTACGGCCGGATTCGGGGTTGAATTTTTGGTGCTGGCTTGTGCGCTGTGGGTTCCGCTATTGTTCCCCAAACAAATGGACGTTGCGAAGCAATACATGATCACAGAAATTACCGCACCGCCGGTCCGTGCATGGAAGCCGCAACCGAAAGTGCGGCCGAAGTTGCAGCCAGTGAAGCGCGTGGAAGTGGCGAAGCTCGAACCAGTGCCTGTGCCGGTGCCGCCCAAGCCGAAAATGATCGAACCGGTCTTCGAGAAGCCGATTGTGTCGAAGCCGGTGATCCGCAGAAACCTGACAAAGGCGCCCGAGGTAAACGTGTTTGCGCGCGCGGTGCCGGACAAGCCGACGACATCGCTGGGAAGTTCGGCGATACCGGATTTGAAGCGGCCGAAGGCTCCGGTGCAGACGGGGGGATTTGGCGACCCGGACGGATTGCCTTCGAAGGCCAAGGTGACGCAGCCGGTGAACATCGCGCCAGCGGGCGGATTCGATATGCCGGTGGGACCCGGAAAAGGAAACGGAACCGGAGGCGCGAAAGGCGTTCAGGGCGTTGTTGCGAGCGCGGGATTTGGCAACGGCACGGCGATCGCGGGCGGAGTTCGAAACGGCGGGAAAGTGCAACAGGGAGTGTTTGCCGACGATCGAGCGACGAATGGGCCGCACGTGCAGAAAACTTCCAATGCAGCGCCGCATCAAGAAGGGCCAGTAATTTTGTTCAAACCGAAACCGGAGTACACAGCGGAAGGAAGGCAGTTGAAGATTCAAGGGGATGTGTTGTTGCAGGTCATTTTCAAGGCTTCGGGGGAAGTCCAAGTAGTGCGCGTATTGCAAGGCCTGGGCCACGGACTGGATCAGAACGCGGAGGCTGCCGCGACGAGGATCCGGTTTAAACCAGCTCGTGAAAATGGGCAGCCAGTCGACTTTCCGGCCAACGTGCGGATCGACTTCGAGCTTGCGTACTAATCGTGGATTTAGAGGGGGAGAGGTCATGGGCAGGGGATTAGGGTACGTCCTTACCGCGGCGATCGGGTTGGTGCTCGCGGGAGGAGCAGCAGCACAAACTCAACCGCAGCAAACTCCGCCGACACAAGTTCAAGCGCAGCAACCGCCAACGGCGCAAACTCCGGAACATCTTGTGATCACGCCCAGCCAGCCGGGCACGGAAGCCGAAGTAATCGACCGAATCATCGCGCGAGAACACCAGGAAGTTGCAACGCTGCGACATTTCAACCCGATCGTGGAAACCTACGTCCAGGACATGAAACCGGATACCCAACTAGGCTCGGTGCCCGATAAGGATCACTACTACCTTGGAGAGGCGGAGCTGAGCAAAGGCGTAGTGGACCGTTCGATGCTTCCCTATGACTCCAGTGGATGGAAGCACAAGCTAAATCCAATCAAGGACATTAGCAACCTGCTGGGAAATTCGTACGTGCCATCGGGTTTCCTGCAAATGATTTTCGTGGATCCGGTTTATTTCGACAAACAACATTACCGGTTCGATTATGTGCGAAACGAGTTTCTAGGATCGGTGAAGTGCCTGGTATTCGACGTGACGCCGCTGCCGAAATCGGGAGACGGGAGATTCCAAGGGCGCGTTTGGGTGGAAAACCAGGATTATTCCATCGTGCGGTTCAACGGGGTGTTCGTGCCCGTGGCGCGGACGTTTGGTTGGAACCTGCACTTCGACAGTTGGCGGACAAACGTGACGCCGAATTTGTGGGTTCCGTCATATATCTACAGCGCGGAATCGGATTTGAAGGATTTTCCATTTGGGCATGTGCGTTACCGTTCGCAAACGAGGCTGTGGGGCTACGACCTGAAGCTTGGGAACAAGGAAACGGAATTCAGCGACCTGCAGATTGAAGCGGCAAAGCCGATTCAGGACCAGGCGGACGCGTCGAAGGATGTTTCACCGGTGATGGCGGAACGGGAGTGGCAGCGCGAAGGCGAAGACAACGTGATTGAAAGGCTGCAGCGCAACGGATTGCTGGCGCCTCCGGGACCGGTGGACAAAGTGTTGTGCACGGTGGTGAACAATCTGGAAGTGACGAACAATCTGGACATCGAGCCGGAGATACGCTGCCGCGTGCTGCTGACTTCGACTTTGGAAGCATTCACGATCGGGCACACGATCGTGGTGAGCAGAGGCTTGTTGGACGTGCTGCCCGACGAACCGAGTTTGGCGGCAGTCCTGGCGCACGAGCTTGGAGCGGTGATAACGGGTTCGCAGCTTCCGGACGCGTACTCGTTCAACGACACGACGATGGTTTCAACGGCAGACACGATGAAGCGGATGTCTTTCCGCAACACGCAAGGCGATGAAGAGATAGCGGCGAAGAAAGCGGTGGAGTTGCTGAAAAATTCGCCGTACAAGAATCAGCTTGGCACTGCGGGACTTTTCCTGAAACAGGTGGCGGCGGAACAGAAGCAGTTGCCGTCGTTGATCAGCGCGAATCTGGGCAACCGGGTATTCATGGCGTCGCAATTAGTGCAGGCGGCGCCGGCACTACAGCCCATGAAAGTGGACCAGATTGCGGCGCTTCCCTTGGGATCGCGAATCGTACTCGATTCATGGGACGATACGGTGGACCTGGTGAAGACCAAGCCGGTGCAATTGCTTTCGGCGCGTGAAAAAATGCCGTTTGAAGTGACGCCGTTTATGCCCTATCTGACGCGATATCAGAATTCGTCGGATGCGACGGCGGCGGTTCCGACAAAGCCGGATTTGGCGAAACAGAATCCGCAGACTCCGCAGAATCCTCAGTAGAAGCGCAGTTTAGAAAAAAAGGCCCGGTGGCGGATGATCGCCATCGGGCCCTTTTTTGTTTTGCAAGCGCTTTTGCGCGCTGGGCGCTTTGCAAGTTGCCCCGGATGAGAGAAACTTCCCTCTGAATGGCGCGACAATCCCTGATCGAATTTCTGGATGAATATGGCCGGCGCGGCAAGGAAATCGCGGTGGCGCATCGTCGCGGTTATCGCATGGAACGATGGTCGTACGGGCGCGTTGTCGACACGGCGCGCGGATTCGCGAGCGAGCTGGCGGCACGCGGAATCGCTCGCGGAGAGCGTGTGGTGCTGTGGGGAGACAACTGCGCCGAATGGGTGGCGGCGTTTTTCGGATGCGTGCTGCGGGGCGTGGTGGTGGCGCCGATCGATCGCGTGGCGACAGCGGAGTTCGCTGGGCGCGTGGCGCAAACGGTGGAGGCGAAGCTACTGATTGGCTCGCGCGACGTGCCGGAGATTTATTTGCAGGATGGCGCGGCGGTACAGAAGATCGCGTTGGAGAATGTGGAGGAAATTGCGGCGCGGCATACTGAGACGCAGAACGTTTTCGCAAACGACATTGCGGCAAAGAACCCAAAGCGAAACGATACAGTGGAAATTGTGTTTACTTCTGGGACGACGGCGGAACCGCGCGGCGTGGTGCTGACGCACGGGAATATTTTGGCGAATATCGAGCCTTTGGAGGCGCAAATTCAGGAATATTTGCGCTACGAAAAATTCGTGCACCCGCTGAGATTTTTGAATTTGCTGCCGCTGAGCCACGTGTTCGGGCAGTTGATGAGCATGTTCATTCCGCCGGTGCTGGGCGGGACGGTTATTTTCATGGATACGCTGGGTCCGGCGGAAGTGGCGCGGACGATTCGGCGGGAACGCGTGACGGCGCTGGTGAGTGTGCCGCGGTCGATTGAATCGTTGCAGGGGCAAGTGGAACGGGAAATCGAAGCGGAGGGGCGCATCGGGAAATTTCGCAAGGATTTCGCGGCCGCGGATGGCGAGCATTTTTTGAAACGATGCTGGCGGTTCCGTCGCGTTCACAGACGGTTGGGCTGGAAATTCTGGGCGCTGATTTCGGGCGGGGCGGCGCTGCCGGAAAGCGTGGAGACTTTTTGGAGGCGGCTGGGGTACGCGGTGATTCAGGGATATGGGCTGACGGAGACGACTTCGCTGGTGAGCGTGAACCATCCGTTTCGCACCGGAAAAGGATCGATTGGCAAGGCGATGCCGGGAATGGAAATCAAGTTGAGCGCGGATGGTGAGATTTTAGTGCGCGGCGAAAACGTGGCGTCAGGATATTGGCAAGGGCGGCAGCTCGATGCGATGGCGGATGCGGAGGGATGGTTTCGCACGGGCGATTTGGGCGAGATGGACGCAGAGGGGAGTCTTTTTTTCAAAGGGCGGCGAAAAAACGTGATTGTGACGCCAGCGGGAATGAACGTTTATCCCGAGGATTTGGAAGCGGCGCTGCGGAGGCAAGCGGGCGTGCGCGATTGCGTGGTGGTGGGAATCGAGCGCGACGGAAACGCGGAAGCGTTCGCGGTGCTGCTGCTTGAAAATAAGGATGCGGATGCGGCGGCGATTGTGGATGCGGCAAATCAGTCGCTCGCGGAATATCAGCGAATGCGGCGGTGGATGGTGTGGGAGGAACCGGATTTTCCGCGGACTCCGACGCAGAAGCCTTTGCTGCCGCGGATACGCGAAGCCGTCGCGAGGCAAACGGGAACGGCGACGGCGGCGGCTGGAGATGAAAGGGCGAGCGGAGTCGCGGATTTGATTGCTCGCGTGACGCGGCGGGGAAATGTGCGAGTACCGGCGGAGGCTGATCTGGAGCGCGATTTGCAGATGAGTTCGCTGGACCGCGTGGAATTGATGAGCGCGCTCGAAGAAAAATATCAAGTGGATTTGGGAGAGACGAGATTTGCGGAGGCGAAGACAGTCGGCGAGCTCGAACGATTGCTGCGCGAGCCGGCGGCGCGTCCGAAAACGTATCACTTTCCGCGCTGGGCACAACGATGGCTGGTCACGTGGATTCGGCTGGGAATTTATTATTTGCTGGTGTGGCCGGCGACGTGGCTGCTGGCGAAGCCGACGATTCGCGGACGCGAAAATCTGCGCGGGATTCGAGGGCCAATCTTAGTGGTGGCGAATCACGTGACGTACGTGGATGTTGGATGCGTGCTGGCGGCGCTGCCAGCAAGATTTCGCCACCGGCTGGCGACGGCGATGGAGGCGGAAAGACTGCATGGGATGCGGTACCCGTCGAGGGAGATGAATTTTTTCATGCGAATGGTGAACCGCATGGATTATTTCCTGGTGATTGCGCTGTTTAATGTTTTCCCGCTGCCGAAGCAATCGGGATTTCGGGAGAGTTTTGCGTTCGCGGGGGATTTGGCCGACCGCGGGTGGAACGTGCTGGTGTTTCCCGAAGGCGCGCGGACGAAGGATGGGAAGCTGGCGGCGTTTCGCGGGGGAATTGGATTGCTGGCGACGCGTTTGCATTTGCCGGTGGTTCCGGTGCGAATCGACGGGCTGTGGGAGTTGGCGCAGGCGCGACTGGCGGGAAGATCTTCGAGGCTGAAGCCGGTGCCGCGGGGAGTCGTGAAGGTGACGATTGGCAAGGCGGTGACGTTTGCGGCGGAGACGGATGCGGAGCAGATTGCGCGGGAGTTGGAGAGGAGGGTGAAGGAGTTGTGAGCTGGGAGAATCAAAGCGCTGCGAAAGAGTGTGAGCCGCGACCTGACTACCTTGCGCGGGTGAAACGCGCAAAAGGAAGAAAGATTCTGAGAATCCTCATCACGACTGATGAGTTCTTCGTCATTAGAATGGAGGGGGAGCAGGGCTCGCACCTTCGATTAACTCGACGAGGCGTTCGAGTCGCGTAAAGAGCTCGTCATAGGTAATTATTGTTAGCCCATGAATCCGATCCCGTTGCAATTCGAAGCTTTCTCTCATAGCCGGGGTCGCGAGATCCTGGTCTGCCCTGCCAGCTACAACGACACAGCGAGGTTCACCCAATGTGAGTTTATCTGATCGTCCTGAACTGACACTGTTGAACTCCCGCATGAGCGTCTGGCGGTACTTTAACGTCTGGGCTACTGCACCACTTAAATCGAACGACAAAGGAAATGCACCATTGCGATATTCTTTCGCTAATAAAGGCGTCTGCGGCGTCTTGATCTCAATCAGCAGCACGGCGTTCGTAGATTCCACGGAGGCAAGAAAATCCACCACGTTTCCACTCTGATTGTCGATTTGCTTTCCGCCCACGTACGCCTTCGACTTAATTATCACGACCGGATGAGCAAAAATTTGGCTAAGCACGTAGGTCCGGTCAGCTAAGCACTGTTGCCAGAATTCCTCCCTGCTGTCCGTCGCGTTCTGCTTCCAGTATCTGAGGGCGTCCTTCACAGCCGCTAGTCCGACGATCGCTGTCAGGCTAGGCAGGCGCTCTGGAGCCATTTCTGCGAACCGTGAGGCGATGTCGCTGGCATTCTGGGAGCTGGTGAGCCAGCGCAGCAACTTGAGAAGAATTGTCTCGGCATCGTCCCGGTGGGATTCGAGAAACAGAGTTAGCTCCGCTTCACCCAGGGTCAAAAACCGTGCTAGACCTGCCTCTAGTTTGACGAAGGTTGTGCGCCCTCGCGGAATGCCTCGCTGTCGGTACAGTCGATACAAATCTGCCAATTCTGTTAGCAGCTTATGGAGCTCTGCAGAATGTAGGTCTAGTTTGTAGCCCTCCCCCGATTTCAGTCCTGAAAGAGAGGCGTCGGCAACCGATACCCACTGGTCGTTCTTGAGTTTCTTTTGATAAAGGAACTGTCCTCGGACACAAGCTCGCGAGTCCGAAGGATTAGAAACAAGGGTCGGTAGAAAGGCGAGACGGACGCGGTCTGTTTGCCGCAACACGATGGGACTGCACTCGGCGGTATATGTTGACGTGGATTTCGTTTGTATCTCTTTCATCTGGCTTAAGTCTCCCGTCTCTTATCCATAGCTCGAGTGCACAGAATATTGAGAACTTCGTATTATATGCTATCAACGGTACCGTTCGAATTCGGCGCGATGTTCCGAATTGTGCGGGCCAAATACGTCGCGCGGGTGAAGCGCGCGATTGGAATGATTTTGGAACTGTGAGCTTATGTCGCAGCTGAAGCTGTGACCCACCAGAGTTCCTTCTCGTCGAGGCGAGATCCTTCGCGGCGCTCAGGATGACAACGTTAGAATCCCGATTTCAGGCGGCGGGCTGTTCCTGTTGTACGGATACAGGACGATTGGCGAGGCGGGGACGTTTGCGACGCAGGCGGATGCTCACTTCGTTCCTCCCTTCCTCCGTCAGGGTAGGCAGAGTGAAGAGGAGATCGCGAGGAGTCGGAGCGGAGGGCGGCGGAACTGTGACGATCAGTCTGCTACTGGGTATTCGAGATATGGTTTCGACACGCTTTCGACGATATCATCCGGCGAGCGGGAGTTTCTGCTGCCATGAACAGCAGACTTAAAGCTGACATTTACTTTGATGAATTCACATTTTAGGTAGACATAACGCGTGGTAGACCCAGTGGTGGAGAAGAACTGTAAACCTCCATCGGGACTGAAGTATTTTTCGACCTCTCGGCGGGTCATGCCGACCTTGAAGTGTAGCGAATTATTGAGCGCTTCTTTGACCACGGCACAGGAATCTTGTTGTTTGACAGAATTTTGACGCAGTCCTGGTTCCGTAACGGCAAATAAACCACAAATGATGGTTACTACGACGATGGCTGAGCGCATTCGTCACCTCGGAGTGATCCTTTCGATGTCATTGCGGAGCGGATATGTGTTTTTATAACCGTGGCTGACCTGTTTTTCATGGCTTTTTCGAGTCTTGATGGTCGGCGGCGGGGACTTCGGAACGGAGCAGGTTTATCCAGCGGCCGTTGCGGAGGGCGTAGACGGATTCACCGTGCATGAAAGGTTGGACGGGCCGGCCGCCGCAGACGGCGTGCTGTTCGGCGTCGTAGAGCAAGATGGCGGCGTTCGCGTCAATGGGGATGATGCGGGGATTTGTGAGCGCGTAACTGGCGACCTGGCAGGATTTAACGGATTCGCGCTGCCCGGCGACCGATTCGGCTTTGCCTGTGGTGCCGTAAAGGCCGAAGAAGACGGCGTCATCTGCCATGGCGGAGGCGAAGCGGTCGGGTTGCTTGTTCTTCCAGGCTTCCCAGAATTCCTTTTCGGCGGCGAGGAGTTCGGCGGTGAGCTTGTCGCTCGAGGAGCTCACAAGCTGTGGACGCGCGCCAGTGCTGCGCAAGTTGTCACCGTTGGAAACGAGGCCGGGCAGCAAAAGCGCGATGGCGACGAGCGGTAGAAGGGGTTTCATTAATTGTCCTTTCATATGGGTGAAACGATTGTGTGCGATTGTTTGCCGCGGGTCTAGATTGCCGCTTTGTGAGGAGACTGTAAAGCGGAGGCGTTGCCAGAACTACGGCGCAATGGAACGAATCGGCTTGCTGCCTGCTGGCCTATGTCGCAACCGAGGGCAGCGACCCCCGCTACGCGCGCGTAAAGAGACGGTGATTTTCGAGAGGGCTGCGCTTGCGGTTGGAAGCGAATTCGGCGGAGCGCATTTACGAGGAGTTGTGACAAAATGACGGCGCTTTTGGGGCACATGGAGTGTGCGCGTGCGTTCACAAAGGGACCGGGGTCCGTTCGCGCAGAAAAGCAGATTCCTCGCTGGATGCTAGCCGCATCCGCTCGGAATGACGTCAAAATGCTTTTTCAGCAATCTGTTTGAAGTTATGCAGAGCGCTTTGGGGGCCTTGAGGAGAGGACATGGGGAAAAGGACCGCAGTGGGCGCGACGGCGATGATTATTGCGATTGTGGCGGCGGTTTATTTTGCGACGCGGCATGAGGCGGGCGTGCGACGGCAGAGTACAACCGTAACTCCCGGGCAGTTGCACGCGCTGCCGTCGCTGGAGAGCCGCGCGGTGCTGCCCACGGGGATGACGATTACGCCGATGGCGGCGCAAGGCTCGTTTTACACGCCGCTCAATCCAGGGCTCGCGGACTTTCCTGACTACGTGGCGGGGCAGCCGGTAACGACGGCGATGTCGCCCGATGGCGCGACGCTGCTGGTGCTGACGAGCGGATACAACCGGATGGACGATGCGTCTGGGCGAGAGATCAAAGCGGATTCGAACGAATACGTTTTCGTGTTTGATATTTCGCAAGGGCGACCGCGGAAGTTGCAATCGCTGGAAGTGCCGAACACGTTTGACGGCGTGGCCTGGAATCCGAGTAGAGAGGAATTTTACGTTTCGGGCGGCGTCGATGACGATGTGCATGTTTTTGCGAAGCGAAACGGGCAGTGGGCGGAAGCAGGGCCGGCGATTGCGCTGGGGCACAAGCACGGGCTGGGAATTGATGTGAAGCCAGAGGCGGCGGGCATCGGCGTGACGGCGGATGGAAAGAAATTGCTGGTGGCGAATTTCGAGAATGATTCGGTCAGCGAGATAGATTTGACGACGCGGAAGAAAATTGCAGAGCTTGATTTGCGTCCGGGGAAAGGCGATCCGAAAGAAACGGGCGTGGCGGGAGGGGAATTTCCTTTTTGGGTGGTGACGAAGGGAAATGATACGGCGTATGTGTCGAGTCCACGGGACCGGCAAATTGTCGCGGTGGATATTTCGGGCGAGCCAAAAGTGACGAGGCGAATTGCGGTGGCGGGACAGCCAAATAAAATGATCTTGAACCGGGCGCAAAACTACTTATATGCGGCCCTGGGAACGGATGATGCTGTCGCGGTGCTTGATACGCAGATGAATCGAGTGGTGGAAACGTTTGGCACGATTGCGCCGACGCCGATTTTTGCAAATCGTCTAGCGCTGAAAGGGAGCAATCCAAATAGTTTGGCGCTTTCGCCGGATGAAAAAGAGCTTTATGTGACAAATGGCGGCGCGAATTCAATCGCGGACATTGTGTTCCCGTCGATTGGAGCTAAGGACGTGGTTCGTACGTCGGTGAGCGGGCTGATACCGACGGGGTGGTATCCGAGTTCGGTGAGCGTGAGCCGAAACGGGAAGATGCTTTACGTGGTGAACAGCAAGAGCGTGCCGGGGCCGAATCCGGATGGCTGCCGGAGGACGACTTCGATTGCACGAGACGCTCTTGACACGTGCCATGCGCAAAATGAGTACATCTTGCAACTCAACAAAGGCGGGTTCGAGGTGATTCCGACGCCGCCAGAAAACGAACTCACGTCGCTGACGAAACAGGTGGCGGAGAACGATCATTACGTGAGCGATGCGCAGCACGCGGCGAACAAAAAAACGATGGCGTTTTTGCGAGCGCACATCAAGCACGTGATTTACATCATCAAGGAGAATCGCACGTACGACCAGGTGTTGGGGGATTTGCCGGAGGGCAACGGGGATCCGCATTTGACGCTTTTCCCGCAGGCGCTCAGTCCGAATCATCACCGGATCGCGGAGCAATTCGTGGACCTCGATAATTTTTACGACAGCGGAGACGTGAGCGGGGAGGGATGGAACTGGTCGACGGCGGCGCGCGAATCGGAGATGGTGGAGAATACGGTTCCGGTCAACTATGCGGGCCGCGGCTTCACATACGATTTTGAAGGCGACAACCGCAACGTCAACGTGGGGTTTGCGAGACTGGCCGACCGGCGCGCCGCCAATCCTGACACACCGGATGACAAGGATTTGCTGCCGGGGACGGCGGACGTGGACGCGCCGGACGGGCCGGGAGGGGATGCGGGGACGGGTTATTTGTGGGACGCGGCGCTGCGAGCGAAGTTGAGCGTGCGGAATTACGGCTTTTTTGTGGACGGCGAGCGATACTTCGCGCGGAAGGGCGGTGTGGCTTCCATACCGCTGATTCGCGATCCATACGCTTCGAAGACGCAAGTGGCGTTTGCGGACAAGCCGGCGCTGATGAAAATCACGGATCCGTATTTTCGCGGGTTCGATTTGAAGTTTCCCGATTACTGGCGATACACGGAATGGGATCGGGAATTTCAGGGTTATGTGGCAAACGGCAATCTGCCCAATCTGGAACTGGTGCGGCTGGGACGCGACCATTTTGGAGATTTCGCGGGCGCGATTGACGGAACGGGCACAGTGGAAGCGGAGATGGGCGACAACGACTATTCGATTGGCAAATTGATCGAGCAAGTGGCGAAGAGTCCGTTCGCCAAGAGCACCGTGGTTTTCATCGTGGAAGATGACGCGCAAAACGGGCCGGATCACGTGGACGCGCACCGCAGCATCGCGCTGATCGCGGGAGCGTACGTGAAACAAGGCGCGGTGGTGTCGAGGCATTACACGACCGTGAACATGCTGCGCACCATGGAAGACATTCTCGGCATGGGGCCGATGGGAATTAATGACGACGTGATTGATCCCATGGCGGATGTGTTCACGACGGAAGCGCACGCGTGGACTTATACGGCGATTGTTCCGCAGATTTTGCGGAGCACGAAATTGCCGGTGCCGGCGGCGACATCGGCGAGCGCGGGAACTTCGGACAAGGATTTCGCATATGCGAGTCCGCGGCATAGTGCTGCGTATTGGGCGGCGAAGACGCGCGGATTCGATTTCAATGTGGAGGATCATATCGATTCAGCACGGTTCAATCGTATTTTGTGGCGGGGGCTGATGGGCGCGAAGGTGGCGTATCCGACGGTGCGCAGCGGGCGAGATTTGAGAGACGACAGGAAAGAGCTGCTGAAGAGGGATTCGACAGAAGCGGAAGAGGGCTCTAACAACAAAAGTGGCGGACGGTGAGGCTGGAACGAAAAGCCCCACGCTCACAAACCGAGCATGGGGCGCCCGCAAACGCCAGGCAAGTTGTGATAGGGTTCGGCGGGAAACGGAGAGCGAAGACGATGAAACGGATGCGGATCGCAGTGGCGGTGTGTGTGGCAGCGGGAATTGCGGGCGCGTTAGCGAGCTGGGCGCATGTGCGCGAGGCGCGCGCGCAGGCGCCGTCCGGCCTGATTGACGTGAGCGCGCTGTACACGAAGCAGGACGCGATGATTCCGATGCGCGACGGTGTGCGACTGCACACGGAGATTTATGTGCCGAAGAATTCGGCGGAGAAGCTGCCGTTCCTGATTACGCGGACGCCGTATGGAACCAACGACGACGAAAAGGGCTATAGCAGGCTCTTCGACATTTATCAGGAGATGATTCCGGAGGGCTACATCTTCGTGATGCAGGATATTCGCGGGCGGTACGGGTCGGAGGGGAAATTCGTGATGCAGCGGCCGCCGCGCGATCGAAAGAATCCGAAGTCGATCGATGAAGGAACGGACACGTACGACACGATCGACTGGCTACTGAAAAACGTGCCGAACAACAATGGACGCGCAGGGCTGCTGGGAATTTCGTACGGCGGCTGGCTGACGGCGATGGCGCTGCTGGAACCGCATCCGGCGCTGAAGGCGGTTTCGGAACAAGCGTCGCCAGCGGATATGTTTTTGGGCGACGATTTCCACCACAACGGCGCGTTCCGCCTGAGTTACGGATTCGAATATGCGGCGATGATGGAGACCGGCAAAACGAATTTCATTTTTCACTTCGAGAAATACGACACGTACGAATGGTATCTGGCGCTCGGGCCGCTTGGGAACGTGGACAAGAATTATTTGCACGGCGAGCTGCCCACGTGGGAAGACTTCGTCAACCATCCGAACTACGACAGTTTTTGGCAAAAGCAAGCGTTTTATCCCTATTTGAAGGACATGCATTTGACGGTACCGGATTTGAATGTGGCGGGGTGGTGGGATCAGGAGGATTTTTACGGGCCGGTGAAAATTTACGAGACGCTTGAAAAGCACGACACCGACCATTTGAATTATCTGGTGGTGGGGCCGTGGAATCACGGCGGATGGGCGCGCAGTGATGGAGAAAGTCTGGGCCGGATAAAATTTGGGAGCGCGACGAGCCAATATTTTCGCGCGAATGTGCAGGCGAAGTGGTTCGCATACTGGCTGAAAGATAAGGGCGAGCTGCCGTTCAAGAAGGCGCTGACGTTTCAGACGGGTACGAACCAATGGGTGCCGTTCGACGCGTGGCCGCCGAAAAGCAACGTGACGGCGAAGAAACTTTATTTCCAGAGCGGAGGAAAATTGTCGTTCGACGCGCCGGAAGAAACGGGAGCGGAGGCGTTCGACAGTTATATTTCCGATCCGGCGCATCCGGTACCGTACCGGCATCGCCCCGTCGAGGAGACGTACGGGCCGGGCAGCCATTGGTACACGTGGCTGGTGGAGGACCAGCGGTTTGTCGATTCGCGGCCGGACACGGTGAACTGGTCAACGGGCGCACTGGACCAAGATGTTTGCGTGGCTGGGGATATTGTGGCGCACCTGTATGCTTCGACGACGGGAAGCGACAGCGACTGGGTGGCTAAGCTGATCGATGTGTATCCGGAGGACTACGCGGCGGAGCCATCGATGGGCGGATACGAGTTGATGATCGCTAACGAAGTTTTTCGCGGGCGTTTCCGCAACAGTTTCGAAAAGCCGGAAGCGATTGTGCCGAATCAAGTGACTCCGTACACGATTGATTTGCACACGAACGACCACTGTTTTTTGAAGGGACACCGCATCATGGTGCAGGTGCAGAGCACGTGGTTTCCTATTATCGATCGCAATCCGCAGAAATTTGTGCCGAATATTTTCAAGGCAGCCGCCAGTGATTATATCAAGGCGACACAGAGGATTTACCGTTCGAGGAAATATCCGTCGAACGTGGAAATACCGGTAATGCAGCGGTGATGTGCATTATCGTGGTCAGCACTTCCGATCCACATAAAAGAGAAAAATAGATTCCTCGCCGAATGCTGGTCGCATTCGCGCCACGGTACGCAGGCTCGGAATGACAATAGGGAGATAAGGAGGCAGTGTGAACGGAAGAGTAGACATGAGCATGGTGACGACGACTTTCGAGCTGCCGGGATATCGCATCGTGCGGTCGCTGGGACTGGTGCGCGGGATTATTGTGCGTTCGCGAAGCATTTTTGGGAACATTGGCGCGTCGCTGCAAACCATCGTGGGAGGAAACATCACGCTGTTCACGGATATGTGCGAGAAAACCCGCGAGGATGCGCTGGAGCTGTTGATGGAGCACGCGGCGGAGCGCGGCGGGAACGCGATCATCGGCGTGCGCTACGATGCGAACGAAATAATGCAAGGCGTCACGGAAGTGCTGGCGTACGGGACGGCGGTGGTGGTGGAGCGCGCGGCGTAAAAACGGATTGGCACGCGAATGATGACGGTCGCCGATGTGCTAAAATGTTCGGAAGCTATAGGCCCGTAGCTCAGTTGGTTAGAGCGCTACCTTGACACGGTAGCGCTGTGGGCCTTGCAAGCGATTGGAATTTTGGGGGCTAATCGTTTGCGTTGCAGATGTGACCCCAAAACTAAAGGCCCGTAGCTCAGTTGGTTAGAGCGCGTCCTTGACACGGACGAGGTCTGCGGTTCGAGTCCGCACGGGCCTACCATTTCAAGTCTACGCTCCATTTTCTACCTGTATTTTCCTACCAGCATTTGTTTTGTTACTGCACAAGCCGAGATTCGAAACGTTCCAGAGCCGCGCGCTTCGCGGCATCCTGCGCATGCGTATAAATATCCAACGTGATGTCGGGCTTTGCGTGTCGTAGGATTTCCTGGGCCGTTTTCGGATCCACTTGCTCCTCGGTAATCAGTACGGTTGCCAACGAGTGGCGGAAAGCGTGAAGGCCAGCCCGCCCCCTATACGCCTCGTCAATCAAGCAGTACTCAATGAAGCGTGGGCGGATGTAGTCTTTCACAAACTGGCTTCCCGAAATCGGCTTCGCACCCTTCAGCTTGAAGCTCGGGAACACCCAATCCGTCGCTGCTGCGTATGGTGTCTCGCGGTGCCATCCCAACAAGAAGTCCGTGGCCCGCTTGCCTATTACCACTGGCTTGCGGCTTCCGTCGCTCTTGCCATCGCCAATCTGACCGCACCGCCAAGTACGATTCAGGCGAATCGTTCTGGCGGTAAAGTCGATATCGCCCCACCGCAGGCCCAGGAGCTCGCTCGCGCGCATCCCAGTACCCGCAGCCAGGAGCACCAGAGTGCGATGCTTGATGGGCAACTCCATAGCGATTTTCCACGCGATCTCGGGAGGAACCACGATGGCCTTACTCTTTCCCCTTGTCCCGACGCCCCTAATGTTGCAAGCTCTGACGGGGTTTAGGTTCGCAGGGACGAGTTCGTTCTCTCCGCCATAAGCGTACAGCCGACCAAGAACTTGCTTGATCTTCTGAACGGTTTGGGCGGCCAGTTTTTTCTCCTCGGCAATCGCCATGAACCATTTCTTGAGCTCCAGCACTCGAACTTCGTCCACGTAAGTCCTGCCCCAACGAACGATGATGTAATCGTTTAAGATTTTCTTGTGGAGTTCCTGCGTGGAGTAGGCTTTGTGCGGAAGTTCTACCCTTCGGTACGACTCAACTAGCGCCGCAATCGTCATCCGGCCAGCAAAACCAACCTGATGACGACGTTCTACCTCAGCCCACACGTCCGTCTTCCGAGGGAACTTGCTGACCAGCCCAACCGTGCAGCAGGTTTCGACTCGCGCGCCATCCAAATCGCGAGTGACGTAGAAATGATGCAACCAAACATCTCCTTTCTTGCGGTGTGCCTTCGTCAACCAACCTTTTCCTCTGTCTGCCATGTTTGCTAACCCTTTCCACAGCGACAGAGGACCGTCTTCAGACGCTACTCTACTACGCCGTGGCTCAGAAAATAAGTCGGACCGCGCCGACTAACTGTCGTTGCGTGTTTTCTCCATGCACGCCGAAATTTCGGATAATTTGAACCGCCATGTGCGACGGAGCCGCTTCGTTCCACTCGGCAGCTCATGAGCAGGGAGTTCTCCTCGGCGCGCTAGCGCGAGAACAGTCTCTCGGGCAACCCCCAGAAATTGCGCAACTACGCTAGCGTCCACGAAGAACTCGGGTCCCTTAGGGTTCATGGCCTTTCCATCCTCGCTTCACGAATTTGGCCTTTGCAGGCCAATAAAAAACATTCGTTTCACAGTTGGCGGAGGTGGAGCGAAGGGAGGCGCTGTCAATCCCTGAAGCGCAGCGGAACCGGAGGGCGCGGAAGCGAGCACGGCGCGGTTTTCGGTTTATGCGCCGCGCAGAGCTGCACAAGCGGGATTGATAGGAGGAGCCGACCGGAGCGCCAAACTTCGCTGTGAAACGAATGTAGCGAAGAACGACCAGCCGAAGGCTGACCCGAGAGTAAGGAGTAGCCTTGCGTGGTTAATTTTGGCGGTAACACCCGTGTTTGACGTTCCAGCCCTTGCGTGTTGTGTCTTAAGACCTGAGCGTAACGGGCAACGTTAGCTCGTCAGCTAGCCACGCCGCACTTAAACACGAGGACAATCCTTTTTAGGATGTGTGCTAGTCTTCCAGGACTCGTCGAGAGCACGAATGCAGTCGCAGCCTTCTAACCCGCCTTCAACCCAGCTTCGGCGTGGTGCGCAGTACCTCCGCATGAGTACAGAACATCAGCAATACTCAATCGCCAATCAGGTAGCCGCAATCGCTCTGTATGCAGCTGCACACGGTATAGGGATCGTAAGGTCGTTTACAGACGAGGGGAAGTCCGGGACGACGATCAAAGGCCGGACAGGACTACAAGAGCTTCTCGATCTCGTTCAATCAGGTTCTGCCGACTTTGACGTGATCCTCGTCTATGACGTGAGCCGGTGGGGACGCTTTCCAGACTCGGATGAAGCCGCGCACTACGAATTCCTGTGTAAAAGGGCCGGAATTACGGTTCGTTATTGCGCCGAGCAATTCGAGAACGACGATAGTACCGTCTCGAACCTGCTCAAGGCGCTGAAGCGGACTATGGCAGGAGAGTACAGCCGCGAGCTATCAGTGAAAGTCAGTGCCGGTCAACGTCGTCTTGCGGATATGGGCTGGTGGCAGGGTGGGCCTGCGCCTTTCGGAATGCGGCGGCGAATTGTGGGCCAAAACGGCGAGTCAAAACAGATACTCAAATGCGGTGAGTGTAAAAGTGTAAGCACGGACCGTGTTGTTTTGACGCCGGGACCAGGAGAAGAGGTAGAAACGATTCAGCTGGTTTTCGACCTATGCACGAAAGAGCGCAAAACGCGTCATCAAATTGCTCAGGTATTGAATCAGCGGAAATGCTTCTGGGGAAAACGCCCGTGGAATATTGTGAAGGTGAAGCATCTCCTTAGGAATCCCGTTTACAAAGGCGCCTACGCCTACGCCAAGAAACGTTGCGGGAGGAATCTTTCACCCGACCATTGGCGGATTCGCGAGCAATCCTTTCCAGCAATTATTAGTGGCAAACAATGGCTGAGAGCTAACGAGCTTGTCCGAGAGGAAACACGGCCGCTGGTGGACTCAGAGATGCTTGAAGGCTTGCGGCAATTGTGGAAGCGAAAGGGGCGTCTCAACTCTGATTTGATAAACGCCGGGAAAGATATTCCGTCTGTAGAGGCTTATAAGAACCATTTCGGAAGCCTTAATGGGGCGTACAGGCGGATTGGTTATCCGTTGCCCAGAGATCTTGTGTACGACCGCATTACGAGTGTAATAAAGCGCCTGCGATACACTCTCTGCAACGAGATTTGCGCCCAAATTCGCGCCGTCGATGGAAGCGCAGAATGGAGACCCGGCCCAGGCATACTTTTCGTCAATGGAAATGTCACTTTGCGAGTGAAGTGTGCCACGGGGCGCTTGGGACGCGGCAGAATACATTATGGTCAAATGCTCTGGCGTCTTTCGTTTCTTCAGAGGCGGACGGAAGATATCTTGATAATCGCTCGATTACTTCCTCCCGATCAAACAATTATGGATTACTTTGTGGTACCTGCATTTTCGGCATTCCACGGCGTCATCTACAGCAAGCGAGAAAACAACCCCCCGTTCATGCAGCTTTACTGCTTCCCTACACTCCAGCCGCTTATCGAGGCATTTGGTCGCTGTCCCATGGACGTGGAGGAATGAGGTTGAGAAAGCATTGGGAGAAGGCGCAGCAGCATAACAAGGCAAGTGGAATTACGGGTCATGCTGTTTATGAGAGATACAGCACGGCTTTACCTGTGCGAGCCGAGGTGGTAGCCAAGCACCTTGATACGTTCAGCGGTATTTTTACACGGCTATTTTCCGATGAACATTTCGTCACGCTTCTGCGAGCCGAGTCAATGAGCTCAATTCCCGGCTTTCTCAAGCTGATGCTTCAGCGAGAGGAGAACACGCTCCAATGAAGTCTTTCGATCAAGACGGAGGAGAATGTTATCGGAAATGGCATCAGACCCGACTGGTACATTTGTTAGGTCTCTCGGGCGAGCCTCCGCAGAACCTTTGCATCGATGAATTGAAACTAACAGTTTGTTGTCGATATGCCGAGTCTTTGATGCGAAATGCGAGAATTAGTAGATACCTGGGCAAGTACCATCCACAAGAGTTACGTCAGTTGAAAATCCTTGTCGAGGAATTCGAAACGCATCTCCGAGAATCCTGATTCAGTTACGCATGCAACTGCACAACTTAGACCTCAAGGAAGTCAAGTCGCCATTAAAAATGAAGGAATCGACTTGAAATAATGCGGTCGCAGGGGAGTTTTTCGGGTTAAGCCGTCTCAACTCAAACCAGAACGTTCCGCACAGCCATTGGGTCATGCACTTGTCTCTTGCCTTGTGTTTTGGGAAAATATCTCGCATTTACTCTGACCGTTTCGCCAAGCACTTGCGCAAATTGAGACTTAATGTGGTTGGACTGCCATAGCGATAGGGGCTTGTCCAACTACTTAGCACAGCGCGCGCCGTCTGGCGTTGTTTAGGGCATCGCGGAGACGAAGCGTCTTCCGCATTGGAAGCCCGACTGTCCAACGTCGCAGGCTACGGATGATTGGGTTGAATCCTCAGTGAAGCGAATAGCAGAGACTTACCATTCGGTTTCTGGCTTCCTCCACGCGGTTCCACCGTAACAAAAACTGCGTTAATTTCATCGAGTTTGCGCGGATCGTCCGACTTCAACACCCAGCGCTTATTCGTTTTGTTGTCCTCATAGAAGATGCCAAGATTTATGGCGCCTTGTCGGTCCGGACCGCTTTGTCCCCACGCCTGGAAAGTGCTGGCATTTTTTACTCCGGGTTGCTGATCCAAGTCGTAAGCGTAAAAGATCAGCGATTTGCCTCTGGTGTAGAAAACCCGGCCATAGGGCTTGCGCGTCGAGCCGTCGCGCGCTACGTCGTACACTTCGGCAATATAAAGGTCGCGCGCCCCCATCAAATCGCGGATGTCGCGATCGTCAGCGAGAAGATCTTGTTGTTTGCTGACGGTTTCTTGGCTCTGTCTCAACTCATCGTTCAGGTCTTTGACCTGGGCTTGTAGGCTTTCGCTGATATTTTGCTCTTGATCGCGCTGTTGCTCTAGGGAAACGAGTTGGTCCTCAGCTTTCTGTAAGGACGCTTGGGCGACACTCAGAGCTTGACTTTCGCTGACTCGCTGTTGCATCAAGTGCTTGCCGTTATCTAGAGCGTTCTGGAGTGACTCCTCAAGCTTGGCTTCGGTATTTTTTGTGTCCGCCATATCCGCAGATTCGGTTCGCAACTTGCGACGCAGTTCTCGGATCACGCGAGTGCGTGCCGCAAGTTGCGCTCCAAGAATTTCGCGCTGATGGCCGGCATCGCTCAACTGTCGTTCGAGTGCGTCCAATTTGCTGCGGAAGTTCGAGGTTGAGGACTGTTCTACGCGGGCAGCGCCTCGTGTTCCAAGCTGATACGAATAGATCCCCAAGGCAATGGTGAGCATGATGGCGGCAGCACACGACATCCAGACGTGATTCCAATTCACTTGCGAGCGATGGCGGGAGCTTCGGGCCTCGAACGGCATCTGCTCCGGCGGTTCTACGAGATCGCATTCGCCGCTGGAATTGTTAGCTGCGCGCTTACTGGCGACGGCCGACTCGTGAGGCTCGGCAAGAGTGTGGCTTCGCGCGGACACACCAGACTCTGCCAGCGCCGTGGCTAATAGTGGTACGCCGACGTCGGCTACGGCTTGAAATTCCCTCAGAGCCTGACGGCACTCGCCGCAGTGCTCGAGATGCTTGTCCAGGCGAATTCGCTCCTCTTCGGTGATCTCACCGGAGGTGGAGATTGCGCATAGCTCGATGAACCGCTCGTGCGGTCCAATCCCGGACACATATCCGTCATCGTCCGCTTCGTTTTTCGGATTTGACATGCTTCTCACCCTTCGTAACTACTGCTTCCAAACATCTGCTTTCTTAACTTGTCCAGGCCGCGATAATAATGGTTTCGGATATTTCCAAGAGACTGGCCTAGCTTCTGGCTGATCTCCGTCAGAGTGTATCCCTCAAAGAAGAAAAGACGGAGCGTCTCCCGTTGATCCACAGAAAGGTTTTTGACGAATCTGCTTAACCCATTTCGGCCAAAAACGACATCAGGGGAGTAATCAGCTTCCGTTCGCCAACTTCCTGTCATATGGTCCGTGTCAGCCACGGCTCCCGTCTGCGAATAGTGGCCGTGCGCCATGAGGCGGCGGCGCTTGTCGAAAGCGCGCTGGTACGCCATCTGAACAATCCAAGAACCGGCGGAGCTCCTAGACGGGTCGAATATCGAGCATTTCGCTCGAATAAAGAGAAAGACGTCTTGGACTAGATCCTCTGCTTCCGCTGTGTCTCTCAGGATGCGTACTCCAACGCCGTGGACGATGCGCTTGTATCTTAAGAACAAGCAATCGAGAGCATCCTGTTCGCCCTTCGCAATAAGCGCGATGAGTTGTTCGTCGCTCTCTTTCGCTTTTGCGGAGGTGCTGGTTTGCACCTCAACAGCAGATCTCTGCGGACGAAGCATTTGGGCGATACGAACAGCAGTTGAACTCACGATTGACTCTCCAACAACTGGAAAATCGAACTTCGCGTGCGCACTAGCCTCTGGCGAATCAGACTGGCGGATTATCCAGTTCTCGCACTGCCTGCTAGTCAGTATTGAAGTCAAATCTCTCGGGCCTTACTTCCTAAACATCTGCTTTCGAAGCTTGTCCAGGCCCCTGTAATAATGATGTCGTATGTTGCCAAGTGGCTGATGCAGATTCGCTGCTATCTCTGCCAAGGTATATCCCTGAAAGAAGTGCAGACGCAAAGTCTCGCGCTGATCTTCCGATAGCGAAGCCAGCAGTCTTTCCAGGCCATTCCGTCCAAATACAACTTCCGGGCAGTAGTCGTCCTCGATCACTGGCTGGCCGGCCACACGCTCGTCGGTTTCCGAGATATCCTCTCGGGTGTAAAAATGCCGTGCTACGAGATACCGCCTCCGTTCGATAGCTCTCTGATAGGCCATGTGAACGATCCAAGAGAGGGCCGAGCCTTTTGAGCTATCGAAGAGGTTGGACTTCCTCTGTACAAATAGGAAAACCTCCTGCGCTACATCCTCAGCCTCGGTCTCATTGCGGAGAATCCTAGCGCAGATTCGCCGCACTAAACGTACGTGCCGATCAAAGAGTGTGGTGAACGCTTCCTGATCTCCATCTTTGAGCCGGGCCATCAAGCCCTCGCCGCTTGTGTCCACAGCCTGCTCATCCCGCTTGACCGATGCACGGTCGCTTCTCGTCTTCCCTGCCGCAAGCGGAGCAATTCGGGAACGACTCATCGAGAACGAACTCATCTCCGACTCTCAATTCCAAAACGAACGGATTATGCCGGTGGAGCAGCGAAACGCTTCGGCACGTGGCATCTGGACTCCGCTGCAGTGATGCGCAACATACATCACGTGGTGACCATTGCAAAGGGTTTTAATAGTTTTTCCCCGAAACAATATTTACTGACGAACTGTTTTGTCTGGTACAAATTCGCTCCTCCGCACGTAAGCGTTTAAATGATCTCCTGGCGCACTTGAGCGGATCTGTCGTCCCCCAGAAGTTCTCGCTAGTCCTCGCGATTTTGGTGGAAATCTTTCGAATGGTCGGAATGCCGACCCACTGAAGCAGCGAGCAAGACGGTGCTTGAAAACCGGAGGCGCTCAGCCACGCGCCTCCGGTTTTCTTCGTCGAAGGCTACTTGGTAGAAGGCCCGGCTAGCTCAAAAACCCTGCCCCATCTCCGCCGTAACCTTCCTGCTGATATCCCCCCGCATTCGTTTCATGCGAATCCTGGAGCTCCGGTCGGCTCCTCCTGTCAATCCCGCTTGTGCAGCTCTGCGCGGCGCATAAACCGAAAACCGCGCCGTGCTCGCTTCCGCGCCCTCCGGTTCCGCTGCGCTTCAGGGATTGACAGCGCCTTTCTTCGCTCCCTCCTCGCTGCCCATGAAACGAATGTTTTTTATTGGCCTGCAAAGGCCCAATTCTTCAAACCAAAGGAGATACACCAACCATGCTTGAAACCATTAGTGATTTGCTAGGCAGTAAGAAAATTCCATCGCTCGATGAAGTACAGATGTCGGCCCTATTGCACCATATATTCACCGCCGCTCACCGGATGCTTCGTATCCAGATTGCAGAAGTTGTCTACCGGTACGACCACGACCATCCGAGAGCATTGGACCTGTTTCTTGCTTGCACGCTTCCCTTGGCGGAGAAGGCAGCAAAACGCAAAGCGTACTTGCTATTCTTCCACCCGTCTGACTGGCAGATTGAATTGATGTATGACGGAGCAGTCGAAGCCGCGATTTACGTATTTCAGTTCAACCGTAGTGTTAGACCGGGAACCGATGCTTTTCGGAGGTTTCTGCTACGTGTGCTGTATCACGGGACGTTGCGAAGCTATTTTATGAGGCAGGAATATAGCGGCATTCGTCCAGTCGCGGATGTCAGAACCGTTCGCACTCACAGAAAGCCCTTCCGTAACACCGTCGAGCAGGACGTTATGACCAGAGAGCTATTAGAGCAGGTAACGAATTGGCCCTACTTGCGCGATCCCGTTCGCGCGACGCTCCAATGCATTGCGGCCCTTGGCCCGGATGCTGCCCTGAAAGCGCACGCATACACGGCATCGGGAGACCCTGACAAATGGGAACGTCAAAGGGGAGGACGGCCGATCCTTGATCCCGAGGCTATAGCTGAAGCTATGGGGATTCCAAAGCGAGATGTACACCGCTATCTCTGCCAGGCCAGAGTCATTTTGCGCCAGGTCTTCAATGCGGACGGCAGGTTATTTCTGACTCACTGACAATCCACGAAGGGGGCACGTGTTCAGAGTGCCCCCTTATTCACACGTATGCGTTCCAAACTTTTTCAAAAAAATTGCGGTAGGCAGCCGCAATTTTTTGCCGTACTAACCCCAACAAAAGGAGATCGCACAATGAATCGGGAATTTCAGCAGTATCGCTTTGCCCGGATCGAAGCGCAGAACATCACAAGAGCACGGCTTGAAGCACAATTCAGGGATGGAATCACCAACTCTGAACAGCTCGAGAAAACAATCGAGGAGCAACTGACAACGGAACCGACCTGCACGCCCTGGCGCAAGTCGGAAGCCGAGCGAGCCGGTTGCCGCGAGGGAATGCGAATGGCGGCTCTCGAGTTTTATTGGGCACGCCGTCACCGATTAGCTCCTGCGATTGTGAACAATTCCGCTGCGGGAAAGTTATAGCGGATGGGATGGCAAGTGCTAGTGGAAACAGAGTCTAGACTAATAGGGTAGGCATTCGCTCCCGAGTCCTCTCATCTACAAGTATAATTACGTAGAAGGCAACAACTATGTCAACAAAGGTGGCATCAGAAGAGCTTCCAATCCGAAGTCTCACTAAGTATGGCTTTCCGCAAGGCGTAGTCGATGTTCTTGAGGAACGAAAGTTCGCCTCGTTGAATCCTATCCAACGACTTGCCGTCGCTAAGGGGCTATTCGAAGGAAGGAACCTGATTATCGCCGCTCCTACGTCCTCCGGTAAGACGCTCTGCGCTGAGTTGGCTGCTGTCCAGCATGCCCTCAATGCAAAGGGGGCTTTTTATCTCGTTTCACTGAAAGCCCTAGCCGAGGAGAAATATGAACTATTCCGTAGGTTCTGGACGCAGGGGCATGAACCCATAATGAGGGTTGGCATCACTACGGGTGACCGTGAGTTCGATGACGAAAACTTGAGTCAATGCAAAGTCACGTTTGCAACATACGAAAAGTTCTACTCCATCCTCAAAGAGAATCCCGGACTCCTCAAGCACATCAGCCTTGTCGTGGTCGATGAAGTACAGACGCTTGGGGAACGCGTGCGTGGACTGACTCTGGAAACGCTAATGACAACTGTCCGCGTCCAGAACCCCTCGATCCAGATGCTCGGACTCTCGGCCGCTCTGGCCAATCCTGAGGATATAGCCAAATGGGTTCAGGCTGACGTGTGCAGGATTACTGGCAGAGATATTCCCCTGACTGAGGAGGTCTGGACGGCATCGACCGTCTACTCCAAAGTTTTTGGTGTGGGTCAAACAGACTTAAATGAGCGATCCAATCCCACGGGTAGTACTGACACTTTGAAAATCGTTCATCATCTTCTGGCGGAGAAGAAGACTCCGATTGTCGTGTTCTGTATGACTAAACAAAGAGCTGAAGAGCTTGCTCGAACGCATCGGGAGGCAACGCGCAAATCAACCTCTGTCATCAGGAAAGGCGTTCAACAACTCAAGCAACTCCTGCTTTTTGTATCCGAGGGTGGGCCCACCGGTCGGTCCCTGGTGGAAGTCGTGGAAGGAGAAATCGCTTTCCACCACAGCGACCTATCGATGGAAGAACGGCAGGTCTTGGAGGCAAAAATCAGAGAAGGCGACATTCTGGTGACTTACTCGACGACTACGCTCGGCCAGGGTGTAAATCTTCCGATAGCAGTCGTCGTTTTCGACGACGTTTACCGGCGCTGGCTTGACTCGTATATCGATCAACGGGAATACATAAACATGGCAGGGCGCGCAGGCCGAAGAGGACTCAAGGACGCTGGTGGAACTTCCATTCTGCTTTGCCGTTCTGCCAAAGACCGTCAACGGATGAACGACTATTTATCAGAGAGAGTGGAGCCCGTAGTATCCGCCCTTGAAGACACTTCCCTTCCGTTTCTTGCGCTGAATCTAGTCGCCTCTCAAGTTGCGGCTACCGTCGATGAGGTTCAGACTTTCCTCAGACAATCGTTGTTCGGAACTGCTTCTCAAGAAAAAAACCCTGCACTCCTAGCGGCACGCATTGAGGCCGTGCAGAGGGTTTTGGGAAAACTGGAAGACGACGGCTTCTTATTCCAGCCCAAGCAAGGAAAGTACAGGGCTACCGACAAAGGACGGATTACGGCTCAGAAGAACATCGAGCCCGAGACCGCCACTCGAATCATCGAGCGCTTAAAAGTGGTGGCTGATTTCGTTGCAGGAAAGAAAGAGAGGAGCCTCCTGTCGCCGGTTTTACATGCTTTCCTGGAGTGTCAGACGGAAGCCGGGCTTCTCTACTGGGACTATAGAGCAAAGGAATTCCTATATGACCAACGAGAAGCTATCTGCTGTATACGAAGGTTCGAGCACCCCGACAACCCCGACGCGACTTTGATGACAGCATGGGTGCTTTCGGAATGGACGCGGGGCTCGGCTTACAACAAAATTTGTGGACCCTTCAGGAACCTAAGGGAAGGCAACATCAGAGGTTCCGCGGACCATTTAGCGTGGATGTTGGATGCTGCGGTGGCGTTCGCTCGACTACCCCAACTGAAGATAAGTCCGCCCCTTGGCCACTTCCTCTCTATGTTGAGGAAACGACTCCTCTACGGCGTGGCGGAAGGCGGAGTGCCTTTGATGGAGGTAGTCCGCAATCACAGCTCGGTTGGAGTCCCTCTCTCCGGAATCGGAAGAGGCAAAGTGCAGGCACTGGTCGAACAAGGATTAGACGATCTCACCAAAGTTCTTGAGGCGTCGGATTCCGACCTTGTTAAAACGATAAAAGAGAATGAACAGGTTCAGAACCTCAAACAAGCGATCGTCAAATACTTGGAAGTGAGCTCCTTGTCTCTTTTCCCAGAACATGTCCGTCGTGGAGAAAGGGTCTCGACGAAATCGGCCGTAGAAGCAGTCTACAAATCAATGGGGACGGATTTCGAGGTGGCAGTATACAACCTTCTTCGGTCCATTTCGCTGAGTGTCAAGCTCCTTGACGACAAGAAAATCCAGGGCTGTGCGGATTTATTGATTGAAACGCAGGGAGGGAACATCCAAATTGAGTGTAAGACGAGCAAGCGTGGCCAGGTCTCCAATACGGATGCGTTCGAAGTGCTGGGCAAGACGCAAGTAGGAGAAAAGCCAACTGCATTTGTAACGGTGGGGAAACCCTCCTTCGTAGCGACTGCAATCCAAAACTCCTTCAACAATGGAGTTACTCTCATCACCAACAAGGTGATTGTCGAAGCAATTCTGCAAGTATTGGAGGGCCGACGAACTAAGGGCGAATTTCTTTCACTTTTGTGTTCGGGGCACCATCTAGAGACTGTTGAGCTGCGATGACTCCGCCCTCCTCCGACGCTGCCGACGACGACGGCGCCATCATCACCGCCACATAGAGCGCCATCACCACTAGCAGCCTGACTGCGGCCGCCATCGGCTCGGCCATGGCCGTCATCATGCTCATCATCGTCGGCATCAGCTGTAAAAGGCTTGGTTCCAGGTGAGCAGCAGGACGCCAACACTATCGGCGATGTCCGCAGGGCGGGCGCAAAACTCACTAGGAAGGTTACTATCTTGTACATGGCGTCTCTTCTCTCGTGCTGCTGAAACGCCGTGTAGCCTTTTCAAAACTCGTCGGGAGAGGAGGGTTTACTATTCACTTCCTTCGAGGAGTGGTCCGGCAATCATGTGTGGAGTCTACAAGAGGTCTCGAATCTCCTGAAACTTTGCCTGAATCTCTTCCCACGACGGATACGGGCCGTAACAGAGCAATTTGCACTGTACTTCGTATTCAACGCTGATGATCTTGGCCAGGTCTGCCGGCGGAAACAGGGCCCCGCTTTTGGCGAAGCTCATCCCCTCGGGATAGAAATAGCTTTTCGGAAAGTATTCGCGGCTGATCGCGTCGTAATCCTTCTTTATATCGGCGTATTCGCCAGACTTCAGCATGGCGATGACTTCCGCCTGCGCCGCCAGTTGAAACAGGTCGTAATAGTGCCTCGAATAGGTTCCGAGGGGCGTTTTGTCGCGCTTGAGAATTTCCACCTTGCTGTGGATCGCGAACATTTTCTCGACGAAAGTGCGGCGGAAATGCAGCAGGCGCAGCGGAAACGGTCCCTCGTCATCTGTGCCGAGTGAGGTTTTTGTTTCCTCAAGAAACTGTCCCAGATAGGAGCGCAGCTTGACGACGGTTGTGGGCTCGCGGCCGCTGGCTGTGCCGGCTTCGAGGAGGACGCGGTTGGCAACTTCGCCGGTGCCTCCGAAGCGTTGTGCGTAGGAGAAGCGGTCGTTGCGCCCGAATCCGCCGATGGTCTGGCTCTCCGCCGCGACGAAGGTGAGCGCGGGGTGGGCAGCGACCGCATCGCGCAGCGCCTTGAGTTCCCTGTCGATGCCGTTCTTGCCGAGGACGGGCTCGAAGGCGCGGGGATCGAGAAAAATATCGATGTCTTCCGAAAAACGCTGGATCAGGTTCCAGCCTTTCGCCAGGCTCGTGCCGCCCTTGAAGATGATCTTGTCGGGAGCCTTGGCGGCGATGATGCGCAGCGCCTCCGTGACGTAGTAATCCTTCTCGATGATCGCCGGGCGCAATTTCCGCGCGCTAAAATGGTCCACCGCTCGCAGAATCGCCTGCTCGAAATCCTTATGCTCAAAAAGCTTCATATCAGCTTCGCTCCCTGGCCTGCCAGTTGCGGGCGTGCCGCAGTCCGGCCAGCAGGCCGAAGTCGAACCGCGAGTAGGGATTCAAGGATTTGCGCAGGCTGCGCAGCGCCGCGCGGTTCTTCCCCAACTGTTCGCCGATGGCGCCGATCATCGCGCGGACGCGCGGAGGCTCGGAAGGCGCAACTTTAACTAACCGCTCGAAGCGTTCGTTTTCTGAGAAGAGTGCGAGGGCACGGCGGATGGTTTCATCCGGCGAGAGCTCGCTTGTCCGTCCGGCGCGGCGCATGAAATCGAGCAGCGCCGCATCGCTCTCGGAGAGCCCGGCCCATGCTTCCGGCCTGCGCGTATGAATGACGGTGTCGCTGCCGACGAGTTTGCGCGGCAGGCTGAGGGCGCTGGTGGAAAGCTCTCGCCGCCCCGCCGTCTGTGTCGTGAATCCCAGAAGATTGGCGGCGGCGATGCCGGACGGGAAAACGCCCTTGCGCCGTGAGGCGAGCTTCTGGATCGCGGCCGGGTTCGGTCGGCTCTTGCCGAAGGCCGTCTGCCGGGTGCTGTAGTAGACGCCCTTGCTCAGGCGTTCAAGGCGACCCCGGCGCGTCAGGCGAGAGAGGGCCTGCAGGACGGCGCTTGGGGGGAGATCGGCAAAGTCCTGAGGCCGCCAAAGGCGTTCGCCTTCAGATTCGATCCTCCGCGCAATGACGGCCGTGATGCGGCCCGAACGTCTTGTCTTGGCTAGTCGCTTTTTCACAGTAGAATTGTGAGTTCGCCGGGAGAGAGTGTCAAGTTTTTTTGCAATAAAACATGACACTTGACATTGTCAGCATTTATGTAGCATAGTTCTGACATCGGGTGTTTCAATGAGTGACGGTCCACATCGCAGTTTGCCCATGCGGAAGGGCTGGAAGCGGGTTGCGGAAAGCGCAGACAATGACGCTTTCGGAACCGATGAAATCCGCGATGCCATCCTTCCTGCGTTAGAGGAAGACTGCCGGGGAGAAATCAGCCCGGAATTCTTTGGCAGCCTCCGAAGAGTTTGTGCAGATCAAGAGGCTTCGCTGTTCAAAAACGATGTAGCGCCTTCACTGGAAGGTCTCAGAAATGCGGCGGGCGCCGGGCTTGCGCGCGCGGTTCTGAATTATGCCCTTCAGCAGGCCGCGAACGGGAACAGCGCAAAAGATATTCCGGAGAGTGCTTTGAAGGACGCTCTGATGGACCGCGCAGCGCGGGGAGCCCGGCAAGTCGAAGAGCATTATTGCCGCGAATCGACGGCGCCGCGGGCAAATAGGGTTAGGGAAAGAATCGAACAGGCAATCGGCAGCGCCGACATAGGCGGCGTTGCACGACGGATTCTAGATCCTGAATCGAAGTCAGAAACTCAAGCGCCCAGACGGAAAGGCCTGGATGACGGGGTGAAGCTGTGAGGGTAGTGGAAAAAAGCGAACTTTTCCTGCGTCCATCGCTCAATGTCCATGTGATGGAGAATGCAACGCGCGGACGAAACGGCTGGATGCGATGCCAGGTTGGCCGGAACGTCCAGTTCTCGACCGAGCGGCTCGAAACTTATTGCATAGCGAAGTGGGAGCCGGTTGTTTATGACGCCATGCTCGTGGCGGCCGCCGTTGAATTCGCGGACAAGGTGCAGAGACGCCCGCAGATGAGCTGGCAAAGAGATTTTCAGCTCGTCATCCCCGTCCACGATCCGCGGCACTGGAACAGCAAGCCGGTATTGGACGCATTGCATGAAGTCCTGAATTTTTTGACCGGCGACCGATGGACGATCGAATTTTGTAAACGCAAGAAATCGGTGAGCGCGCCGTCCCAGGGTCAATTCAATCTTCCTGCTGACTTGAGTGCTGTAATCCCTTTCAGCGATGGGCTGGATTCGCGCTGCGTTGCCGGAATTCTTGACCGCGAAATGGGCGACAAGCTGATTCGCGTGCGCCTCGGAACAAAAGCCTGCGATGGCCAGGCTTTGTCGCGGATGAGACAACCATTCACGTCGGTGCCGTACCACGTTCGTGCGGGCACGAAGCCGTTTGTTGAATCGAGCGCAAGGTCGCGGGGGTTCAAGTTCGCGTTGATCAGTGGCCTCGCGGCGTACCTCACGAAAGCCAGCCAGGTCATCGTCCCGGAAAGCGGGCAGGGGGCCTTGGGGCCCGCGCTCGTTACCGTGGGGCAGGGCTGCGAGGATTACCGCAGTCACCCGCTTTTCACAGAACGGATGGAAAGATTTCTGGAGGCGTTGCTTCATCACAAGGTGCGCTTCAGCTTCACGCAGCTCTGGCTGACCAAGGCTGAGACGCTGAGGAAGTTCGTCGATGAGTGCAAGGATGGTTCTTCGTGGGCAAGCACCTGGTCGTGCTGGCAGCAAACGCGGCACGTTAGTGTCGCGGGGAAAAAGCGGCAATGCGGGATTTGTGCCGCCTGCCTGTTGAGGCGGCTGAGCGTGCATGGGGCAGGCCTTAGCGAACCAAAAGAGACTTACGTCTGGGAGAATCTTTCGGCGGCAAGCTTCGAAGCGGGTGCGGCCGGATCGTTTGCCAAAAAGAAAGTAACTACGGCGCTGCGACAATACGCCATTGCAGGAGCCCTTCACCTGGACCATCTGGCTCAACTGCGAAAATCGCCGTCGAATTCCGGAATGCTAAGTCTCTGCGCATTTCAGCTAGGCCAGTCTCTCTGCCTTGCGGAATCGGATGTCCGTTCGAAGCTGGACCGGCTGCTGGCTCAACACGAAAAGGAATGGAAGGATTTCATGGATTCTCTCGGACGGACTTCATTCTTGGGCAATTGGGCCAAGGGGGTGCAGTCATGAATCTCCTCGAACAGATGAGCCCGGAAAATGTCGGTGAGCGGTTGCGTGTGGCCCGAGAAAACGCAAAGTTCACCCAGGAAGACGCGGCGAACGCGATAGATGTGGCGCGCACTACACTCGTCGCGATGGAACAGGGGCAGCGCCGCGCGAGGATGAGGGAGCTGCAGAAACTGGCGAAGGCCTACGGAACATCCGTCAATGCGTTGCTACGTCGGGAAGCTATTCACGTCGATCTCGCGCCGCGTTTCCGGAAACTGATCGAGAGCAAGGACAAAGCGGCGGCTGATGCCGCTGAGCTCATGGGCAATCTCGCGAGGGCAGAGGTTGAGCTGGAAAACCTGCTCGGTGTCAGGCGCGTTCGGAATTATCCCGCGGAGCGGCCGATATTGCCTGGCGACGTGCGGGCGCAGGCCGAACATGACGCAATGGAATTGCGGCACAGCCTGGGTCTGGGAAACAGGCCGGTGCCCGACATCGTGACGCTGCTTGAAATGGAACTCGGCGTCCGGGTTTATGTCCGACGGCTCGACAGTAAAATTTCAGGGTTGTTTGCGTATGACGAAGCGCTCGGTCCCTGCATGCTGCTGAATGCGAGTCATCCCCGCGAACGGCGGACGCAGTCGGCAGGTCATGAAACGGGGCACCTCGTCTCGACGCGGCGGCATGCCGAGATTCTGCATCGGCAAGAGAAGGAAAACACTCGTGAGGAGCGTTACGCGAACGCGTTTGGCAGGGCATTCCTGACGCCGGCGCGCGGTGTAATCCAAAAATTCCATGAAGTCACGGCCGGGTCTGACCGGCTTACGCGCCGGCATATCATCATCCTCGCGCATTTTTTCGGCGTGTCGCGGGAAGCCATAGTTCGCCGTCTTGAAGAGCTGAACCTGACGAAAGCAGGTACCTGGGACTGGTTTCAGGCCAACGGCGGAATTACCGATGAACATGCGAGGCAGGTTCTGGGCGATCTCACGGCACCTGACAAGGACAAGGCCGAGGCGGACCAGCCGACGACGCTGCGTCTGAATCTGCTCGCGGCGGAAGCGTACCGGCAAGATCTTCTGAGTGAGGGGCAGCTTGCGCGCCTCTTGCAGCTAGACCGATTGGAGTTGCGCGAATTATTGGACAGCCAGGAGAGCGAAGGAACTGAGGCCGATGGCATCACTATCGAGTCTAACTGACGCACAGGCTCTCCTTGTTGCCGACGCAAGCACGATCATAAGCGTGAATGCGACGGGCTGCGCCAAGAGGGTCATCAAGGCTCTGCCTAACCGCGTGGCTGTCGTCGACGTTGTGTCCGGAGAACTAGAAGAGGGCAGGCAAAGTAAGCGGCAGGACGCCGACCTTCTCAAGAAACTTGTCGACGCAGGGCAGGTTGAAATCGTGCAGCTCGACGCCAAAGGAGAGGAATATTTAGAGCAGCTCGTCGTCGGCGCGGCCCAGATGACCCTGGATGACGGCGAGGCGGCAACGGTTGCCTATGCAGTCGCTAACAACGGAGTCGCCCTGATCGATGAAAAGAAAGCCAACCGGATTTGTGCTCAGCGCTTTCCCGAATTACGGCTCGCGTGCACGGTCGATATTTTCATGCATCCCAACGTACAGAGTGAGCTTGGCAAAGAAGCGCTGGCGGATACTGTCTTCAATGCGCTTTGCCACGGGCGAATGAGGGTGCTTCCGCAACACGTGGAGTGGGTCATTGAGCTGATCGGAGTGGAGCGGGCTCGTACGTGTACGAGCCTGCCCCGGCAGATTCGCGGGTCACGGCAGGCTGCATCGGGACAGGCGGCCGGCGCCGAGTCGAGAAGGATCTCGCGATGAACGACGACCGTTACTGCCGGCCTTTAGGCCGGGCGGGCCAGGCATAGGTGCGGGCGGTGATGGCGAGGTAGTTCGAGTCGAGCCGTTGTTCGAGGAGAAGCAAGGCAGCGACGCGGCGCACGATTTGCGTGAACTCACGCGCCTCATCCTTCGTCATGTCGCGTCCAAGGACGTTTTTCTCGCGGTAGCTGAGCCACTTCTTGAGAACGAAATAGCCTCCGATCGCGTAATTCCATGCCGCCTTCGGAATGTTCGACCAGTAGACATCGTTGCTGAGATATATATCGAGTGTCTTTTTTCCCCACAACGCCTTGATCGCATCGGCCGAGAGGCCGAGTTCCTCGGCGCCGTCAGCGATGGCCGTGTTCTCATCGTCAGTCCACGGCCGCTCTGCGGTCAGTCCTCTGCCCGGCATGACGATGTCTTTGTCCTTTTGCAGATGTCCCCAGCCCACCTTGACGGCAAGGCTGAAGTTGCCTTTCGGGCCGACGACGCGGCCGAGTGTGGAAAGTTCGCGTCGCAATTTTCCTGTGGTGACGCCGAGCGCCGGAGTTTCTGTATCAAGTAACGCCGCGACCGTGCGGCCGAGCTGTGCGGAGTCCTGCAGGAGGTCAAGACGGTCGGGGAGGGGAATGCGGGGCCACGCTCCGCGGATTGCCTGGGCGTGTTCCGCGAGATATGCGGGGGCGTAGATGGTCGCCAGAGAATGAAACCACAGCAGGCGGCTGAGTTCTTCATCGCTGTCGGGATTTGAATCAGTCAGTGAAGACAGGTAGGCGCGGGCCGTAGATGAGAGATTCGCATAGCCGGAGGTGCCGTTGTCGAAGACGATTCCGGTTTGCGGACTGTGTGCGTGCGAGTGTGCGTTGGCGCGCAGGCGCATCGGTACCGCGACGGCATTCGGCCTCAGAAGATGATAATCAGGGAGTGCGGAGGTCACAGCGGCGGGACGGCCTTCCTTCGGCCGTTCGGCAAAGCGGCGGACGACGAAGAACGACTCGCGGTCAGGCAGTTGCGCTAGGAGTTCAGGTCGCGGCCGGTTCCAGAGCGGAATTGCCGGCGTGTAATAACACCACCGCACATCGAAAGGATAGAGCGCATAGCGGCGGATGCCCTTGGCATCGAATGTGTGCGATGACCGGAGCTTCTCTCGCGCTTTCTCGGGATTGAAAGCGCCCGCTTTTTTTGACAGTCCGGTCTGCAACGCCGCGAATGTCGTCCAGTCGATTTCCTTATCAAAATAGGTCCGGAGATTGTCTTCAAGCTGCTGCGCATCATGAGCCATCAGCGCGCCCCGTCGCATTTCCTGCAGGCCGCTGATGGGTTCGGCGTCGGCAAAGTCAATGACGGAGGGCCAGTCGTCATATCCCTTCTTTGCGGCTGACGGACGGAGGGAAAACCAGTTCGCGGGAGAGGGAATCAATTTTTGATATTGCGAATTGAACTCCCCGTCGTATTGGAGACTACCGAGAAGCTGCGCGCGCTTTTCTGTGCCCCAGAAATCGCGGTAGCGGACGTTGATGGATTTCGACGGATCGCTGCTTTTGACAAATAATCCGACGGTCGTGCCGAGGCGGATGCCTTCGCGATTGTAGGACGTGGAGAAGACGCTGGGATCGGGTTTGCAGTCCGGCGTCAATTTTCCGGTTTCCCGGCTGTCGCCATTGAGGCAGTCGATCCATGCGGCGTTGAACTCTTCGGAAAACCGTTTGCGGAGAACGACAAAGGAAGCATCGCTGAGGTAGGAATAATTTGAAATGTAGCAGACGACGCCGCGGCGGCTCATGTCGGCGATGCGCCGTTCACCCAGGCGCAAGAACCGGATATAAAGTTCGTCGAGATTGTATTTGCGAATGTTCCAATCTTCGAAAAGCCCTTCCTTGTAAGGTTCAACGAGGCCCTGTTCTTCTTCGGGGCTGACGCCGGCAAAAGCGAAATACGGAGGATTGCCGAGAACGACCAGAATTTTCTTATCGCGTTTCACGAGATCGGCGGCGTCGCGTTCCTCTTCAAGTTCCGGAAAAATGAGCTTTTGTTTCGGGCCCTTTGGCGGATTCCAACCGGTCAGCGCGTTTGTGAGATATACGCCGACGCGCTCATGGAGCTTATTGGAAAGAGGCGAGCCGATGCTCTGGAGATAAAGCCCGAGCTGGAGATGCGCGACGACGAAGGGCGCGGGCAACAGCTCGAAACCGAAAATGCGTTCGATCGCCGCCGATTTGACATCCTGCGCAGTAAGGGAGTCGCCGCCGTTCTCGCGCAGTGTGGCCTCAATCCGCCGGAGGACTTCGACGAGAAAGGCTCCCGTGCCGCAGCAGGGGTCGAGAACGAGGACGGCAGGGTCTGCGAGACCGTTCGCCAGGCCGAGCTCGTCTCTCAGCACGCGGTCGATGCGGGCGACGATGTATTTGACGATTTCCGGCGGGGTGAACCAGACGCCAAGACGCCGGCGAAGGTCTGGGTCGAAGGCGGCTAGGAAGGGTTCGTAGAAGTAGAGGACCGCATGTTCTTCCTCGAAATTCGAGAAGAATTCCGCGCGCACGACGCGGTTGAGGGCGGTCTGGGTCCAGTTAAGGACTTCCTCGATGCCGAGTTCTTGAAGTTTGGAAGGGGTTGCGAGCTGCTCGAATAAGGTCTTGATGGCGGGGACGTGCAGCGACCAGGCTGCTTCGTGCCAGTTAAATTTGTCCTTCGCTGTGGTGCTGGGCCGTTTGCTCCACAAGACCCAGGCGGAAAAGACGCCGTAGAAAAGCGTCTGCACAAGCGACGACCGGAAGAAATGCTCGCCCTGCTCGCCCTCGAATTTAAGTCCCAGAGCGCCTTCAAGGGCGCTGCGCAAAGTCGCCAGACCCGGCAATGGCGTGGCCTCGATGCGCGCACGCGCGTCGCGGGCGTAGGAGGCCAGAAACCATGCGACTTCTTGTGGTCTGGTCAGCAGCGCGGCATGGAGCATGACGCGCGTGAGAAACTCGTGGAGCGAAGCGCCAAGGCGTTTCGTAAGACTCTCCGGCGTTTGGACTCCTTTCCAGAAACTTTTTTCCGAGGCCGCTATCGTGAAGCTCTCCAGCACTTCGGGAGCGTCACCGGAACCGCGGCTGATCAGCATGAACTGGCGGAAATTCGTAACCAGAACAAGGCCGTATTTCGCGAGATATTTTCGGACCTGCTCGGTGCCGGCGACGGCGCCTGCTTCCTCGGCTGCCGATTTGATTTCCAGGACGCCGCGCGCAGGGATCAGGCCGGCGGCGAGGGGATCGTCATTGGAGGACTTCTGGTCGGCCGTGAGGAAAGCGCCGTCAGGCAGTCCGGCCCCGATACTTCTGGGGTGAATAATGCAGCGGACGCGCGGTTTCAGTTTCTTGCCGGTCGCATTGAAAAGATTGGAGAGGCAGGGATAGTACGACGTTTCTTTTACAGCCACGCCGCTCTGGTGAATGTCACGCAGCTCGGTAAAGAAATGCTCGATGTGTTCAAGGTCCAAGGCGGTCCTAGATTAGCGCAAAGGGCAAAAGTGCGTCGTGACCAAAGTGCAGGATGCGTACACATCCGCAACAGGCGGCCATGTGGGTACCTTCAGTCACGGATGACCGCGTGCGCTGTCGCTTCCGACAAAACTGGCGTTTCGTTTGTGTGCACAGGAATCCTCACCCGCGAACTACCGGCTTGCACTGTCGGACGCCGAGTTTTGGTTCACTGGGATTCAATCGAGCAATCCGCGTGACGCAACGCCCCGTCGATCCGGCGCACAAGCGTTTCAGCGGTGTAGCGAGCGGATCGCCCGCCCCTACCTGGTGCTGAGGCTGGGCACGCGCCTCTGGCGGATGGCCGTCCGAGGCACTTAGCGACCGGAGGCAGACTCGCAGCATCGGGCGGATGGCGCTTACAACTTCGTTCCGTCGGCGGTGTTTCGGTTGATTCGGAAACCGCGCAGTTTTTCGATCATCGGGGCCTCGCGAGTCCGGTCGCCAAATGGCTGTCTCAGGAGCGCCGATGGCAGGACGGTGCCTCCGGCACCGGCAGAAGTTTTTGACACGTCACCCCTGAAAGGGTGCTGTACGGTAACCTGCGGTTACCGCGCGCGAACCTCCTTTGTTCGCGGGGGTTAGGCCCGAAGTCGCGGCGCGGGCCGCACAGTGTAGGTTATGGAATCGTAACTTGTTGAAAGTCGAGCTTGTTTGAGCTAGCGTCTGACCGTTGGCTCTTGCCTCCGGGGGTGTCCGCATGGGCAAACCGTCTCGAACACGCTCGATTGGAACAAAGGTTACGGGGGAAGAGTATGCTCGATTCGAAGCCTGCGCCCGCGATAACCAGATGTCGATCAGCGAGTGGAGCCGCGATGCGCTCCTAGCTGCGGCTAGCCTGGGCCGGTGCTCCGCGGGAGAACAGGCAATCCTGGCCGAAGTCATCGCGCTTCGGACAATCGTGGCAAATCTGATCTACACTTTCACCAGCGAAGGCAAAGTGACCGCCGACCAAATGCGTGCGTTCATACAACGCGCTGACGGTACGAAGTCTAAACGAGCGATGGAACTCCTCTTGCAAGTGGGTCAGCCTGCCAAGCCCGAGACCGAAAGCAAGCCTCGAAGTGCTGAGGAGGGGCACTAGCCATGGGCCGCAAGTCGCTTGTGCTTTTCTTTGGCGTGTTGTTCTCTTTGTTCGGGACGTTCCTCTACATGTATTTGCGCTGGACGCCGCTGCAAAACCACTATTTTTATGCCTACTTCTGGAGCGTTAAGGACAGCGGGAAGGGTAGTTATCCGCTGCTCTTCATACACTACCCGAGCGGGTGGCAGATGGCCCGCAACCAAGACGTGGTCGTTGCGACACCGGGCCGTGATCGAGCGCAGACAGGGATGTTCGCCGTCTCTGACCAAGCAGAACAAGCCGGCGCTGATGCCCTCCAATGGAGGCCCTTCTTCGAACTATCAAATGCAACGGCCTCAGAGTGGTTACGGGATCGAATATACGACGGCAAACAACCGTGGCACTTCATTGCGGTGCCACTGCTCGCCAGCCTCGCTTTTGTGAGTCTGCTTTTGGGTTGGATTATTTGGCACGACCGCCGAGTAGCGCGAGAACGCAAACAAGGGCGCATAATCCGTGGACCAACCCTGGTCACGCCGTCTCAATTCAATCGCTCGAAACGCTCGGACGGGATCGGGTTCGAAACTTTGGAATGGGTCACAGGCTTCAAGCGGCTCTTGCGAGGGACCTCCGAATCAGTAATCGTGCGGGTTCCCCGACACGAAGAGAATAGCCACTTTGTATTGGCTGGCGATTCCGGTACTGGCAAGACTTCTCTCATGCGCCAGATTCTCACTCAGGTCCGGGAACGAGGGGAAACGGCTGTGGTGTATGACCCGGCTCTCGAATTCACGCCGCAGTTCTTCGATCCCACGAGCGATGTGATCCTGAATCCAACCGATCAGCGCATGCCATTCTGGACGCCGAGCGATGAGGTTCAATATCCTGCCGAGGCGCTGGCCCTCGCTGGTTCACTTTTCCCCGACAAGCCTCACGAAAACACCTTTTTCACGGAGTCCGCGAGGAAGATCTTCGCGCACTTGCTTCGCTACCGTCCCACGCCACAAGACCTCACCGCATGGATGAAAGACATGAATGAGGTTGATCGTCGGATTGTGGGCACCGAACTTGAGGCGATGGTGCCTGTGAGTGCCGCCGGGCAGCGAGCCGCTGTTCAAGGTACATTCAACCAAGCGGCAGCAGCCTTCCAGCTTTTGCCGAGAGAGTCGGAGGCGGAGGGAAGGTGGAGCGCGGCGGCGTGGGCCAAAGAACGCAAGGGTTGGCTTTTTCTGCCCAGCACACCAACGCAGCGAGAGAGTCTGCGGCCACTTCTCAGCATGTGGCTAGATTCCCTGATTCTTAGGTTAATGGAGCTCGGACAAAAAGGCGTGCGACCCGTTTGGTTTGTCCTCGACGAGCTCGCAAGTCTCCAGCAGCTTCCCCAATTGCCGACCGTCATAACCGAAAGCCGGAAGGCAAATGTCTGCCTCGTTCTCGGGTTTCAAGGTCGGAGTCAGTTGGAGGCATTGTACGGTCTCCAATCCGAGGCGATGCTCTCGCAGCCGATGACCAAGATTTTTCTGCGAACAAGCGAACCTCACGCCGCAGAATGGATTAGCAAGTCTATCGGCGATGTTGAAGTCATGCGGTTAGAGCAAAGCTATACCGAGGGTTTTCCAGCGATCTTATCGCCCAACCAGAGTAGTAGAACCTCGGCTTGGCAGCGCCGTACCGAGCCGCTGGTAATAGCTTCAACGATCGGGGGGCTGAAGAATCTAACCGGGTATCTGAAGTCACAGGATTTCGTTGTGCCGATAAGCTTCCCTTACTCGCGACCAGTCGCCAGCCAGCCCGGTTTCCTGCAACGCCCACTTCCTGAGCTTGAGGTATTATCAGTACCGCCGAAGGCCGCAGCTGCCGCCGCGAACGCTGGACCACCGAGCACAGATAGCCAACGGAAGGACGGCGGTCAGGGTTCTCAGCGCGAACTGGAGATTTTTGAATGACACAGGAATGAGTTGCCGTGCTTACGATTTCCAAGCCGCTCAGTGCCAGTCAAGCCCAGGCGTATCACTCCAAGGAGTTCACCAGCGCCGAGCAAGCGTATTACACGCAGCGAGGCGAAATTCGTGGCGAGTGGCACGGCAAACTTGCTGAGGAGTGGGGCCTCCGCGGTGACGTAACCGAAGAACAGTTCCAGCGGCTCAGTGAAGGCCAGCACCCGATTACCGGCAGGGAACTGGTCCGGTACCAGACGCCTCGCGAATACACTAACGAACACGGCGAGCACGTTAGAACGATGGAGCATCGAGCAGGATGGGATGCGACGTTCAGCGCGCCAAAGACCGTTTCTCTCACTGCTTTGGTGGGGGGAGACGAGAGAGTACGCGAAGCTCACGAGGCCAGCGTCAACACCGCACTCAACGAACTGGAGAATTACGTTCAGGCCCGCATTGGCGGCAATCATCCGGCACAGACAACGGGCAAATGGATCGCGGCGAAGTTCGAGCACGATAGCGCGAGGCCGGTCGAAGGGTACGCGGCACCGCAGCTACACACGCACGTGGTTTTCTTCAATCTCACCGAGATGGCAAACGGCGAGACGCGCGCCCTGCAACCAAAGGAGCTCTACCGCACACAGCAATACGCGACCGCAGTATACAGGGCCGAACTAGCTTCTCGCTTGCAGGAACTCGGATATGAAATCGAGCGCGGCAGGAGCGGTCAGCCCGAAGTCAAGGGCTACTCCACGGCGTACGTTGAGGCTTCGAGCCCTCGCCGCCAGCAGATCACAGAACATCTTGCGGAGGAGGGCGTGCGCGGCGCTGGAGCAGCACAAATTGCCGCACACCGCACGAGAGACGCAAAAAGTGCTTTAAGTGCCGAAGAGATGTTTGACCGGCATCGCATCTTGGCTGAGCAGTTTGGTAACCAGCCCGACCGGGTGGTTCAGGCGGCCAGAGGGAAGGAACACCAAGTCGAACGTGAACACACGGGCGCAGCGGCGCAGGCGGCGATGGCCTTTTCAAGGCAACGCAACCTGGAGCGCGAGGCAATAGCAGACGAACGCGACCTTCTCAGGGACGCATTAAGGCGGTCAATGGGGAAGATGACCTTGGCAGAGGTCAAGGCCGACTTTGAAAAGCGAGTAGGCGCGACCGAGTTTATCGAAGTCGAGCAAAGGAAGAACATTCCGAATCGGGCATTCACGACAACCGAGATGTTGGGGTACGAGCGCGATGTAATTAACGCGATGCGCAGAGGGCAGGATCGGCACGAGGCAATCGCCAGCACCGAGGCGCGCTCGGAGGTTGAACGCCATTCACGCCTGAGCGAAAGCCAGCGGAAGGCGGTTAATGAAATCTTATCCAGTCGCGACCAAATTACAGCGCTTGACGGTGTTGCCGGATCGGGAAAAACAACTTCATTAGCGGCTATTCGGGAAGCTGCGGAGCGAGAAGGCCACCAAGTGCGCGGTTTCGCGCCGACTTCCCGCGCTGCGCATAAACTCGCAGAAGCCGGCATTGAATCGGGCACGTTGCAGCGGCATCTCGCTCGCCGCGAGCAATCGCCGGAAGGGACAAAGCATCTCTACGTCCTCGACGAATCGAGTCTCGCCAGCACAAAGCAGATGCACGAATTCTTGCACCGGCTGAAGGAAGATGACCGAGTGCTACTTGTGGGGGATGCACGTCAGCATCAAGGCGTAGAGGCGGGACGGCCTTTTGAGCAGCTTCAGGAAGCCGGAATACGAACCGCGCATTTGGATGAAATCGTCCGGCAGAGAGACCCTGCGCTTAAACACGCTGTGGAGCAGCTCTCACGCGGCGAGGTTCAAGAGGCTCTGGCCGACTTGTATCAGCAAGGCCGCGTTCACGAAATCGCTGATCATCAGGAGCGTATTGCTGCGGTTGCGAAGGCTTACGTCGAGCGGTCTGAGGACACGCTGGTTGTCTCGCCGGATAACAAATCGCGCCGCGAACTTAATGCGGTAATCCATCGCGAACTGCAATCCGTCGGAAGAGTGAATGAGGAAGAACACCGCAGGAGAGTGCTTGTTTCGCGCCAGGAGCTTACAGGAGCGGATCGGCAGTGGGCTGGGCAGTACGAAAGTGGCGATATCGTGCGCTACAGCCGTGGAAGCAATACCATGGGAATTGAAGCGGGAGAGTACGCCACGGTCCGTGAGGTTGACGCTGACCAGAATCTTCTGACGGTGGAAAAATCGGATGGCGAGCAACTTACTTACGACCCGAGACGGCTGCATGGCGTTAGCATATACAAGGAAGATGCGCGCGACTTTTCGGAAGGCGATCGCGTACAGTTCACGGCTCCCTACGCTGAGAAGCATATAGCGAATCGCGAGCTAGGAACTGTCGAGCACGTCGATTCACAGGGTAATCTTAAGCTTCGCCTTGACTCCGCGCGGGAGATTGAACTCGCCATCAGCGAGCACCCGCATCTGGACTATGGTTATGCTGTCACAAGCCACAGCAGTCAGGGGCTCACCGCTGACCGCGTCCTGGTGCATGTCGATACCGAGGCCGCGCACGAAAATCTGGTTAACACCCGGCTTGCATACGTCTCCATCTCGCGGGCGCGCGATGACGCACAAATTTTCACGAACGATGCAAGCAGGCTTAGCGATGCGTTCAGTAGGGAAGTTTCCAAGGCGTCGGCACTTGAACTTGACTCAAGTCCATCCGCGAAGCGAAGCGAGGAACAAGCGAACGAGGAGCAGCGGGAGTCGCGTGAATCCGCAAATGCTCAACCGGAGCGCGATCAGGCACACGGCCACAGCATCGGATTTTGAAAAATCGGTGCGCCATCTTGGCGCATTGTCGGGCTGATTGCTGTGTTAGGCAACAGGTGATCGGTATGGGCATTCACCGCCAACGGTTGCGCGCATCGAACGCGCAAAGATTTTTTAACGCACAGGTAAAGGCAGGGCTTCAGAAGTGGGCCGTGAAGAAGTACGGCCGCGAGATCCCTATTGCCACCATTTCTCCAAGCACAATCAAAGGCGTTAAGCCCCTTTCGATTCCCGTGCCGCCGATGCTGGAGGAAGCGCTGGGCTACCGAGGGGATTTACGCTTCGTCGAGTTCGGATACTCGCCAAAAACACGTCGATTTGGATACTGCGACGGCGCGGATCACATACCATCGGACCAAGACCTCTGGACTCGATTCCTGCGGCATCCCCTCATTGCGCGGCATCTGCCCAAAAGTCGGTATCCGACGCTTCATGGAGTATTCCCTCGCAACTACCAGCGAGCCATTGACGAGTTTTTCGCAAACGGATCGCGAGCGCGATTTCCAACTCCCCACCGTTTGCTCTTAGATCGGAAAGAGCGCCGCCTCTACGTGTGCCGCACCGACCATACCTTGCTTTTCTTTGCCTTGAAGGAGCCCGAAAACGAAGGTCCATGCCGCATGTTCGTTGACGGCCTTCTGATGAGTCCCGGATGCAAAAACTACAAGGTACCCGTGCCGAGAGAAGTTGCCGCGGAACTCCTTGGATGGCTCGACAACCATCTGAAATCGACGAATTGACGGAAGGGCATGCAGCAGTCAGAGAGTTTTCAAGGCGTCTACGCTTGAGCCTGAGTCGAGTCCCACGTGAACGAAGACCAGCGTACGCCGCGTGAATCCGCACGTTCTCAGGTGGCCCGTGAGCAGCGGCACGGACATAGCATTGGACTTTGAAGCCACAATGGTACCGAATTCGCCTTTGGCATATTTCTCGGTTTTGCGTGATGTTGCTTTCCACCTGTGACAACAGTCAAACGGTTCTCTCGGAAGGGGGATAGATCGACTCACGATAGCGAATGTTGTTAGCCGGGCGCACATGTATGGGCAAAGACAAAGGCAAGAGCAAGAAGAAAAAAGCAGAAAAATCCTATTCCGGAATTGATGCACATAAGCGACACAAGAAAGTTCTTGTTCCGCCGCTCATGGCGATTCCCGGAATCGCGCTGCAATCATGGCTTAACGACCGTCTGCCAGAGATGCTCTGGTCAGCTCTTCTGATCTCTGTCTTTGGACGCGACCGCGCGCTCTTGAGATTTAGGGCGATTGCAGCACTCATCCCAGAACTACCTCCTGAGAAACGGATTGTCCAGCCTACGCTGTCTAGCCTCGCCGCACTCGAAGAGGGAATGCTCCACAAGTTTCTCTCCAAGATTTGTTCCGATGGTGAGACCAAGGATGCCCTTCGACCGCTGCTTCATTTTGATGATTTGCCGGCAAAAGCACACTGGGCCAGGGTCATCGACCAATCGCCCGCAATCAAGGATTGGGAATACCTACAGGCGGCCGTACTTCCAGTTCTCGATCACCAATCTCAGGAAGCGACCGACTGCCGCTGGCTGAGAGTCTTGTTTCAGACCTTATCGGGACAATTACATCTTCCAACCAGAGAGCATGTGCGCGAGATCCTCGAATATCCCAATTTCGGATTGCAGCAGAAGGTTCGACCCACGATTCGATCAATGGAGGGAATGATAGACCAGTTCTCGAAGCCGACGTCATCATGGCCTCAATCGTTTTGGAACCAATGCCTGAGGGATTCGCCCTGCGAACCAAGGCACACAATGGAGACGGAGTGGTCCCCTCATATTACGACCTCCGACCGCAGAGTTCGTCAGGTACGAGAAGCACTGGAAAGACATGAAAAATCGTGTCTAAAAACCACCGAGGTTGACGCGAGACACGATGCTGCGTTCGGATTCGGTGCTTACGCATTGGCGATCCTCGATGAATTGCTTTCTCTGGGCAACAGCACCGCGATAATCGGGAGAATCGGTCTCAGAACCCTTCTAGAATCCTATGTTGTGCTCGTGCACCTTGCCAAGCGAGACGATCCTTCTCTATGGATGGCCTATCGCCAGTACGGTTCCGGTCAAGCCAAGCTAGCCTTTCTTAAGCTGGATGACCCAGCTTCCACGATTCCCAGTTCCGTTAATCCCGAAATTCTCCGCCATCTGGCAAACGAAGACCGATGGCTTGAGTTCGTGCCTATCGACCTCGGCCATTGGGGCGCGACCGATCTACGAAAGCTCAGTGAGGAGTCAGGCGTAAAACCAGACTACGACCGCCTGTATCCGTGGACCTCCGCATTCACCCATGGCAATTGGGCAGCTGTGCGTAACACTTGTTTCGACTTGTGCGTCAATCCGTTGCATCGACTACACCGCAGACTTCGAGCGGACACAGCCGATCTCGGAGATGTCATCCCTGACGCATGTGAGCTAGTCGACAAGATTTTGGACGCAGTTGATGGCCTCTATCCAGGGTTCACGTCACGAGTCAGATTACCGCAATCAACGTCTGCCTCTTCCAGTTCGCCAACAGCTGGGGCTGCGACGGCGAAGCGACCTCCAATCGGGGCCGTTCAGAGGGAATTCTTTGACATTCTTGACGAGTTTTTTCGCCGTGCGACCGGTTGCTCCGCTGAGGATTTCTCACCGCTAGATTCGTTCGGCGAGCGGATAAGGGCGAAGGCCTCGAAACTCGGTACGCGCGGCGGCCAGGCTCTTCTGTACGCCCACGAGGCCTTGCGTACGTTCTACGGACGATTCGGGCCACATTTGTTTTCTGAGGCTAAGAATCTCGGTGGTCTGAAACTTGTCCTCGGCGGAACAAGTCGCTTTGGTGAGTCCCAATTCAAGTCCGTCCTGAAAATGTTGCTGTATGCCGACACGATCCTGATTCCCGATCCCATCCTCCCTTGGATAGAATCCCCCAGAGCGGAGGAACGCTTTAGAAACGTTCAGCTTTTAGAGGCTGCTTTCGTTCTACTTCATCTCAAACCACTCGCCGACGCAGACCTTCCCTTGGTGCCGATGCTCGTGTTTCCCAGTTTCGAGAAATCCCTTGATGAGCGCGACCCGACGACGCAGACGAGAATGAGTCTGTTAATTGCACAGATTTTGTCCCATTTCCTCGGGCGCAAGCTCTACTCCATTGCTGAATTGCAAGACTTCGCAATCAACGAGGAAGTTGAGTTCATGCGGACGGTCGATCAGAAAAAGCTGTTTGTAGCTCCCGGAGGGCGGGTCGGCCAGCCTCTCGAAGAAGCGCTGGCCAAGTATTCGGAAGAAATTAAGCAGTGGAGATCGGACGGCTTCCAGGGTGCGGTCAAAGACCTACCAAAAGGACTGCTATTACTGAACGGCTTAATGGAACGTCTCGCGCCGCAATATCATCTTCTTGAAAACGCGCAAGAACTCTCGTCTTGCCCTATGCTTTCTCTGACCGCCCCGTGGCACTATTATTCCCTAATGTCCACGTTTTTTCTCGATCGCCTTCGTGCGAAAGGTTATCTGGAGGATGATTCTGCTGCTGCGCTGCTATCACACGGCGAAACGTCACCGGAATGGCTCGGGAACGTCCCTGTATCCGGCCTCGTGGAGCTACTCACAAACGGGGAGAACGAGAGCTTCCGAACAGGGGCAAGAAAGGTTTTCTCAGAACTTCACAATACGCCTCTGTCTGACCTGAACCGTGTCGTCCCGGAAGTATCTAAGGGCCTCGCTTCAATACTCAAAGAACAGAGCAATGCTGTCCACACATTACAAGAAAAGTATAAGTTGCGTCACGGTGAGGAGCGCGTTCGAAGTTATGTGACCAGAGGGGCGACCTACATAGCGACGTTAGCCCCAACGTTCCAGGACGTCGCCGGGCCAGCAGGCAAACAAATGCCCTCTGAAGGAGAGTCAGAATCGCCAGTAGAACAGCATCGTCCCGCGAATTCTCTTTTGGCGGCGCTCGCGGTCGCCGACGAGGACTAACCAGAGCCCGCTGACGGTACTGGTCGAACCCATTCCACAGTGCACTCCGCAAAGCCTTTCGGACAATGCCAAATCTCCGTTACTCCCCTGAAGTATCCAGTCAGCATACCCGCGATTCTTACCTGTGATTCCTACCTGCAATGCAGATATCGAGTTTGAAAGACGGTCCTCTATACGCTGTAATTCGTTGTATTTGTTAATGTATGTAGGTTGACACGGTAGAGGTCTGCGGTTCGAGCCCGCACGGGCCTACCATTTCACGTCCCCGCGGCATTTTCTACCTGTGATTTCCTACCTGTGTTGCTTACTTTTTCATTGCACTAGCGCCGACCCTTAACTCTCAGAGGGCGTTTCGCGGCCTTGAACTCGGCGTCCTGAATTCCTCGTTTCGTTGACTCTGCTGGCATTGCGATTGTAAGGTTAGTCGCAGCGCTACTCCGGGGGCAACGTATGAGAGCAACACCCATCACCGCCGCGTGTCTAATCCTTCTGGCAGGTGCTTTCGCGAAAGCGGGGACTACCAACACCAGACTTTCAGATGCTGACGCAAAGCAACAGATCCTCGACCTCGGGCAAATCTGGGTGGCCGCCGAGCACAATCACGACGCGGCCACGCTTGGCCGCATTCTGGATGACAAATTCGTCGCCAGCTTCAATGCCGACAAGCCATTGGATAAGGAAGCCTTCATCAAGCTCATCGTCACGGGCGATGTCGATCCAACGGAATCTCAAACCCTGGCTGACCAGAATGTGATTCTCGACCAGGACACAGCTGTCGTTGTGGGAACCGATACTGAGCGCGGAACCAAAAAGGGCAAGGCGTATACCGCCGTCGTACGATATACCGTGACCTACATTCGCCGCAACGGGCAATGGGTTGCGTTAGCTGAACATCTCGTCGAAGTGCCGGAGACAAAGTAGCGTCACGTACGGCGACAGTTCGCAGTGCGTCTGCGGTTCGAGCCGCGCACGGGCCTACCATTTCACGTCCCCGCGGCATTTTCTACCTGTGATTCGTACCTGTTGTTGCCGCGGAGGTTTGGCGCGATTCCTAAGGAGAAGCAAATGCAAAAACGCAAACTGGGAAAAAGCAATTTGGAAGTGTCGGCCATTGGGCTGGGCTGCATGGGTCTGAGTTCCAGCTATGGGCCGGCGGTGGACAAGAAGGAAGGGATTTCGCTGATTCGAGCGGCCGTCGAACGCGGGGTGACGTTCTTCGATACTGCGGAGGTTTACGGACCGTTCGCGAATGAAGAACTCGTGGGAGAAGCGCTCGCTCCGTTCCGTGAAAAAGTGGTGATCGCGACGAAGTTCGGGTTCAAATTCGATCCGAACACCGGCAAACAGGCTGGGCTGGACAGCCGGCCAGAACACATCAATGAGGTGGCCGAGGCCTCGCTCAAGCGCCTGAAGACTGATGTCATCGACCTGTTCTATCAGCACCGCGTGGATCCGAACGTTCCCATCGAGGACGTGGCCGGGGCCGTGAAGAAGCTGATTCAAGAAGGCAAGGTGAAGCACTTCGGACTTTCGGAAGCAGGCGTAAAGACCATTCGCCGCGCACACGCCGTGCAGCCCGTCACCGCGCTCCAGAGTGAATATTCGCTGTGGTGGAGAGAGCCTGAAGCGGAGGTGATCCCGACACTCGAGGAACTGGGGATCGGGTTCGTGCCATTCAGTCCCCTGGGTAGAGGGTTTCTTACGGGAAAGATCAGCGAAGATACGAAGTTCGACAAAAGCGATTTCCGCAACATCGTCCCGCGCTTTACACCAGAGAACCGCAAAGCGAATCAAGCGTTTGTGGATCTGGTTGGCAGATTTGCGCAACAGAAGAAAGCGACGCCTGCTCAGATTGCGCTCGCCTGGCTGCTTGCGCAGAAGCCGTGGATTGTGCCGATCCCGGGAACAACCAAGCTGGCGCGCCTCGATGAAAACATCGGCGCCGCTAACGTCGAACTTTCGGCCGATGATCTGCGCGAATTGGAGACCGCAGCCTCAAAAATCGCGGTGCAAGGCGCTCGGTACCCGGAAGAGCTGCAAAAAATGGTGGGGCGCTGAGCAACGAGAGATACGCGAGACAAACTTCTGACTCAGAACACTAGCAGCTTGCTGAAAAAGTGCCTCTGATTCCTATCTCGACCGCCGCGCAAGCCGTAGGTTTACAAATCCGCGGAAATCGCAGATTCCCTGCCTGCGCAGGCAGGCTCCTCGCGGCTGCTCGTCGGAATGACAACTAGTAGAGTTCCTCGACAAACTGTCAGAGAGAGACAGCGCGCGGACAACTGACGGAATCACGCAAAAGATTTTAGAAATGGCAGGATGCGGCACCGTGCTTTTCCAAATATTTCTGATGGTATTCCTCCGCACGATAAAACGGACCTGCCGTGGTGATTTCGGTGGCGATAGGGCGCTGGAATTTGCCGCTTGCTGCGAGCGCCGCTTTTGATTTTTCCGCGATGGCCTGCTGCTCCGGCGAGTGAACGAAGATTGCGGAGCGGTATTGCGTGCCAACGTCGGGTCCCTGGCGGTTCACTTGAGTTGGATTGTGGATTTGCCAGAAGGCATCGAGCAACTGGCCGTAACTGATCTTCTGTGGATCGAACGTGACCTGCACGACTTCGGCGTGGCCTGTCGTGTGGGAGCAAACATCCTTATAGGTCGGGTTCGGCATGTGTCCGCCGCTGTAGCCCGCGGCAACGTCCACAACGCCGGGCAAACGCCGGAATGCCGCTTCGACTCCCCAAAAACAGCCAGCCCCAAATGTGGCGATTTCAGTCATGGGATTCTCCCGTTAGTCCGTGCTGCGGTACCATTTTAACACTATGGCGGGCAGCGCTTTTTATGTGTTTAAACTTATCGTAGCAAGCCGAAAAAATCGAAAGGAGGAACCATTTGTGACTTGGATTCGAACCATTCCTTTGTCTGAAGCCGATCAAGCCTTGCGGGAAGCGATGGAAGGGCAGCGGGCGCTATATCCGGTGGAATATGCCGTTCCCGTTTTTCCAACCAAGGACGGGCCATCCGCAATCGTGGCTTCGCACAGCCTGATTCCGGCAGCGTTGAACCACGCCTTCTCGACATTCGGAGCACTGATGTCGAAGGACTTGCCGCTCTCACGGAGACAACACGAAATGATAACCACGGTCGTCTCCGTGACGAATCGATGTTTCTATTGAATTGAATCACACGCAGAGTTTCTGCGCCGGGTAACGTTGAATACGGACTTAGTCGAAGCCTTGCGGCGGGACTACAAGACCGCGCCCATCACCGAGCAAGAGCGAACGATGCTGGATTACGCGGTGCAAATGACGAAGGACGCGACGAAGATCAGCCGCGCGGATCATGAGCGTCTTCGTGCCGCCGGATTTGACGATCGCGGCATTCTGCAAATCACATTGATTGCGGCGTGGTTCAACTACATCAACCGAGTGGCGGACGCGCTGGGGGTCGGACGAGAGTAGAGGATACGTTGCGCTCTTCAGGGGCGGAGGGACGATTCAGTAGGGATTGCTGTCGCCGAAGTCGATCGCTTCGTCAGGATTTTGTTGTTCAGCGGCGGAGTGGCTGTGCAACAAGCGAACGCAACGATTCCAGCGAAGGACGGCATCGTCGTTGCCAGGCGGGCGGATTTTTTCGGCTTCGGCGAAGCAACGCAGGGCTTCTTCAAAAAGCACGCGAAGGGCATGCAAGGGACGGCCAGCGCGGAGCTGCACTTTTGCGCGGCGTTCATTGAGAAGGCCGAGATAGTAGAAACGCTCGTAGGAATTCTCGAGGCGCTCAAAAATGGCTTGTACTTCCGCGTAACGATCCGAGGGAGCGCCGGTGAACTGGTCGGTGATGGACAGGCCGAGGACGCGGAGCGCGAGTTGATGATTGGGTTCGATGGCGAGAATGTCGTGGCAAATGGACTCCGCCTCTTCGGGCTCGTTCAGATAGCGATATAGCTCGGTTTTGGCGATGGCTTCGGGAATTCCGGCTTTCGAGATGGATTTTAACGCGTGGTCCATGGCGCCTCCGCAGTGATCTAGGTGTCGCCGGAACGCCTGAATTTGCGGGCGATCCATATCAAGGGATCGTAGAAGTTGTCCACGACGCGTTCCTTCAGCGGGATGATAGCGTTGTCGGTGATGTGAATGCTCTCGGGGCAAACTTCGGTGCAGCATTTGGTGATATTGCAAAACCCAATTCCCATCTGATCTTTAATGCCTTTTATGCGCGACAGATTGTCGAGAGGATGCATTTCGAGGCCGGCAACGCGGACAAAAAATCTGGGACCCGCATACTGTTCTTGTTTTTGATGGTCGCGAAGGACGTGGCAAACGTCCTGGCACAGAAAACACTCGATGCATTTGCGAAATTCCTGGGCGCGGTCAACGTCGGCCTGCGACATTTTCCAGTCCGTTCCGGGACGCGGCGAGAATGCGGGAATTTTTTTGTTCACCTGATAATTCCAAGAGACGTCGGTGACCAGATCTTTGATCACAGGGAACGTTTTCATGGGCGCGACGGTGATGGGCTGGTCCTGCGGAAGCGAATCCATGCGCGTCTTGCAGGTGAGCCGGGGGCGACCGTTCACTTCGGCAGAGCAAGAGCCGCAGCGGCCGGCTTTGCAGTTCCAGCGGACGGCGAGATCGGGAGCTAGATGACCCTGAATGTAATGAAGCGCGTCGAGAACCACCATTCCCGGGGCGATGGGGACGCTATAGTCAACTGGGGCGCCACCTTCGCCAGTGCCACGAAATACGGCTACGACAGCTTCTGCCACGAGCGGCCTCCGCTGAATGTTTTGTGCTGGGCTTGGGTTGAAAACTTATCTGCCATCAGCAATCTACTATACGGCTTCAGGGGCAAAAACCCCTGAAGGAAACGACTGTTATGTCGCACCTAAAGGCGCGACCCTCTAAAGTACCTAATTTTTCCGCAAGCCGTGAGGCTTGATGTATCTATTTTTGATCGGCCAA
>DASYYI010000442.1:0-7828 GCA_035933995.1 Candidatus Acidiferrales bacterium | reverse complement strand
CCCAGTCCATGATCTGTCCCCATTGCCGGACAGAAAACGATGACGAAGTTTCGTCCTGCTCGAAGTGTGGCTCGTCGTTTGATTTACAAATCGACGTTGACCAAACGATGGATTCGCCGGCGCCTTCCTCCGCAGCAGAGGAAAGCACCCCGCAAGCGCGCAGTGGTTCTTCACGAGGAACGCGTGGCAGCGCTGGCTCTGCTTCCTCATCGAGGACTGGCGCGCGCTCTTCGGTGGGTATTTACGGAGTCCTGGAACCGGGCGACGAACTAGGGGAACGCTATCACATCGAGGCGTTGCTGGGGCAGGGCGGCATGGGCCGGGTCTACAAGGCCTATGACAGGGCGCTGGATCGCACAGTCGCGCTGAAAGTGCTGCAACCGGAGCTCACCTCAGACCCCAACGCGATGCAGCGTTTCAAGCAAGAGCTGCTGCTGGCCAGCCGCATTTCCCACAAGAACATACTGCGCATTCACGATCTCGGAGAAGCTGACGGGGTGAAGTTCATCTCCATGGCTTATGTGGAGGGACCGGACCTGCATCATCTGCTTCGCGAACAGGGCAGGTTGCCAGCGGCGCGGGCGCAGAAAATCGCCGAACAGCTTTGCGAAGCATTGGACGCGGCGCATTCCGAAGGCGTCGTGCATCGCGATTTGAAACCGCAAAACATTTTGATGGGCAAAGACGACCACGTTTATGTTTCGGATTTTGGCCTGGCGAAATCGCTTGAATCCAGCACCGCGGGAATGACGCGCACGGGACAATTTCTCGGCACGCCGCGTTATATGGCTCCCGAGCAGGTGGAAGCCAAAACGGTGGATCACCGGACCGATCTGTATGCGCTGGGCTTGATTCTGTTTGAGATGCTGACGGGCGAGGATGCCTTCAAGGGCGACTCCACGCTGCAGATCATGTATCGCCGCGTGAAGGAAAAACCGCCCAATCCGAAGCAATTAAATCCCGAAGTGCCGGACAATCTGGCGCGCGTCACGCTTCGCTGCCTGGAACGCGAGCCGGACCGGCGATATCCGAACGCGAAAGAAATTCTGGCGGATTTGCAATCGGGACGGGCCACGCCGGCGGGGCGCAGCGTGCAGCTCGCGCTTCCGGAATTGGGGAAACGCTGGTGGTACGTGGCTGCCGGAGTGGTGGCGGTTCTGATTATGCTTTTCGCCATTCCGCCGATTCGACACATGGTCTTCCGAAGCGAGCCAGCGGGTACAGGATCGGCGCCGCCTCCGGGGGTGCCGTCGTTGGCCAAGGGGCGATTTGTGGCTGTGTTACCCCTGCAGGTGTTGGGCGACCAAACGCAACTGGGCTATCTGGCGCAAGGTATCGAGGAGGCGCTTTCGGCAAAACTATTTCAGTTAAAAGATATTCGCGTGACGTCACCGGACGCGGCCGAGAGGGCGGATCAGAAACAAGCGCTGCCGAAAATTGCCAGAGCGCTCGGCGCGAACCTGCTGGTGCAAGGCGTACTGCAAGGCGCGGGAGACAAAATCCGGATCATCGTGAACCTGGAGGATGTGGCGAACGGGAAGCGCGTGTGGAGCGAAGAATTTAACGGGGTTACGGGCGACCTGTTCACGCTGGAAGACCAAATCTACACCCGGCTGGTGCCGGCGCTCAGCGTGAGCCCGACGAATGATGAAATCGCGAAGGCCGAAGCGCGACCCACCGAAAGCGTTGCTGCCTATGACCTTTACTTGCGTGGCCGCAGCGCTCTGCGCAATTCGCAGGACCCAAAAAACACGCAAACGGCCCTCGACTACTTCGGGCAGGCATTGAAAAAAGACTCGACCTTTGCGCTCGCTTATGCAGGGATTGCGGACGCCAGCCTGAGGATGTATGACGCCACGAAGGACAGTTTCTGGACGCAGAAGGCGCTCGGCGCCGCGCAGCAGGCTGACCAGCTCAATGACAAGTTGCCGGAAGTGCACGTGGTCTTGGGAAGCGTGTACAGCGATACAGGAAAATATACGGAGGCGATCGCCGAGCTGAAGCGCGCTCTCTCCCTGGCGCCCAATTCCGACGAAGCGTACCGGCGGTTGGGGCAAGCTGAGCTGCAAAGTGGACAGGGTAAACAGGCAGTTCAGGAGTTTCAGAAAGCCGTGCAGGTGAACCCGTATTACTGGTACAACCAGAATGCCCTCGGCAACGCTTATTACCAGCTTGGGGAATACGATAAGGCGCTCTACGCTTATCAGCAGGTGACGCAAATCGAACCCGATAACGCCGTCGGGTACGAAAGCATCGGCGATGTATACAGCCAGGAAGGCAAGTACGAGCAGTGCATTCCCGCGTACCAGAAAGCTTTGGAGTTGCAACCTTACTGGTCAACTTATTCGAATTTGGGGACGGCATATTTTTATTTGACGCAGTACACGAACGCCGCGCAGATGTATGAGAAGGCGGTTCAACTCAGCCCCAACGATGCAACGGTGATGGGAAACCTTGGGGATGCTTACCGATGGTCAGGGCAAACGGACAAGGCGCAGGCAACGTATCAGCAAGCCATCAGCCTCGCGTATAAGGAACTGCAAACGAATCCGCAAAACGCGGACGTGCTGGCGCAACTTGGCCTCGATTACGCCAAGATGGGGAAAAATCAGCAGGCAAGTGATTTCATTCGACGTGCCCGAACGATTGACAAGAACAACGTCGGCTATGTTTACGACGAGGCACAAGTGGACGCGATACTTGGGAAGTCTAACGACGCGCTAAAGATGCTCGGAGAAGCTTTACAGAGTCACTTCCCCGCGCAGTACGTGGCAAACGATCCGGAACTGGGCGGTCTGCGCAAAATGCCTGAGTTCTCGCGTTTGATGGCGCAATACCAAACCGCGAAACATTAGCACGGTGACAATTTGTGTAGTTGTGATTTTTCCGTCGAAGACTGACCAAGCCGAGGAGCTACGCGTCCTTCATCGCCTTGCTGAGCTCTCCACGACCCGGGTACCCCTGAGGTTCGAGCTCTGCTTCTCCTTTCAACAAATGCAACACAGGCGTGGTCGCCACGGTGGTCACCACAGCCATCAAAACAAGCATCGTGAACAGGGTAGGCTTCAACGCTCCCAGGTCCAGCGCGACGTTCAGGACGATCAATTCCATCAAGCCGCGCGTGTTCATCAAAATGCCGAGCGAGGCGGACTGACGCCACGACAGGCCTGTTATCCTTGCCGCCACGCTGCTGCCGCCAAATTTTCCCACTGACGCCACCAGAATAATCAGGCCGCAAACCAACCATTGATTCAGCCCGTTTACCAGGCCGATTTGCGTCCGCATCCCCGTGAACGCGAAGAACGCCGGCAGCAGCAGCACGACGACAAGGTCGTGTATTTTTGCCGTGACATCGCGCGCCAGCGCCGAGTCATGCGGAATCACCGCGCCTAGCAGGAACGCCCCAAAAAGGGCGTGGATGCCGATAGCGTCGGTCGACAGGGCCGCTAGCAGCAGCGCCGCGAACACAATCACCATCGTGCCCTGCGTCGTCTTCTTGTCGCGAACCCGTTTCCGCACCAGCCATTTCATGGCCGGCTGAACAAACTTGAAAATGCAGAAAATGAAAAACGCCGTCAGCCCGACGGTCAGCAGCACCCGCCCGGGCTTGGCGGCGGCGATGCTCACAACCAGAGCGAACAGGCACCACGCCGTCACGTCGTCCACCGCCGCGCAGGCGAGCGCGATGGTTCCCATGCGCGTCTTGTTCATTCCGCGGTCGGTCAAAATCCGGGCGAGCACCGGGAATGCCGTGACGGACATGGAAACGCCCATGAACATCGCAAATACCGTGAACGGAACGTCCCGGGACGAATACCTGGGATAAAGATAAAGCGCAAGCACTGACCCGAGCAGAAACGGAGTGATGATGCTGGCATGCGAAATCGCGACCGATGCGTGAGTTCTCCGGCGGAGCAGTTGCGTATCAAGCTCAACGCCCACCAGGAACATGTACAGGATGACACCCACTGAAGCGATGATGTTCAGATACGGCGCCACTGCCGCTGGCAAGATGAAGCTCGATGCCGCGGGCGCGAGCCGCCCAAGCAGCGAAGGACCAAGCGCGATTCCCGCTATTACCTCCCCGACGACCTCAGGCTGATGGATTTTCTTGAATGCGGCGCCCAGTCCGCGGGCGAAAACAATGATGATGACCAGGGCCAGAAGCACATGCGCCAGCTCGCCCGATGCCGCCGCCTGCGCGATCCTGCCAAAACGTACCGGGCCGCTTTGTGCGGGAGCGCTCAGGAGCTTCCCTGCTGTCTTGATGATCACGAAGAGGCCCACGGCTCCGGCGACCATCGCCGCATAGATAAACGCCGCTCTCTGGGAAGTTCTCTCGGGTGGCTCTACCGCGGCCATCCGGCCAGATTGCCCGTCTGTCGTCGGCATTGGACTAATCTCCCTTTGCCTTCTCAGTTTCTAACGATTCTCCCGGTGTGTCTACCCAATAGGATGTGCAGGGCCTTGTGAAACTCGACCCGATTAGTCTGGTTTCCGGCCTCGCGGGGGCAGGGCCTCAGTCCGCGGCGCTCGATACGTCAGAGATTGCCACGGGCTCCGCTGGCAGGCGGCTGTAGGCGCGCTTCAGCAAGAACGGGGTGACGAACGTCGTCACGGTAGCCATCAGAATCAGCACCGTAAACAACTGCTGGTCGATAAAACCCTTTGCCAAGGCGATATTCGCGATTACCAGCTCCATAATGCCGCGGCCATTCAGGCCAATGCCCAGCGCCCAACTCTCGTTGCTGGGCATCTTCGCCAACCGGCCGCCGAGGTAACCTCCAAATATCTTGCTGACAAACGCGGCCACCAGCACAGCCGCGACCAGTGTCCAATTCCTCAAGCTGGAAGCGTCGAATTCCAATCCGATTGCAGCGAAAAAAATAGGCCCCAGAAACCCCATGGTTACGTTCGATGCCGTTTTCTGGACTTCCTCAAAATTCGCGCGCCCCAAGACGGTATAACTCAGCAGCATGGAGCCAAAGAATGCCCCCACGATGAAATCCAGTCCCAGAATTTGGGAAAACGCTGCAAACGCCATGACAAAGAGAAAGACAACAGCGAAGAGTGATTCTTTCCCTTTAAGGTGGACCACCAAGCGGTCTACCAGATTGCGGGAGCGCAAAAATCGCTTGCCAGAATGGCGTTTGATAAGGCGCGAAACAGCAATAAACCCCGCCATGAAGACAATCGCTTTCAGCAGCGCCAGTCCCAAAGACACGAGCAGACTCCGCGACACCGGCCCCGCGCCCTTGACGTCGACAATCACGCCCAGCATGAGCAGCGAAATCACGTCGTTCATCACCGCGGCGCCGATAATCTTCTGTCCGATGTCCGTTTGCAGCTTGCCTAGGTCCATCAAAATGCGAACGCTCACGGGCAGCGCCGTGATCGCGATGCACAGACCGACGAAAATCTCGCGCGTTCGGTCCATGCCAAACGCGATTCCCACGCCGATTCCCATAACCAGCGGAACCGTGAATCCTGCTACTCCCACCCAAACGCCCCGGCCACGAAAAGATTTCCACAGTACATCCAGGTCCATTTCCATCCCCGCCAGAAACACAAGCAGGAGCACACCCAGGTCCGCCAGCGCCCTGATTTCAGGGGTAAAATGGATCAATTTCAGCACGGAGGGGCCCAGAAGTACGCCTGCCGCGATCTCTCCGATCATCGCCGGTTGCCCAAAGCGCTCCACAATCTCCCCAATCATCCTGGAGACAATGAGCAGCAGCAGAAGGCTTTCAATCAGGGGCACAAGAACTCCGTATCGGCTGGCGTGAAGGGTTGACGCGTGAAGTGTAGCTTTCCGATGGTGTGAAGTCGAGAGGAAACGGGGAAGCTACGTGTTTCTAAACTTGTGCTAATTCGTATTCGAGGATCTGATTATCTACAAATTAGAAATCAACCGCGTTATCACGATTGCGTCTATTTCGATTCGCCCGAATGGAAAGTTGTCCATGGATCCGACGTCATGTCGCGCAATTCGGGCGCTTGCCAATCATATTGCGGATGCGCGTCGAGGAATGGCTTGGCATAAAAAGTTTCTCCGCACGGATGGCCGGTGTGCGCGACCAAGCTCATTCCTCCAGCCATCTTGCTGTCGGTGACTTTGCCCTGCACGGCGCCCATGGGATCGTAAGGAGCGACACCCCATCCTTTGTCACCCTTCGGAGAATCGTCTCCGTGGCCGCACAATGTACGAACGTCGGGACCATCCTTTTTCGCGTACGCGTCGAAATGGTCCCCTTCGAATTTCTCGGCGAGTTGCACATCGATCTTGCCTTTATTTTCCTTCATCAGCTCGTCCCAGCGGACGTGCCGCGCATTCGGCGATTCGGTGGGATCATTCAGATTGTAAGTTGTGTCGAGTTTCAGCACTTCCGGGTCGCTGGTGAAGTTCGATCCCACGTAGTACCCATCTTTCGTGCGCCACACTTTGTGTGCTCTCAAACCCAACTCGAATTGCGCAATCTCGCCCGTCTTGCGGTCGCCGAGCAGCCAGTCGTTCGCGTAGCCACCATTGTTTCCGTCGAGCATGATCTTCACGTAATCGTCGATGGACGTCGCATACTGTAACGCTTTCCGCGAGCGAACAAATTCCGGTATGCCGTCGGGATTCCAGCCATGAAAATCTGAAATCGTGGTCTCCGTGACCATCAAGCCATCGGAGTTGATTCCGAAATCGTCATCGCTGGTGATCACTCCGGGGAACCCGTCCATGATCATGCGGTATCCGTGTTGCGGCACGATGTCGAACATGATTCGCCAGCGCTCGCCGACCATGTAGTTCGTCCAATTGTTGTGCGCGATCACGATTTGCCCGTCTTTCGTCCAGCTGCCCGTGGCGACAAATGCGCTGCAGTGCCCCTGTACCTTCAAATCCGCCACGCTTTCGGCCTTTTTCGTTTTGTGACGCTTGTCGTACCACGGCACGTAATAATCAGGCAATTCCTCGAACGCGTTCAGCGCCACCACATCATCCAGATTCATTTTTACGCCGTGCGCGTTGAGCCCCGCCGTGATTCCCTTCAGTTCCTCCTGATATTCAGCCTCGATGTGCGGCCAGAGCATGTCGTGAGCCGCACGCTGAAAAAAGGCCCAGCCCTTCTTCGTTGTATGCGTGTCTTCGAGCTTCACCGCGGCGAAAGCATCCGCAATTTCCGGCGCGAGCAGATAGCCATGCTGAAAGCCGATTTGCTCGGGCGAGCCTTGCAGGTGCACATAAGTCCAGCCGCCGCGGGTGAACCGGTATGCTCCCGTAAGTCGGGCATCCGTTCCCGCGGTCATCGAGCGAGACAGTCGATGATTCGAGGCAGCTACGCGCAGGTGTTGACCCTGCAGCAGAAGCGAATACGACACGACAACCAGCACAGCCAGCGCCAACAGCGCCGTCAAGAAATTCCATTGCCTCGAAGCCATCATTACCCCCGAAGAAAGGTCGAAAAAAACGTTAGAAAAGCTGGTTGCATCTTATGCGGGGCCGCAATTCAAGTCAACGCAACTCGCGACAGAAGAAAAAGTCCACGGAAGCAACCGCTAGAGTCCGTACGCTTGGCGGCAGGTTTCGTGTTCGCGGCAGGTGGGTGGGCAATTCGTGTGGTCGATCAAAATGTAATTGTGACACGCGGCGCAGAGTACCCCGTACACCGTCTCGGTGAACTGCTCGTGCCCTGTCTTCTGCGTATGCTCGGCTTTCGCTTGGCTTCGATTCGTCGCCATCGTGTCCCCACTTTCAGCTTCCAGAACTGTGCTATCTTTCCGCCGGCAGCCTCAGCAAGAGGTCTTGGTCGGGTGCGCTAATCGTGGGCCTAATCACTGGGCT
>DASYYI010000440.1:0-12244 GCA_035933995.1 Candidatus Acidiferrales bacterium | reverse complement strand
GCGGATTCTTCGCGCTTCGCCGCGACAGCGTTTTCATTTTGTGACGCGCCTCCCTGCGACGATGCAGAGTCCACAGGCTTCGTTTTCTCGGGCGCGGATGATTTTGCCTCTTTCTTCTCTGACGAATTCGGTTTCGATACGGTGATGGACGCGATGGAATCGCGATCAACCAACGCGAAACCGTAGCTGGTCTTCACGCGAAACGAATTTCCCTGGTAGCCGACGATCACGCCGACAATCGTCGAACCGTCCTTCAGGTGAAATTCATCAGCGCGCGCAAAGACCGCGAAAAGCAAAGCAATCGCGAGAATCAGGCTGGCGCGTTTCATTGCATTGAGTATGGCAACGCGTCCGGCGGAGGGCAAGAGCGAGAACCGGGGAAGTGTCGCTTCGGTCAGCTTGTGCGAAGGGCCAGGTGCAAATTAAATGTGAATGAATTGCGTGGCGAGGACGACTCGGGAGAGTCGTAAAGACAATGGAGCCGTCCCCGCTGCATTTGCAGTCACGCGAGAAGCATAACAGGAATTTGATGTGTAGGCGAATATAAAGCGAACATACAACCGCTCGTAATCCAGCTACGTTTGTTGGTGGAAACACCGGGATTGCAGGGGCTTACGCGTAAAGGGAAATGCCCAGCCACAGGGCGAACGAGAGGACGCCGGCGACAAGGAGGAGAGTGCGAACGCTTTTCTTGCGCACCGCGGCGACGATAACACCGAGGCCGCAAAGCAGGAAAGCCGCCTCCGCCCAGAACATTCCTGAGCCGGAGCCTGACTGCAATTCGCCAACCGTGTGCTCGTAAAGCACTGAGCCCATGGAATTAGCGCCGGAAAGCGTCGCGGCCAGCAGGCCTGCGAGGGCGAGTCCACCGATCCAATAGGGCGGTGCCGGGCCGCGCTTTGCGTCGCGCCAATCCCACAAAGTCTGTCCGATAACCAGCGCAACCGTCAAGACGACGAAAAATGCCATCAGCTCCGCCTCGGTAGAACCGCAGAACATGTGGCAATTCAACGGCCACGGGGCAAAGTACCATGTGGAACCCTATGTCTTTATTTTAGTGCTCGTTAGGCGCAAGCGCGTGGAGAGCAAAACCGTTTGTGTCGAAACTTTTCACATTTGGGAACACACTTTGTCCTTAACTTGATGACGTTTTCGCGGCGGCCGCGCACAAACAGCTCCTGCGGACGCCAAGCGACACGACGGATTCTGCTACGATACCGCTGGTATGAAGCGGCCATGGGTGATTGCGCATCGCGGGGCTTCGGGCCACGCGCCTGAAAACACGATGGCGTCGTTTCGGCGGGCCGTTGGGCTCGGCGCGACGTTTATCGAGACGGATTTGAGGCTGTCACGCGACGCGCGATTCGTAGCAATCCACGATTCCACGCTGGACCGCACGACGAACGGGCGCGGATTGGTGCGCGATTTCACGCTCGAGCAATTGCGCGAACTCGACGCGGGATCGTGGTTCGCGCCGGAGTTTGCGGGCGAGCGCATTCCTACCATTGAAGAGATTTTCGCCTTTGCGCGCGAAACGGACGTGGTTTTTTATTTGGAGATCAAGCACGAAGGCACATGGGGAATTCACCACGCGATGGCGGAGGCGCTGCGTTCGGCGAAAGAAGCGGCGCACTGCGTGGTGATTTCGTTTGACGCGCGAACGCTGGAAAATTTGCGGCGGCTGGATGCAACGCTGATGATGGGCCTGCTGTTCGAGACGCAAATGCCGAATGCCATCGAGAAGGCGCAGAGCATCGGAGCGCGTCAGATTTTACCGCGCGCGGATTTGGTGACGCGCGAACTGGTGGAGCAAGCTCATCACGCGGATATGCAAGTTGCCACATGGACGGTGAACGAGCCGGAGCAAATGCGCGCGCTGATTGCCACGGGCGTAAATGGGATCATGACCAATTATCCGGACCGATTGCGCGCGGTGATCGAGGGGTGTTTGTAGCTTGCGTCCCGGCGCGGCGCATTCGGCCGCGGCTGACGTGAGGTTTTTGCGGGTGCGCCATCCTGCCTGCCCTGACGCAGGAAGGGACACAGGAAGGGAGCGCTTTTCGCGAAGGGTGTGGATTTTGCTTTGCCTTTACTGCGCACTGAACTACTTCTGCACCGAAGCCTGACGGTTAAGTGGCTAGCGACGTGAAGAGTTGGGCGAATTGTTGAAGTGTCAATTCTTCGGCGCGGGAATTTTCCGTGAGCGCGGCGGCGGCGAGAGCTTTTGCTACTGCGTCATGCTCGTACGTTCCGCGCAGATTGTTACGCAGCGTTTTGCGTTTGTGCGCGAAGCACGTTTGAAGGAATTTCAGAAATGCGTGCTCGTCACGAATGCCGAGCGAAGCGCGTTCGCCGGGGAAACGCATTTCGATCAGCGCGGAAGTGATTTTGGGCGGAGGTTGGAATGCGCCGGGAGGAATGCGGAAGACGAGTTCGGGGCGCGCGTAGAATTGGCAGAGAGTTGACAAGTAGCCGTAGTCGCGGCTGCGGGGATGCGCGGCGATGCGTAGGGCGACTTCGAGTTGCGTGACGATGTGGATGGAGTCGATGTAGTCGGCGAAACGGAACAGGTGGCTGAGAATTGGCGAAGTGATGTAGTAGGGCAAGTTGCCATAGACGCGAAAGCGCGTGGCGGGATTCGGCTGATGTGCCGCCTCACGAGCTTCAAGGCCGGCCTCAGGGGCTAAAGCCCCTCTCATTGGAGCGTTTTTCGGCACGGTTGCACTTCCTGCGTCAGTGTAAAAAGACGTGCCTTGACGCGAGCGAGAGCCTTCAGGGGTTGAAACCCCTGAAGGGAGCGGGCGGTTTATGTCGGGGCTAAAGCCTGCCTGCGCAGGCAGGCCCCGACCCCCTAAGGTTGACACTGCGTCCGGAGGTTGCGAAGAAATTCTGTGAAGCGGTTCTTTTGTGGCTCGGTCGAGGACAAGGGCGGCGAGGTCGAGGGAGAGGATGTCGGCGTGGACGATTTCGATGGCGTGACCCGCCGTCACGCCGGATGCAGTCGCGTTGGCTGGGAGGCGTGCCGCGCGTTCGCGAAGAGGGGCGATGGGAGCTGTGGAGCGGGCGGCGCGTTCGCGAAGAGCGGAGGCGAGAGCGGCATCGGTCTCGATGGCGATGACGCGACGCGCGCGCGTCGCGAGAAGCTCCGTCATTTCGCCGTGGCCTGCGCCGATTTCGACCCAGGTCGAATCGTGAGAGGCGGGAAGCGTTTCAGCGATGCGCGTGCGCCAGGAAATATCCGAGAGAAAATGCTGGCCAAGTTGTTGACGGGACATGGCGATGAGAGTTTAGCAGGGTTTTTACTGGCTTTGAGTCTTGACACCCGCCTGATGCAGTCTAAACTCGTCTCATGGGTCGGTCCTTTTCGCTTCGCTTGTTTGTCCATAGTACGGCGATCATCCTGTGTTCTTCGGGCTTCAACGCCCGTGTGGCGCAGTCTTCGAACAACGCGGATAAAGTGAAGGCTGGCGCTTTGGTCGTCAAGGCACCCACTTTGAGCTATCCTCCGGTAGCGCGGACGGCCCACGTCACCGGTGATGTCAGTCTTATTATTGGTGTTCGGCAAGACGGAACTGTCGGGTCAGTGGTTGTGACCAGCGGGCCTTTCCTGCTGCGACAAGCTGCGTTGGATAATGCTCGCGGATCACAGTTCAATTGCGGCGGATGTAGTGAGCCTGTGACACAGTATTCCCTCGTGTACACATTTCAGTTGACGGAGGCAGACGACCCTTGCGCTGTCACAGAGTCCGCGGTGGGGAACAATCAGGGAAAGGCCTACCCACAAGTAGCGCGATCTCCAGGCCATGTCACTGTGGTTGATCAAACAGGTTATTGCGATCCGATAGGCATGACGGGTAGAAGGGTTCGTGCAGCAAAGTGTTTGTACTTGTGGAAATGTGGGACTCGTTGGTCTGCATCCGAATCCAAGTACTAATCGACGAAGACTGTTAGGGTCAGCAGGCTTCTTAAGTTATACGAGGCGAAATGAAGATTCTGTTTGTCTCACCGGAAGGGCTGCCGTTCTCGAAGACTGGCGGGTTGGCGGACGTGGTGGAGGCGCTGCCGCGTTCGCTGGTGGCGATGGGGCATCAAGTGGTGGTGCTGCTGCCGCGGTATCGAGGGAACCAGGCGGCGCGGACGATTATTTCGAGCTTGAGCGTGCCGCTGGGGCAGAAAGTACGCTTTCCCGCGATTGTCGAGGCGGGAACGTTTGAGGGTGTGCGCTACTGCTTCGTGGATGATCCGCAGTATTTCGACCGCGAAAAACTCTACGGCGACCAGATCGGCGATTACTCGGACAATCCGCAGCGCTTCGGCGAGCTGAGCCGCGCGGCGATTGAGTTCGCAAAACAAGTGTGGATGCCGGATGTGATTCACTGCCACGACTGGCAGAGCGCGCTGGTTCCCGTGTATTTGCGGACGCTCTACGCGCAGGATCCCGTGATGAGCCAAGTGCCAGTGGTTTTCACGGTGCACAATCTTGGTTACCCGGGAATTTTTCCGCGCGCGGCGCTGGCGTTGACGGGATTGCCGGAGGATTTATTTCACGTCGAGATGCTGGAATACTACGGCAAAGTGAATTTCCTGAAAGGCGGCTTGATTTTTGCGGACTATATCACCACGGTGAGCCGGAAATACGCGCAGGAGATTCAGACGGCGGAATACGGCTGTGGGCTGGAGGGAGTGATTCGTTCGCGCGGCGACCGGCTGGTGGGGATCTTGAACGGAGTCGATTACACGGCGTGGAATCCGGAGACGGACACGAATATTGCGGCGACGTATTCGTCGAAAGTGATGGATGGAAAGCGGCTGTGCAAGAAGGATTTGCTGGCGGCGTTTCAGTTGCCTTCGGACAACATGGAGAGGCCGCTGATCGGAATCGTTTCGCGGTTTGTGGATCAGAAGGGATTTGACCTGATTGCGGAGGTCGCGACGGAGTTGATGAAAGAAGACTTGGCGCTGGTGGTGTTGGGGAATGGCGAGGCGAAGTACGAAAAGCTGTTCCAGGAACTGGCGAAAAAATATCCGAAGCGCGTGGGCGTGAAAGTGGCTTACGATAATGTGGTCGCGCATAAGATCGAGGCGGGCGCTGACATGTTCTTGATGCCTTCGCGCTATGAGCCTTGCGGGCTGAATCAGATTTACAGTTTGCGATATGGGACGGTGCCCGTGGTGCGCGCGACGGGCGGGTTGGACGATACGGTGGAAGCCTTCGACGCGAAAACCGGGAGGGGAACGGGGTTCAAGTTCACGGAGTATGAGGGCGCGGCCTTGATGAAGTGCGTGCGCGAGGCGCTGGCGGTCTGCCGCGATTTGCGGCTGTGGCGGGCGATTCAGGCGAATGGCATGGCCAAGGATTTTTCGTGGAAGGCTTCGGCAGGGGAGTATGTGAAGCTGTACGAGAAGGCCAAGCAGGGTAGAGTCCAACGAGTGGCTGCGTCATCTAATGTTTAGCCGGGAAGTAGCAGCGGGGAATGCATGGCGGATAATTCGAAGCGGGCAGGTACACGAACAGATGCCCGCGCAAAATCGGGGGATAAATGTCTGGAAATAACATTGCAGCGGTAAGCGACGCAAACTTTCAGGCGGAAGTGATCGACGCCAGCAAAACTCAGCCGGTGATGGTGGACTTCTGGGCCGAGTGGTGCGGCCCGTGCAGGGCGCTGTCGCCGACAGTGGATGCGATTGCCACGGAGCGGGCAGGGAAACTGAAGGTCGTGAAGATGAACGTGGACGAGAATATGAACACGCCGGGGAAATTCAACATCCGGGGAATTCCTTCGTTGCTGATTTTCAAGGGCGGGCAGGTGGCGGATCAGATTGTGGGCGCGATGCCCAAGGAACAGATTGACAAGGTGCTCGCGCGGCACCTGTCGTAAGTTGCGAGCGCGTTCAGCGTCATTTGTAGCGCCACAGTGAATCCCGCGACACAAGCGATTCGCGCCACGCCGAGCGGCGAGCAGCCGCGCCGCCGGTGCGCTTGGGCGAAGAGCGAAATTTCCATTCCGTATCACGATGAAGAGTGGGGTGTGCCCGTTCACGACGATCGGAAGCTGTTCGAGATGTTGATTCTCGAGGGGGCGCAGGCGGGGCTGAGTTGGGAAACGGTGCTACGCAAACGGGCGCGATATCGCGAGGTATTCGACAGTTTCGATGCGAAGCGCATCGCGCGTTATGACAAGCGTCGCGTGCGAAAGCTGCTGGCGGATCCGGGAATCATACGCAACCGGCTGAAAATTGCGGCGACGGTTCAAAACGCTAAAGCGTTTCTGGTCGTGCAGAAGGAATTCGGCAGCTTCGACGCGTATTTGTGGCGATTCGTCGAGGGGCGTCCGTTGACAAATGCGCGACGCGGCCGCCAAGTGCCGGCGCGGACGCGAGAATCGGATGCGTTGAGCAAGGACCTACAGAAGCGCGGATTTAAGTTTGTGGGCACGACGATTTGCTATGCGATGATGCAGGCCGTCGGGATGGCGAACGATCACAGCGTGGATTGTTTCCGGCACGGCGAAATCGGCTAGAGATTTGACGATTTGGTGCGCTGTGGCAGGAGGATACGGTGACGCAGAAGAAAATGCAAGAGGACCTGGTGGTGGCGCGGACGTATTCTTACAGGCATGAAGCGGAAATTGGGAGAACGATGCTTGAGGCGAACGGAGTTGACGCGATGATCGTTGCGGATGATTTTGGTGGCATGCAGCCAGCGGTCGGAGCCGATACGGGCGTTAAATTGTTGGTCAAGCGAGAGGACGAGGACGCGGCGAAGAAACTGCTCGAATGATTTCCAGCGCCGCGCACGGGAGATTCAGGCTCCGGCGCTCTGAATGCATATCTTGTTTTCGTGGCGAGCGAAGCGTAGGATTGTGGGTTCTGCACGAGCTGCAAATTCCTCCCAGAATGCTTTCCGGAATGGAATGGAGAGGGCAGAGTGCGGCCCGGCAATTTGAAAGGCGAGAGACGAGCAGATGAAAGCGATTGCAGTGGTGGGCGCGCAATGGGGCGATGAAGGCAAAGGGAAGGTCGTCGATTTCCTGGCCGGGTCGTTCGACTACAGCGCGCGGTACGGCGGCGGACACAATGCCGGGCACACAGTCATCATTGGCGACAATCGCTACGTGCTGCAGCTGATTCCGTGCGGGATTTTGCGGGAGGGAAGGAAGGCGATTATTGGCTCTGGAGTGGTAGTGGATCCGGCGGCCCTGGTGGCGGAGCTCGACAGTCTGAGCAAGGGCGGCATTAACGTGCAAGGACGTTTGTACTTGAGCAATCGAGCTCACCTGATTTTCCCTTTCCATCGCGAACTCGAAAAATCGGCGGAAGCAGCGCTGGGGCCGCACAAGATTGGAACAACTTCGCGTGGCATCGGGCCGGCGTATGAAGACAAAATGGCGCGTCGCGGGCTGCGCGTCTGCGATTTAATGGATGGCGAAAGATTTCAGAGGAAGCTCGAGCGCGACATCGAAGTGAAGGACGCGTTCAGCCGCGCCGCGTACGGCCAGCCATTGGATACCGCCGGAATTTTCGAGATGTACGGCGAGCTTGCGGAAAAAATACGCGGATTCGTGACGGATACTTCGTCGCTGGTGAATCGCGCGCTTGCGGAAGGGAAGTCAATTTTATTCGAGGGCGCGCAGGGAACGATGTTGGATATCGATCATGGGACGTATCCGTACGTGACGTCATCGAGCGCAATCGCTGGCGGCGCATGCACGGGGCTGGGAGTGGCGCCGACTAAAATGACTGGCGTGATTGGCGTGACGAAGGCGTACACGACACGCGTGGGCGGAGGACCGTTTCCGACGGAGATGCCGGACCTGGACGCAAAAGCCGTGCGCGATCGCGGAAACGAATACGGAGCAGTGACGGGGCGTCCGCGGCGATGCGGCTGGCTCGACTTGGTGATGCTGCGGTACGCCGTGCAAGTCAACGGAATCGATTCGTTGGTCGTGACGAAGCTCGACGTTTTCGATACGCAGACGGAAATTCAGGTGTGCGTGGGCTATCGCTACAAAGGGTCGAAGCTTGACGAGATGCCCGCGGAAGTGGAAGTGCTTGCGGAAGTGACGCCGGAGTACAAGACGTTGCCAGGCTGGCAGAGACCCACCGAGCACATCCGCGAAGCGCACGATTTGCCGGAGGCGGCGCGCGATTACATGAAATTTATTTCCGATTCGCTGGGTACCGAAATCGGAATGATCTCTACGGGGCCCGAGCGCGACGCCACGATTATTCCTCCCGGAACGAAACTCGCTTCGTGGTTGTGAGCCAGTATGCTGTCCTATGAGGACGCAAGGCTGAAGGTTATCGAAGTCACGGCGGGCTTGCGTCGAATTCCTGCACGCGAAAAGCTAAAACTCCACAATTCACCAGGGCGGATTCTTGCACAAGAAATCGTCGCGGACCGTGATTATCCGCCATTTGATCGCGCAACACGCGACGGATTCGCCGTGCGCGCGGCGGATTGTCGCGAAGCAGGCGCGAAGTTGCGAGTCATTGGCGAGATTCGCGCGGGCGGCGAGTTTGCGCAGACTGTGGGCGCGAGCGAATGCGTACAAATCATGACAGGTGCGGCGGTGCCACGAGGCGCGGACGCCGTGGTGATGATCGAGCACACGCGGACAGGCGCGCGAGAAAATGAGGTGATGATTGAACGCGTTGCAGAAACCGGAATGAATATTGTGCCGCGCGGGTTGGAATCTCAGATGGGAGAGGTGTTGTTGCGCGTGAAAACGCGAATTGGTTACGCGGAAATTGCGATTGCCGCGCAAGTGGGCCAGACGGAATTGGAGGTCTATCGCGAACCGCGCGTCGCGATTCTCTCGACTGGTGATGAAGTGGTGGCCGTGGATGCACAGCCGGGGCCGTTTGAGATTCGCAACAGCAATGGAGCATCACTCGCGACGCAGGCAGAGCTTGCGGGCGCTGAAGCAGTGCTGCTTGGGAATGCGCCAGATCGCATCTACGAACTTCGAAAAATGATTGAGCGTGGGCTGCAGGAAGATGCGCTGGTGCTGAGCGGCGGCGTGTCGATGGGAAAGTACGATTTGGTTGAAGAAGTGCTGCGCGAGTTGGGCGCGGAATTCTTTTTCGATGCGCTCGCGATCCGCCCGGGGCGGCCGGCGGTGTTTGGAATTTGCCGGGGCAAGCCCGTGTTTGGTTTGCCGGGGAATCCTGTGTCGACGATGGTGACGTTTGAGCTGCTCGCAGTTCCGGCAATCGATATTCTGGGTGGCGGAGATGCGAGGCCCTTGCCATTGCTGAAAGCAAAATTATCGCGAGGCGTCGAGCAGAAAGCGGCGCTGACGCATTTTTTGCCGGCGATGCTGCACTGGGCTAATGGAGAAGCGACGGTGAGCGAGCTGCCGTGGCAAGGCTCGGGAGACATTGCGACTTTGGCGCGCGGGAATTGCTTTTTGGTGGTGCATCAATCGAAACTGAAACTTGCGGCGGGTGAATGGGTGGACGTGCTGCCTCGGCGAGGGCTATTGTAGAGATGCGATGAAGCAGACGCTTTCACATTACGATTCCGATGGGCGCGTTCGCATGGTGGACGTGACGGCAAAGTCCGCGACGGAGCGGACGGCCGTGTCGCGCGGATTCGTGAAAATCGGCAAGGCGGCGCTGGCGAAGGTCCGCCGTATGAAAACGCCAAAGGGAAATCCATTTGAGATTGCGCGCATTGCGGGAATCGCGGCGGCGAAACGCACGGCGGAGCTGATTCCTCTTTGTCATCCGCTACTTTTGACGCACATAGATGTTGCGACCGAGCTATGTCAGAATGGAGTTGAAATTGTGTCGCGAGTGACGGCGACAGGGCCCACGGGTGTCGAAATGGAAGCGCTAACGGCGACGGCCGTGGCCGCGTTGACGCTTTACGATATGTGCAAGGCGCTGGATCGAGGCATGGAAATTTCGGGAATTTATCTGGTCGAAAAGGCGGGGGGACGGAGCGGGCATTACGTGCGGAGGCGCTCGGGACGTCCGCGGCGATGAAAGACGTAAAAGTTTTGGTGGTCGACGACAACAAACTGGTGCTGGACCTGATCGTCAAGGGCCTGGAGCCGCATTGCGAAGTGCGCACCGCGGGCGACGGCGCGGACGCGCTGCTGAAAATCGTGGACGAGCCGACGGATCTGGTGCTGTGCGATTACCGCATGCCCGGACTCGACGGGCGGCAACTCTTCGAGAAATTGCGCGAGCGATTCGCGTCGCGGCCCATTCCATTTATTTTTCTGGCGAATCGGAGCGATATCGAGGAAAAACTGCGTCCCATGGTGGATGGCGTGGAGGAGTTTATCACCAAGCCGTTTTTTGTGCACGAATTGGTGCGTCGCGCGAAAAAGGTGATTGACCGCTTGCAGCTCGAAAAATTGCAGAAAGCTTCCGTACGGCCGGGCGTGATTCAGGGACGCCTGGAAGAAATGAGCATGCTGGACCTGATGCAATCGATCGAGATGGGACAGAAAACGTGCAAGCTGACCGTGCTCAACGGCGGAAATACTTGCTTGATTTATTTTGCGGGCGGGCAATGCCAGGACGCGAAGCTGGGGAAGGTCGAGGGCGAACCCGCCGTTTACGAAGCTGTGCGGTGGGCCGTGGGCGAATTCGAGATTGATTTCAATTCGGCGCCCACGCGCACGACGATTGAGCGCTCGACCACGGGACTGCTGATGGAGGCGCTGCGGTTGATTGACGAAAGCCAGCAGGCAGTTTCCGAAGGCCAGCCGGGTACGACGCGAAATTAGCACGACGGCAACGCCTGCTGCGTGCGCCCAGATTCAATCTGACCGAATTCGAGCGATGCGCGTTTCCATAATCACAATCAGCGATTCGGTTTCGGCGGGGCATCGCGAGGATGGCTCTGGCAAAGCCCTTGCGCGACGGTGCGGCGAGCTTGGCTGGGAGATAATTTCTGCCACCATCGTACCGGATGAAGAGTCTGCAATTCGTGCGCAACTTTCGGCGTTGGCGGATGCGGGGAAGAGCGAGCTGATTTTGACGACTGGCGGAACAGGATTGGGGCCGCGAGACGTGACGCCGGAAGCGACGGCGTCCGTGACGAATCGGCTGGTGCCGGGGCTTGCAGAGCGGATGCGGCAGGTCGGCGCGGCGAAGAATCCGAATGCCGCACTCTCGCGTTCGATCGCGGCGATTCGTGGTACAACGCTGATTGTGAACTTGCCGGGGAGTCCCCGCGGTGCGGTCGAGTCGTTTGATGCGATTGCGGATTTGCTGCCGCACGCGGTTTCCGTGCTCCACGGCGCGCGGCATGATTGATGGCCAGAGACTGATCGATGGAGCCTGACCCGAACCGAAAGAATGCGGGTAACATGGCGAAACAGGTTGCCATCGCCATGCAAATGCCGTTTTCGCTCGTCGTGCCGGTATTTGCGGGCGGCGGGATTGGTTATTTGCTCGATCATTGGCTGCGCACGAAATTTATTTTTACGCTCGTGCTTGGATTTCTCGGCTTTGGCATCGGACTACGCGAGGTTTTGAAAATGGCGAGCGCATCGGACAAGAAAAATGGCGACTGATGCGGAATCCCGGGCCGTCGAGCGCCGCATTGAACGCTTCATCTTGGGATTGGGCGCGGCAATCACGATGGGCGCCGGAATCGGCTGGGGAATTCGAGCCGCGGAGGCTGCCGCGATTGGAACCGCGCTCTGCTGGCTGAATTTTCGATGGCTGAGGCTGGGCGCGGACGGTTTGATTCGTTTAGGCATGGCGCAGGCGGGAAGGGAAACCGTGCGCGTTCCGCGGAGCGTTCACGCGAAATTCTTCGGACGGCTCGTGTTGTTGCTCGTAGTTGCGTATGGTATTCTTGCTTGGTTGCGGTTGCCCGCAATTGCGTTTCTGTGCGGTGTGGTGGCCGTCGTTCCGGCCACTTTGTTGGAGCTGGCATATGAAGTGAAGCATGGCCAGCACCGATGGAACGCATCCTGATTCCGATGCGCATTAAAACCCAAGCAGTCGACCATCTTGCAGGAGATTCATGGGCGAAGAGCAGGTTCTTGGCGTAACAAAACTGGTTAACTGGCTGCTGGCCAAGCCGGCTCTGGCGGTTTTTGGCCTTTTGCACCTGCAGCCGGCGAGCGTGCAGTATCCCATTCCGAATTTCTTTGCGATGGAGATTGTCGTTTTTCTGTTTGCCATCATTTTCTTTTTGTGGCTGCGGGCGCGCATGTCGGTGGAACGTCCTGGCGCGACGCAACAATGCATGGAATTTTTTCTGTCGAATCCG
>DASYYI010000381.1:0-10200 GCA_035933995.1 Candidatus Acidiferrales bacterium | reverse complement strand
GCCGAGATTCGCTACTTGCGCACAATCGGCGCGGATGTTGTCGGCATGTCCACCGTGCCCGAAGTGATTGCCGCGCGCCACATGGGAATCCGCATTCTCGGAATTTCCTGCGTCACAAACATGGCCGCGGGAATTCTCGATAAGCTCCTCGACCACCAGGAAGTGCTGGCCACGGGCGAGCGCGTGCAAAGCCAGTTCATCGCGCTGCTGCGTGCGGTGCTCCCGCGTATCGCGGCCGATCTGAATTGAGCGGGCCAGGAAATAAATTGTGAGCGACGAAGAAAAATTGATTGCGGCGGCACGCCAGGCGCGCGAGCGTGCCCATGCGCCGTTTTCGGAGTTTCGCGTCGGCGCCGCCGTGCGCACCAAATCCGGCCGCACTTTTGGCGGCTGCAACATCGAAAACGCCAGCTACGGTCTGACAATTTGCGCCGAGCGCGTCGCGATTTTCAAAGCTGTCTCCGAAGGCGAACGCGAATTCGAAGCCATCGCCGTTGTCACCGATGCCGATGATCTCACGCCGCCCTGCGGTGCGTGCCGCCAGATCATCTGGGAATTTTGTGGCGACGTGCCGGTGATCCTCGCGAACCTGAAGGGTAAAGTTGAGCGCGAAAATTCGTCGAAGTTGCTGCCTCGGCCCTTCGATTCTTCGAATTTGTAGCCTTGACTGGCGCGGCCATCGGCAAACGCTGTTAGACTCTCATTCCCATTGAGGCACATCGTGAAAAAACTTCTTTTCGCTTTCCTATTTCTTTCCATCACCAACACTCTTGCTGCCCAATCGAAAACGCATGTGGATTTGATTGTCACCGGCGGCAGCGTGGTCGCCATGGACGCAGCGCGTCATGTTTACGACGACGGCGCGGTCGCCATCCGCGGCGACTCGATTGTCGCCGTAAGCACGCGCAACGACATCGCGTCGCGCTACGATGCGGCGCGCACGATTGACGCGCACGATGAAATCGTGATGCCCGGCCTGATCAACGGCCACCAGCACGCCGCGATGAGTTTATTTCGCGGATTGGCCGACGATCTCGCGCTCAACGACTGGCTGCAAAAATATATTTTCCCCGCCGAAGCCCGCAACGTTACCCCGGATTTCGTTACCTGGGGTACGCGCCTCGGCGTCCTCGAAATGCTGCGCGGCGGCACCACCACCTATGCGGACATGTACTACTTCGAAGACGAAGTGGCGCGCGCGACCAAGGAAGCGGGAATGCGCGGCGTCCTCGGCGAGACCATCATCGACTTTCCCGCGCCGGATAATAAAAGCGTGCCGCAAGCCCTCGCCTACACGGAGAATTACATTAAACACTGGCAAGGCGATCCGCTGATCACGCCGGCCATTGCGCCGCATTCCATTTACACCTGCTCGACGAAAACCTTGCAGCAAGCTGCCGCGCTCGCGCGCAAATACCATGCGCCGATTTTAATTCACCTCGCTGAAGCGCCCTTCGAAGGCGAGCAGAGCCGCGCGAAATACGGGCTCTCGCCCGCCGCGTATCTGGAAAACATCGGCGTTCTCGGGCCGGATATCACGGCGGCGCATTGCGTTTGGGTGGATGCCGGCGACATGAAATTGCTGGCCAGTCACGACGTCGGCTGCGTCCATAATCCTTCCAGCAATATGAAACTCGCCAGCGGCACAAGCCCCGTCGTGGATTTAATCGCAGCGGGCGTGCCCGTCGGATTGGGCACGGACGGAGCCGCGAGCAACAACGACCTCGATATGTTCGAGGAGATGGACTTCGCCGCAAAGCTGCAGAAACTCGCGCGAATGGATCCACGTGCTTTGCCCGCCGAGCAAGTCGTGGCCATGGCTACCATCGACGGAGCGCGCGCGTTGCACATGGAAAAACAAATCGGTTCGCTCGAGGCAGGCAAGAAAGCGGACGTGATTCTGATCCGCACGGACACGCCGCACGCTACGCCCATGTACAACGTCTACTCGCAACTCGTTTATGCGCTCAAGGCCAGTGACGTCGACGCGGTCATCATCGGTGGGAAAATCGTCATGCAGCATCGTCGCATGCTGACGCTCGACGAGCCTCAAATTCTGGCGAAGGCTCGCGAGTACGCGAAAAAGGTCGAAGCCTCTCTCGCCGCTCCCGCGAAATAATTCTCCGATACTATTTTGAAATCCACCGGGACCGCTGGAAGATCCTTCGCAGCTCGTCACGCGCGATTAAGATTCTTTCCGGGTCTCGTTGCGTTTCCGGTCCATCTTGGCGGCCATCGAGCGGAGCGTCTCCGGCACGTTTTTATTTGTCGCCAGGATTTTTAGGTCGCGGACCGTCAACCGCGGGAGCAGGTGCAGCGAAATATCCAGTGGCGTTTTTGAATTGCTGGTCAGGTTGCGAACGATGCTGTAATTCTTCATCCACAGGCGGTTAATTGAAATCGACCGCAGCACTTCGCCGGAAAGCACCGTCATCGCGGCGAAGGCTTCGACTTCCGACTCGGTCAAGCGCGCCGATTGCAGCACGGCCCGCTGCACCACTTTATTCGGGTCGCGGATCAGCGCGATGCGCTCCTCGCGTCCGCCCAGCAGCCCCAGCTGTACGCGTTGCACCACGTTCATCTTCGCCAGGCGTTGGATGAGGGTCTTGCGCTTTTCAGGGTCGACGGCGGCAATCGCTACGGCGTCTTCCAAGTCTTTCGCGTCGAGCGCCCCTTTTTGTAGCTCTGCAATCTGATTGCGCTGTTCTGGATTCGCAGCCGTCGATGATGCCAGCGCAATCACCAGGGCCGGAGACGAGGTCAGCCGCTCCAGATTATCGAGCAGCGCCTGAATTCCCGCTGCGGTCAGCTGCCCCGCAACTTTTTCCACCAGCGCCGCGGGGCACGAGCCATTTCTTGCCAGCGCGTCCGCGATTCCGGGTTTTGCTGCAAGATTTTCGGCGCAGTAGTGGAAAAGCGCGGCCGCCGCATCAGCGCGTTCCAGCGCTGCCAGAAAATAATCGCTCGGAACGCTCAGCAACGCGGACGCCGCCCGTTGCGCCACTCCTTCCTCTGTATCCAAAGCCAGCACGGTTAACGCCTCCGCGCGGTCCGCCGGAGAAAGAGAAACGCCGCCCGTGCAAATCGCCAGCTTGCGCTCGGGCCGCGCACGGCCCGCGAGAATCTCCGCGCGGGCGTCAGTTGAGACTTCGTTGCTAATCGTCGTCTCCTGGATTTGCTTTCAAATTGTCGCGTGTAAGCGTGATTTTTCCCGGCTCCCCCGGTGGCCCCAGCGGCGGAACGGTATGGCCATTGAGTTCGAGAAGCACGGCATTCGATTTAGTGGACGAAACAGTGAAACTGTTTTGTGCGTGCAGAGTCAAAGTGCGTTGCGCTTCCAACGTCCCGGAAAAAACAACTTTGCCATCAGCGAGCACGCTGACAGTGGACGTTTCGCCCGCCTCCACCTTCAACTCCATCAGTCCCGCAGTTGCGGCTGGATTTCCCGCGGGTAGCCCCGTCGGCGTGGCTGTGGCGGGACTTTTCGCAGCCGCGTTCGGGACACCAGAATCCGCTTGCGGGTTTTTTGGCGGCGCCGCGTTCGTCGGCGTCTGCGCTGCTGGTGGAGGCGCGACAGCCTGCTGTGGCGGCGTCACTTGGGAAGTCGCGGCGGCGCTGGCTGAAGGATTCGTCGGCGGACTGGATACAGGCGCTTTCGAACGGTGGAATCGCGCCACCAGCGTCTTAAAAATCGGATGCTCCTGATGCCACGCGCTGATTTCCGCGCCGTAGCGCTGATGAACGTACCACGCGCCGGCGACCACTAAGATTGCCACCGCAATCGCGCTGCCAATGGCCGTCCAGTTGGTGCGCTTGCGAACCGGCTCCTTCGTCCACACGGCAATTTCCGGACGTTCGTGCGTTTCCATCGCATATTCGGCAACCAGATTTTCCTCGTCCAGTCCCAGAAACCGCGCGACGGAGCGTATAAAGCCGCGATTGAATATCCCGCCGGGCAGACGTTCCCACTGCTCATTCTCGAGCGCCTCCAAAAAGCGTACGCTGATGCGTGTCGCCGCGGAGATTTCCTCAAGCGACACTCCGCGCATTTCGCGCTCGCGTTTCAAATGTTCGCCGAACAGATGTGTCGATTCCATCGAGAGGTCTGCATAAAAAATATAGGCGGCCACTCGGGGAGTGTCAATCAAAGGTCTTGCACCCCGTACCATGCCGTGGAGTCAGATTTGCCTTTCGCGCACCGCGAAAACGCGGCGGTTGCAGTCGTGTGTCACCAAACCTATAATGAAAACGCTACCGGAAGGTGGCCCCCGGAGAGTCATTCGGACTCTCACCGTGCTCATGCAAAACGTGCCCGAATCAAAGCCTTTCGAAGGTGTCGAACGCCGCCGCAACCCTGCGTTGCCCGTCGAGCCTGGCTACGGAAGCGAAATTTCCGTTTTCCACGAGCTCGGCAAGGCGCTCACGTCTTCGCTCCAGCTCGACCAGGTTCTCCGCACCATCATGGAGAAAATCAACGAAGTCCTGCGCCCGGACACTTGGTCGCTCCTGTTGATGGACACGGAGAAGCAGGAACTCTACTTCGAAATCGCCACCGGTGAAGGCGCCGACGCGTTGAAAGACGTGCGCATTAAGCTCGGTCAGGGAATCGCCGGATGGGTCGCGCAAACCGGCGAAGTAGTCGTGGTACCGGACACTCGCAAAGACTCGCGTTTCTTCTCGCAGGTAGACGAGAAGACAAAAACGCAAACCCAGTCTATCGTCGCCGTGCCCGTGCGCTTCCGCGACCAATGCCTCGGCGTCATCGAGTTGATCAATTGCGTCGGTGACGCGGGTTTCAGCGCTCGCGAACTGGCTTTGCTGGAAGCCCTCGCCGATTACGCCGCCATCGCCATTGAAAACGCCCGCCACGTCCAGCGCATCCACGAACTCACCATCACCGACGATTGCACCACGCTTTACAACGCGCGCCATTTGAATTTCATGCTGGACACGGAGATTTATCGCTCCCACCGCTACAGCTACGAATTTTCCCTCATCTTCATCGATCTCGATCATTTCAAGGCCGTCAACGACACGCATGGCCACCTGATGGGCTCGAAACTCCTCGGTGAAATCGGCACCATGGTCAAGAACAACTGCCGCCTGATCGATTTCGCCTTTCGTTACGGCGGCGATGAATTTGTTCTTTTGCTCCCGCAAACTTCCAAGGAAAACGCATGCCGTGTCGCGCGCCGCCTGCATCGCCTGATCAAGGAAACACCTTGGCTGAAAGACGCAGGGCTGGACGTGCGCATCACCTCCAGCGTCGGCGTCGCGTCCTATCCCATCGATTCCTCCGACAAGGCTGGCCTCCTGCACCTCGCCGACGAGGCCATGTACCTCGTCAAAAACACCACCCGCGACCGCGTAGCCGCCGCCACCACCGGCGTCCTCCCAGAAAACTAAGGAAGCTCGCAATGAAAAGTCAGGTCTCGTCAATTCTAATAGTCTTAGGCCTCTTGCTGATCTCGCCCGCCACTTCCGCGCAGAAACTCAGCAAGGTTGGTGCCGCCTCCCCGCTAGATACGAGAATGCCGGACTTCACACTGGACGACAAATCGATCTTGACCGGCGTAAAGATGTTAGAGAAGGAAAGCCTGGGGATTCATTTTGGCTTTGAAGAGATTCTGACGCACAAGTTCTCTGATCCTAAGGCACCTTACCCCAAGATAACGGTCAGGTTGGAGCACCCGACTGCACGTGACGTTCTCGACGCTTTGTGTGCGGCCGACCCACGGTATATGTGGTCTGATGATGGCAATGCGACCAACATTTACCCGCGAGCAACCGTAGGCGACCCGTCCTATCTTCTGAACCGCGAATTGGAGGTCTTCCAAGTGCAGGACATCACGCAGATCGACCAGGGACTCCTCGCTATCGTTCGGCAGCTGCCCCCACCTGTTGAGCAAGTAGCGCACGTCCAGATTGGAGGAGGGAGTGGCGAATACCCGCCAGTACCGTGGACGGCAGTCTTCAATAACATAACGGTTCGGCAAGCGTTGAATCGGCTGGTCGCCCATGTAGGGCCGAACGCCTTGTGGGTCTTTTATGGCTCCCAAGAGTTTCGGGAATTCGCCTTCTGCCAAGGACCTGCCCCTCACAAGATTCGCGTCAACGTAGAGCATTAGTAGCTCCGGCAACCGCCTATCTGGGCGCCTCGCCCAGGCTCCAGTGTTGGTTTCTCGGGTGCGCCATGCTCGTTTTGTGAGCGTGGGGCTTTTTCTCACAATGGATCTTCCCTGACGCTTGAAGCCATCTCAACTAAACGGGTTTCCTTTGTTGTTAACTCTTTGAACAACTTAACTGACAGGTGAGTCTAGTATAACCGCTTTTTCAACCCCCCCTAAATCATGGTTTTTGCAGCCGGTTCTCACCCCAGGAGTTGTTGTGCGCAAACCCATTCCCTATACTCACAGCTAAGCCTGAATCGCGGCTGAGGCGTCTCCGAATCGATGCAGAACAGAGAAGCTGCGCGCTACGCCCGCTGGTCCGCCGGCGTTGCCATTGCCATCGCGTTGATTGTCGCTGGAATTTTTGTGCGCGGCCGATTTGCTGACCGCGCCGCGCGAAAAAATTTGCCGCCGTCCGTGCCGCCGAGCGTCGCTCAACAATCCAGCGACTTCACCTACTCAAAGAACGTGGGAGGTCACACTCTCTTCACGATTCGCGCCTCGCAGGCCACCGAATTCAAAGACAAGAATCGCAGCCTGCTCGAGAACGTGGCCATTACGATTTATGGCCCCGAAGGAAAGAGGAACGATTCGGTTCGCGCCAACGAATGCAGCTACGAACCCGCCACCGGCAGCATAAGGTGCCAGGGCACCGTGCAAATTGATTTGCGCAACGCCGCAAAGAATCCCGTCGCAAACGCCGCGTCGCGCGGAATGCATTTCGAGACCAGCGACATTTTATTCGATCGCGACAGCGGCAAAGTCTCCACCAAGAATCCGGTCACGCTAAAATTTCCCGGCGGCGCGGGCCGAGCCACCGGAGTTCTTTATGATCCGCAGACTGAAAATGCGCGGCTGCAAAGCAATGTGCAATTGACGATGACGCCGCCCGCAAATTCCCGCGCACTTCCTGTGGACGTAACTGGCAGCGCGCTCGAATTCCGCAGGAGCGATGGAACGTTGCAGCTTTTCGGCCCTGTTCACGCCGCGCAAGGCCAGCGCATTTTGTCTGCAAACGCGCTCGAAATCGATTTGGATGCGCAGATGCATCCGCGCGCCGCGATCGCGAGCGGTCACCCGGAGGTGACGGCGACAGACGCGCGCGGAACAGCCTCGCTCATCGCAGATAAAATGGAAGCTTCGTTTGCGGGCGGAACAATCGATAAGATTGCCGCCGACGGAAATGTCCGCGGAGACACGCGCTCGCGCGGAGGCGAAAATCACATCTCTGCCGCGCATGTGGACTTGATGATGGCTGTAAAGGACGGCGACACCCAACCCAAGCAGATGCTTGCCCGCGGAAATGTGCAAGTCGCGATGCAGCAGGGTGTAGCGAAGCGAAATCTGCGCACGGAAGCATTGCGAATTGATTTTGTTCCCGAACTTGAGCGCCGCGGCGTGCGCGTTGCAAGCGCGGAGACGCTCGCGCCGGGGCAAATCGTGACAAGCAAGCTCGGAGAATCGGACACAATTAGCGGCGGCAAGTTAACCGCCGAGTTCGATGCGCAAAGCCAATTGACGCAACTGCACGGCACATCTGGCGTACAAGTCGTTCATCAAGCCGGACCCGGCGCGCCGCAAACCACCGCAGCGCAAAATCTGACGGCGAGCTTCGGCGCAAACGGCGACTGGGAAACAGTCGAAGAAGACGGTGGCGTGAAATTTCAGAAGGCCGGTCGCACGGGACAATCCGAGCAGGCGCATATTTCGCGCGCCGCCAATCAGATTACGCTGACTGGCTCCGCTTCTGTCGCGGATTCGACGTCGCGCTCTTCCGCGGCGCAGATCGAAATCAATCAGAAGACAGGCGAAGTTCACGCAGCCGGAAACGTTATTACCACGTATTTCGGCAATCCGAAAAATCCCGGCGCGGCGGGAGGGAATATTTCAGCGGATCAGATGAATGGTTCGAGCGCAACGGACCACGCTGTCTTCTCGGGGCATGCGCGCTTCTGGCAGGGAAGTGATGTCATCCAGGCCGATACGATTGAATTTTGGCGCAGCCAACAACGTGCCGAAGCGCGCGGAAACGTCGTGGGCGCCTTTCCGGAGCCGCCGCCAAACACCGCAAAAACGAAGTCGAAAGTCACCGCGCCAACGGTGTGGCAAGTCCGCGCGCCAAAAGCTGATTATTTGGGCGGTGCGGGAAGAGTTGAATTGACTGGCGGCGTCACCGCGCAATCCTCCCAGGGCTCGATTTCCAGCCAAACACTCACGCTTTTCCTCTCGACGGCCGCCAATCAGCAGCAAAAGTTGGAACGCGCGGTCGCCGAAGGCGGCGTTCGCATCGAACAGAATGGACGTATCGGCACTGCCGAGCGGGGCGAGTACGTTGCGCGCGACGGCAAGTTCGTGCTTTCCGGAGGCAAACCGGCGTTTTTTGATGGTTCTGGAAACACTACGACGGGCCGTGAATTGACCTTCTTTTTAGCGAGTGATACGATTCTCGTGGATTCGCAAAAAGGCCCGCGAACCATTACCAAGCACCGGGTTGAGAAATGAACTGGCATGTTGAAGCTCCAAGCCGCGGAGTTAAGCAAGAGCTATCGAGGCCGGAAGGTTGTCGATAATGTCAGTTTGGAGATCCAACGGGGCGAAGTGGTTGGGCTGCTCGGCCCTAATGGCGCAGGCAAAACCACGACTTTTTACATCCTGGTCGGCCTCGCGCGCCCCGATTTCGGGCGAGTTCTTCTGGACGGTGAGGACATCAGCGATCTGCCCATGTACCTGCGCGCGCGTAGCGGAATCAGCTACCTTCCCCAGGAACCCTCTGTCTTTCGCAAACTGACCGTCGAAGAAAACTTGCTTGCGGTGTTGGAGACGCTTCCGATCACTGCTGAGCAGCGGCGCGACCGCGTGGAAGAATTGTTGTCGCAGATGGGACTCGAAGGCGTGCGCCACAGCAAGGGCTACGTGCTGTCGGGAGGCGAACGCCGCCGGCTTGAAATTGCACGTTCCCTGGTGATGCAGCCGTCGTTTGTGCTGCTCGATGAGCCGTTTTCAGGAATCGATCCGCTGACTGTGATGGACTTGCAAAAAATCATCACCGACTTGAGCGCTGCCGGAATCGGCGCGCTGGTCACCGATCACAATGTTCGGGAAACTCTCGCCGTGACGACGCGCGCTTACATCATTCATGGAGGAAAAATTCTGAGCGCCGGCACGCCTGAACAATTGAGCCAGGATCCCGAAGTGCGGCGTTTGTATCTGGGAGAAAATTTCCGTTTGAATTAACGTTATGAATTGGCTCCAGCCCAAATTAAATCTCCGGCTCGCGCAAAAGCAGGTCCTCACGCCGGGCCTTGTGCAGATGGTGAGCGTTCTCGCGCTCAATCGCCTGGAACTGCGCGAAATGATCAATCAGGAGATCATGGAAAATCCCATGCTGGAAGTGCTCGGCGACGATGGCGTGGTCAGCGAGAATTACACCGACGAAACATTCGTCAAGGAAGAGACCGAAAAGGTTCCCGAGACCGAAGCCTCGAATCCCTTCGATGAATTCGACATTAGCTCGTTCTTTACGAAGTATCTCGACACTGGCGCGGCCAGCGGAGCCGGCAGCGAACGCGAGGAAACTGAGAAGCCCGGCTTCGATAAATTTTTATCTTCCCCTCAAAATCTGGCCGATCATTTACTTTGGCAACTCAGTGTGAGCATTTGCAGCGAACAGGTTCAAAAGGCCGCCGAAGTAATTATTGGCAACCTCGATGAAAACGGCTACCTGATGGCAACGCTCGAGGAAATCGCCCAGTCCGGCGGATACTCGGCCGACGACGTGGAAGAGGCGCTCGCCGTCGTGCAGGAATTCGATCCCCCCGGAGTGGGCGCCCGCGATCTGAAAGAATGTCTCCTCCTGCAATTGAAATTGATCGATCCGCAAAACACTCTCGCGCAGCAGGTCATTTCCGATCATCTGAAAATGCTGCAAAACAATCAGCTCAAGGAAATCGCGCGCGCCCTCAACCGCCCCATCGAGGCCGTTAAGCGCGCAGTCGACACCGTGAAGAAACTCGATCCGCGGCCCGGGCTG
>DASYYI010000377.1:0-9609 GCA_035933995.1 Candidatus Acidiferrales bacterium | reverse complement strand
CACCCTTGGCTGGGTGCATTTCCAACAAGCGCGAATGAAAGAAGCGGAGTCGTTGATTGCCGCGGCGTGGCTGCTCGATCAAAGAGGCGATGAGGGCTATCATCTCGCGCGAATTTACGAAAAGCGCGGTGATAAGGAGCTGGCGATTCGCACGTACACTCTCGCGCTGGCCGCCGGCGGCGGACCCGACGACACACGAGCGCGGCTCGCGAAATTGCTTGGCGGCGGCGCTGGAATTGACGCGCGTGTGAAGCGAGCGGGCGCCGAACTCCTTCGCATGCGCACGGTCTCGGTAGGCAAGACCGGTGCGTCGACCGGCAAGGCGGCGTTTCTTGTTTTGGTCGAAACCACGCCGAATGGGCCAACCGTGCGGGAGGCAAGATTTCTCGGCGGAGATGAAAAGCTTTCCGCGTTAACGGAACAGCTTCGCGCCGTGAAATTTCCGGCTATTTTGCCACCGCAAACAAAAGCGCGAATCCTCTTGCGTGGAGTCCTTGACTGCGCCCCAAAAGCGGCGGCGTGCGATTTCGTCTTTGACCGCCCTCGTGATCTCCTCGTCCCGCGCTAGCGAAATCCCGGGAAAATTTCGCGTCCCTAATTTCTCTTTTGCAAACAAGCACGAAATTTGCCAGTAGATCAGTTTCCGATTTCCGCGTTAGTCAGGCAGTGGCGTTTAAATACCGCAACGAAATGCGGACACTTGCAGCAAGGTCATCCAAGGGGTATAGCTTGGTTAATGCGTACACCTACGGAGATTCGGCGCCACAATGATCGGAAGGCCGCCCCGCGCAATTCCGAACTTGATCCACCAGAGGTCGTTCCGTTCGGGCGTTATGGTGCGGGCCTTTTCACAGGACACCCAGTTGGTTTGGTTGTTGTGGTCGGCCTGCTTCTAATGGGCTTGTTTGGATTGCCGGGAGCGCGCTGGTTTTTCGCAGGTGCTCTTCTTCTGGGTGGCATCTGGGGATACTTCCTCTGGCTTCGTCACCGATAGTAGTCAGTAACTTCTGGTAAGTCGGATAATCGGAAACTGCCCGCAAAGCGTAGTCACAGAATGCTCTGAGCCACAGTGTGTTAACATTGACGATTCTCGCGCCGTGAAGGGAAACACACCGAGACATGCCGAAAGTGGGATTTGTGAGCCTGGGATGCCCGAAGAACCTCGTGGATAGCGAGGTGATGATGGGGATTCTCGCGCGCTCGGGCTACGAAATCACGTCGCGCGCCAATGAGGCTGACGTCCTCGTCGTCAATACGTGCAGCTTCATTGAGCCGGCGCGAAAGGAATCCGTCGACGCGATTCTCGAGATGGCCGAGCACAAGAAATTCGGCCGCGCGCAAAAATTAATCGTCGCTGGATGCCTGGTCGAGCGTTTTCGCACCGAAATTCGCGAGCAGATTCCGGAAGTGGATGCGGTGATTGGAACTGGCGAAGTCGAAAAAATATTGCAGGCGTGCGAGGGTGAGCTGCGAAGTTCGTCTACTGAATCGCCGACGTTTCTCTACCACGATTTGACGCCGCGAATACTGGCTACCGCGCGTCACACCGCTTACATCAAAATCAACGAAGGATGCGACCATCCGTGCGCGTTCTGCATAATTCCGCAACTGCGCGGACGTTTTCGCAGCCGCCGCTTCGAATCCGTCGTGCGCGAGGCGACGAATCTGGCTGCGTCAGGCGCGCGCGAAATCAATCTAATCGGGCAGGACACAACTTTCTACGGCGAAGATTTGGGCATGCGCGATGGGCTGCCACTGCTTCTCGCGCGTCTCGCGCAGATCGAAGACCTGCGCTGGGTTCGCTTTCTCTATTGCTACCCCAATCGCATCACAACGAAGCTGCTCGAAACCATCGCGCAGCACGAGCGCCTGGTGAAATATCTCGACATCCCGTTGCAGCACGCCAGCCGCAGCGTTCTGGCGCGCATGAAGCGCGGTTCGCACGCGGAGGCGTTTCTAAAACTGCTCGAGCGCATCCGGCGAACCATTCCGGGCGTGTCGCTGCGGACTTCGTTCATTGTGGGCTTCCCCGGCGAAACGGAAGACGATTTTCGCGTGCTGTGCGATTTCGTGCGCGCCGCGGAATTCGACTGGATGGGCGTATTTGCGTATTCGGACGAAGAGACCGCGAAAAGCTACGCCTGCGACGGAAAGGTGGACGCTGAGACGATTGCACGAAGACGTGACACGCTGATGGCGATTCAGCAGAAGATTTCGCGGCGAACGTTGCGCGCGAAAGTCGGCGAAACTTTTACCGCCATGCTCGAAGGGCCGTCGAAGGACACGGACATCGTATGGGAGGCGCGCCTCGAAGGCATGGCGCCGGAAATCGATGGCAAAGTGTACATCACTGAAATTGCGGGCGTGACCGACGCGGCGCAATTGCCGCCAGCAGGCACCATGGCGCGCGTTGAAATCACGGAAGCGCGCGATTACGATTTGATCGGGCGCGCGGTCGAAATTATTTCGACAGACACTACAATTCCGCAAGACACGCAAGTTCTCGCTCAGCCCTTCCCAATCCTCGCATAGATTCTCCCGGAAAGCGGGCGGCGTAAAGCCGCCCCTACAACGCCCATGAACGGCGTGTTAGTCTAGGCGCGACAGCCATGGAATGGCATTGCCCCATTTGCCGGAAGGCAACCGATTCGACGAAGGACAGCGATTTCCCCTTTTGCAGCGAGCGCTGCCGTTTGACGGACCTCGGCAACTGGGCCAGCGAGAAGTACAAAGTATCCGAGCCGGCCGCTGACGAATCGTCGTCCGAATCGCACGAGACGTCTCCGCACCAAGCAACTTCGCACGAAGCACCGCAGCGCGATGAACACGAAAACTGACGCTGCTTCCGCCGAGCCTCCGCGAAAACCGCGCCTGTCTTTATTTTTTGCAACGGCGGGCGGCGTAGGCTACCTCCCGAAAGCGCCCGGCACGTGGGGCTCGCTCGTCGGCGTGGCGCTTTATATTTCGACGATCGGCGCCATCTCGGTGCTAGTTGTAGGATTCGAACCTGGAGTGGCATTGGGATTTCACCTCAACCGACCTTTGGCGAACGGTTTTTATTTCATTGCCGTGGCGGTCGGTTTGGCTGCCGCATTCTTTGGTGTGATGACGTCGAGCTGCGTTGCGCGATTCGCGGGCAAGAAAGATCCCCAATTCGTCGTGATCGACGAAGTTTCTGGGCAGTTTTTCACTTACTTGCTGGCGCTCACGCCGCTCAACTGGAAATATTTGTTGTTGGGTTTTATACTTTTTCGCGTGTTCGATATTTGGAAACCGTTTCCGGCGCGCCAAGCCGAATCGCTGCCCGGCGGCTGGGGAATCATGGCGGACGATTGGATGGCCGCCGTTTACGCCGCCATTGGAATTTGGATTGCCAGGGGTTTGGGCCTATAAAGGTGTGGGGGATTTGCGGTTGAAAGCAAACGGCATTCCGAGAATTGAAAGCGTGCGCCCGTCCGCGGCGATCCCCGGCGGCGAGGTCACCATTCACGGCGCCTGTTTTGCGAACGGAAACCACGCGCGTCCCGCCGTGCGTTTCGGCAGCACGGAAGGCAGCGTCGTGATGGCGTCGGAGAACGTGCTCGTCGCGCGCGTCCCCGATGGCGCCGACGGTGGCATGGTCCGCGTCCACGCAGGACACACGGAAAGCCAGCCGTTCCCCATTTCGATTGGCGCGCTCGTCGCCGACAACTTGCATCCCGTGGCGAATCCAGCGGTCGACCGCGAAGGAAATACGTATGTGACATTCAGCGGCCAGCGCGGGCAAAAAGTTCCCGTGTCGCTGTACAAAATCACGCCCAATCGCACCGTGAAGCCGTACGTCACACAATTGATGAATCCCACGGGCCTCGCCATCGATCACGACGGCGTGCTTTACGTTTCCTGCCGCAACGACGGCACAATTTATCGCGTCATGCCCGACGGACAAACCGAGCAGTGGCTCGAAGGCATGGGTATCGCCACGGGAATTGCTTTTGACCGCACCGGAAATCTTTACGTCGGCGACCGCAGTGGAACGATTTTTAAAATCGGAGCGGACCGCGAAATTTTCGTCTTTGCGACGCTTGAGCCTTCAATGTCCGCGTATCATCTGGCATTTCATCCCAGCGGCGATTTGTATGTCACTGGCCCCACCACGTCGAGTTTCGATCGCGTCTACAGAATCACTCCCGCCGGCGAAGTGCTGGTCTTCTATCGCGGCTTGGGACGTCCGCAAGGGATGGCGTTCGATCGCGCCGGGAATTTGTATGTGGCGGCGTCGCTCGCCGGCAAACGCGGCATCGTCCGCATCGCGCCAGAGGGCGAAGCGGAGATTGCCCTCAGCGGCAACAACATCGTTGGCCTCGTGCTCGAGCCGTCGCGCCGCGCGCTGGTCGCAACAATCAATTCACTGTACACGCTCGATTGGAACGTCGAAGGCATTCCGCTGAACAACTAGCGGTTTCCCCCTGTGCGGCAAAGAAACTTTTCCTCCACTGGAAAATAAACATGCGCGCCCCTTGCGGGTTGCGCCGCGCATCGGGTACAACATTCCCGATGGATGCGGAGATCATTGCTGTTGGTTCCGAACTTCTCACACCATATCGCCTGGACACGAATTCCCTGTTTGTGACGGCCGAACTCAACCGCCTGGGATTTCACGTGCGCCGAAAACACGTGATCGGCGATCGCGATGACGACTTACGCGACGTTTTCCTTCACGCGCTCGAACGCGTGGAAGTTGTCGTCTCGTGCGGTGGACTCGGGCCCACCGAAGATGACCGCACGCGAGAAATCGTCGCGGACGCCCTCGGACGAAAGCTGAAGCTGAACGACGAAATCCTTCGAAGCATTCAGGAGCGCTTCCGCAAATTCGGCCGCACCATGCCCGAAGTGAACGTCCGGCAGGCCATGGTACCGGAAGGAGCCGAGCCGCTCGCAAACACACTGGGAACCGCGCCAGGTTTGTGGCTGGAATCGGACGGCAAGGTTGTGGTGCTGCTGCCGGGCCCTTCGCGGGAACTGCAAGCAATGTTTGAGCGGCAGGTGAAGCCTCGGCTGGCCCGGCGCGGGGCGAACATGCGTCTTTACACCCGCGATTTGCGAATCACGGGTTTGCCGGAATCGGATGTCGATCAGCGCGTGGCGTCGATTTACAAGCAGTACGCGGGGACGGAGACGACGATTCTGGCGACATCTCCCGGCGAAATCCAACTTCATCCGCGCGTGTGGTCGGAGGACGAAGCCGCGGCTACAAAACTGCTCGATGAAATGGTGAAGCGCTTTGCCCTCGCGCTCGGCCAGAATTTATTTTCGACGGCGGGCGAGGCGCTCGAAGATGTCGTCGCAAAGGAATTGCAGGAGCGTCGCGCCACAATTGCCGTCGCGGAAAGCTGCACGGGCGGAATGCTGGCCGCGCGTTTGACCAATGTGCCCGGCAGCTCGTCGTATTTTCGCGGCGGGGTGGTCTCTTACAGCAATGATTTGAAATCCGCGTGGGTGGACGTGCCCAGGGAAATCATCGAAGCAAAAGGCGCGGTCAGTTCCGAGGTGGCCCTGGCGATGGCGGATGGCATTCGGCGGCACACCGGCTCAACGCTTGGGGTGGGCGTCACCGGAATCGCCGGGCCCGGTGGCGGCACGCCAGAAAAACCAGTGGGCCTGGTCCACATCGCGATTGCCGATGAAAAAGGGACCAAAGAGCGTGAGTTTCGTTTCCCCGGGACCCGCGATCGCATACGACACCAGGCGACGCAAGCAGCGCTCGACATGGTACGGCGATATTTTCTTTATGCCGCGCCGGCGGCAAAGGCCTGACGCGTGCGCCTGTTCGTCGCCCTCGATGTGCCGGACGAAACGCGGCGCGCGCTCGGTGAAACGATTCAGAAATTCGAAGGCGTTTGTCGCGGCGCGCGCTGGATGCGGGCGCAAAGCATACACGTCACATTGAAATTTATCGGCCACGTTGAAGAAACAGAACTGCCTGGGATCAGGGATTCGCTCGCGAATGTAAAGTCGCGCGGCCCGATTGAAATCGCTTTCGGGAATTTTGGATTTTTCCCCAATGAACGCCGTCCCCGCGTGTTCTGGCTGGGAATCGAAGCAGGACCTGATCTCGCCGCACTCTCAGTAGGTATTTCGTCGGCGTTGGAACCAGTCGGGGTTCCGCGAGAGGAACGCGCGTTTCGGTCGCATTTGACCCTTGCGCGATTCAAGACGGAAAAAGGGCTCTTAAAATTGCGCGAAATGGTGGCGCCGCTCGCGCACCAGAGCTTCGGCGACACTGTTGCCACGCAGTTCCATCTTTATGAAAGTGTGTTAAATCCCGGCGGCGCCGTGCATACTAAACTTGCGAGCTATCATTTCGCTGAAGGCGCAACGCTGTGAACACGCTCTGGCCGATTCCCATTGCCGCGTATTTGGTGGGCTCGATTCCCTTCGGATATCTCATCGTAAGAATGGGCAGCGGCTCCGACGTCCGTGGAGCGGGCAGCGGAAACATTGGCGCGACAAACGTCACGCGCGTGGCTGGAAAAGCTGCGGGCCTTGCGACGCTGGCACTGGATGCAGGCAAGGGATACCTCGCCGTCTGGATGGCGATGCGATGGTCGCACGGAAACATCCGCTGGATGATGGCGGCAGGGGTGGCAGTCGTTTTGGGACATACTTTTTCATGCTGGCTGGGCTTTCGCGGCGGAAAAGGCGTCGCAACTGGACTCGGCGTATTCCTGGCCATCGCGTGGCAAGCAGTGCTGGCAACGCTTTTGGTGTGGTTGGTCGTGGTCGCGTTTTGGAGATACATTTCGCTGGGCTCAATCGTGGCCGCGGCGGCATTGCCGATTTTGGTTTATTTATTTTATGCGCCCGGACACGCGCCGCCGTTGGCCGTTTCCTTCGGTAGCGTTGCTGTTGCTATTATCGTGATTTTCAAGCACCGGGAAAACATCGCCCGCCTGATCGCAGGCACGGAAAGCCGGCTGAGACGAAGAAGTTAGTTCCAAAAGGAACATCCGAAAAAGAGCACCTGTGACAAGCTCCTTCGTGCGGCTCAGGAAGAGCCGCCGGGCGAGCGGGTTCTCGCGATTTCGCAAAACACCATGGCTGAAGCAAAAAAGATCGCCATCATCGGCGCCGGAGGATGGGGCACGGCGCTCTCGATCGTGCTGGGACGCAGCCGCGCGCCGCACCGTATTGCGCTCTGGGCGCGGGAGCAGGATGTCCTCGACTCGCTGCGCAAGGAGCGCAAGAACCCGTCCTTCCTCCCGGGATTTACCATACCGGCTGAAGTCGAGGTGACGGGCGAGTTGCGCGAAGCCGTGGAAGCGGCGGACATCGTCATCGGCGCAATGCCGTCAGCTCATGCGCGGGAACTCTACGTTGAGATGCTTCCCTTTTTCAGCCGCACGACCGGCTTCGTCAGCGCGACAAAGGGTCTCGAGCCCAAAACGCTCCTGCGCATGACGGAAGTAATCGAGCAAGTGCTGACGCCGAAATTCTGGCCGCGCGTGGCCGTGATTTCGGGACCCTCGTTTGCTCTCGAAGTCGCCCGCGGCGATCCCACGGCCATCGTGGCCGCTTCAAAAGATCGCATGCTCGCCGCCGAATTGCAGGAGCAGCTATCCGGTCCCACGCTGCGAGTCTACACAAACGACGATGTAGTGGGCGTCGAGCTCGGCGGAGCCATGAAAAACGTGATTGCGATTGCCGCCGGCGTCGCCGAAGGACTGGGGCTGGGTCACAACACGATCGCCGCGCTCATCACGCGCGGCCTCGCGGAAATGATGCGGCTCGGCACGGCATTCGGCGCGCGAAAAGAGACTCTCGCGGGCCTCGCTGGAATGGGCGACCTGGTGCTCACTTGCACGGGCCAACTGAGCCGCAATCGCTCCGTCGGCGTGGAACTGGGCCGCGGAAAAAAACTCGAAGAAATCCTTGCCTCCACGCGCATGGTAGCCGAGGGCGTCGGCACCACGGCTGCGGCGCATGCGCTCGCGCTGCAACTCGGAATCGAGCTGCCCATCACCGAGCAGATGTACGGCGTCCTCTACCAAGGCCGCGCGCCACAAGACGCCATCCGCGAACTGATGGAGCGCCCGCTGAAAGCCGAATAGACCTTTGCAGCGCCCCCCGGTCGGGGTCCCCTCCCCGCGTGGCCAATCCGCCAATAGGTAGTACTTTCGGCCAGTTGTACCCCTGTGCAGGCTCGCATACGATTTTCAGGTAGAGTCGTATGCCTCAAAAACCATTCAAAGCGACCGGAATGCGCCGGCTGCGCATTCTATGGATTGTGCTCGGAGCGCTCCTGTTCACCAGCGCTCTGCCGCTATGGTTGTATCACCGCGAAGTGCTCCAGCTCAGCGAGGAAAAGCTCCAGGACACCGAGCGCTTGCAGCAATCGGAAATCACGCGCTCCGTCGCCAGCGAAATTCTGCAATTCGAATCGAACCTTAGCGAACAACTCGAAAGCCAAAGGCAACTCCTCGCGCTGACCGGCTGGATCCAAAACGTCAGCGATCCCGCGCACGCGCCACAGCTCAACCGCATGCTGCAAAATGTGCTGCAAAACAACCACGACATTCTCTACGTGACGACAATCGGCCGGGACGCCAAGGGTGAATCGGCGGAAAGCGTGAAGGGCGCAGACCGCGACCCATTCGTCGACGCGGCTCTCAAGCGCGCATTTACAGCAAGCGTGCAGGGTGGGAATTGGGTGAGCGGCACTTTCGCTCTCGGCCAGCAGAACCGTCCTGCCATTGTGATTTCCGTTCCGCTGATGTCGGAGGGCCAATTCACCGGAATGCTGGCGGCCGTCGTGTCTCTCGATCACGTAGTGGCGCGTTTGAAAGATGCCAGCGTGCGTGACCGCACCGTCTACGTGGTCAACGGCGACGGACGAATCATCGTCCACCCGGACACAGTCAACATGGTCCCGGGACGCGACCTCAGCTCCAACTCTGTCGTTGTGCAATTCAAGAATCTGCCCCAAGAACTGCGCGCGACCGAAACAACGCAATTCATGCTCGATGAAAACAATAAGCCCGTTGAAATGATCGGTACGTACAGCACGATCCCCGAGTTGCATTGGGCGGTGATTGCACAGCGCAGCCTGGCAAAGGCCCGCGTGGATGCGGGCATGCAGGAACTGACGACTCAGGCCATGCGCTTTGTCATTGCGTTCACTTTGATCGCGCTTCTCGTTGGATATCTTTCGGCGCTCGGAATCACCCGGCCCATTCAAGGCCTTGTCCGCTCAACTCGCGCCATCTCACGTGCTGAATTCCACGAACGCGCGCCAGTCGAGGGCGCGGCGGAAATCAGCGAACTCGCCGAGACCTTCAACGGCATGGCCGACGACATCGAGAAGTATGTCGACCGCCTGCAAATGGCCGCCACCGAGAATCGCGAGCTTTTCATGGGCTCGATTCGCATGCTTGCCGCCGCCATCGACGAAAAAGACCCCTACACGCGAGGCCACTCGGGCCGCGTCGCGAAATATTCGCTCACCATCGCGCAGGAAATGGGTCTCGATTCCGAGGCCATGGACAAGCTGCGCATCTCCGCCCTGCTGCACGACGTGGGCAAGATCGGCGTGGACGACAATGTCTTGAAAAAGCCCGGCAAGCTCACCGA
>DASYYI010000369.1:0-14075 GCA_035933995.1 Candidatus Acidiferrales bacterium | reverse complement strand
CCTCGGCCCCCACCACCGACCCCAGTACGGCGCTCAAAAAAACGCTTTTCAAGGCGGCGCACCGGCCGCGCTCGATCGAGCAGGCCTCCACGATCGGCACGGCCGCCAGCTCGGCCAGCTCGGCGCGATCGCGGCGGCCGCGCCTGGCGGCCGCGGCCGACGCTCGGCGCGATCGCGGCGGCCGCCTGGCGAAAAACTGCCGGCAGAGACCCGCGGCCGCGGCCGACGCTCGGCGCGATCGCGGCGGCCGCCTGGCGAAAATATCTCGGGAACCCCGCGGGCGACGTTGCGCGAGGTGAACCGGCCGCGGCGGCCGCCTGGCGAAAAACAGCCGTTTCTGGGATCCGCTTATGAAATGTTCGTACTATACTCATGGGATGCAAGCTCACAATAAACCTCCGGACCCGCGGCACACCTCCGAGACGATCGGCCAGGCCTTCGAACACGGCCTCTCGAAAGGCGCTAAGATTCCACCGCAAACAACGGCGCTGTGGGTGATTCCTTTCTTCGTCGGTTTCCTGGCGCTCTGGGCGTGGCTGCTGTTTCGCGTCGTCCGCTTCCTTCTGAGGGCGACGCGATGACCAGGCGCAGAATAGAGGGCGTACTCCCACTCGAAACGGTCAATCAACGGACCGACGCGACCAGGCCCGCGGCCGATCTAACGGGCGGCGTAAAGCTGCTGGCTAAAATCCCCTTCGTAACCGTGCGTCTCGGCCGCCGCGCAGATCGCACGCTCTTCGCTCACATCGTCGCGCCACTCCCTGGCGACTTGAAGCAACACACCATAGACCTCGGCCGAAAGCGCATCACCGACCACAATGTAGCGAAGGCGATCGTGACGAAAAAGCTAGGACGCAAATGTGAGCAGATCATTTTTGAAGGGGCGGATTGAATGCCAGACACAAAACTGCGCATCTCGCGCATTCAGAGTATCGGTAACTCGCACGGCATCACACTTCCAGTGCCGTTTCTTCGCGCGCTAGGCGCGACGAAAGGCGACTACCTTCGGTTAGAGCTGCACGACAAGACGATCACCATACGGAGCATAAATGAAAACGCAATCCCGCACCGCACCGCACCGCGGACGACCGGCCCCGGCAAGTTCCTCAATCGCGCCTAATCCGCGGTTCGAAGAGCTAGCGCCTGAGCTGCTCGACGAACCGCGCATCTCTGCGCGGCAAACGTTCGACCAGGAAAAACTGGATGAGCTGTGCGAATCGATACGCTTTTTCGGCCGCGTGCTCGAACCGCTCATCGTGGAGCGCGAAGGCGCGCGTTACCGGATTCACGCAGGGCACCGACGCTGGCATGCTGCTAAACTCGTCGGCCTGGCCGTACTGCCCTGCATGGTTTACGACGCGGGCACCGTGCCAGGTGAGGCTGTAAAGTCACACGAGAATTCAGTCCGCGAAGAGCTGAATTGCGCGGAAGAGGCGATTTACTTTCGTCAACTGCTCGAAGGGCCTTGTGAAAACGACGTTGACCGACTGGCGGCAATGGTCCACCAGAAACCGCAGTATGTTCAGCAACGCCTGGCGCTCATTCTCGGTGACGCGAATGTATTCGAAGGCCTGAAGGCGGGCGTTATCTCAATCGGAGTTGCGCAAGAGCTGAATCTCGTGCGATCGCCAGGCTATCGGCTGCAATACCTCACAGTCGCTGCGCAGGGCGGCTGCTCCGTGCGTCAGATGCGAGACTGGCGCATAGCGGCAAATGCGATGCCAGAGACGCTCGTACCACCTGGCGGCGCGCCGATGCCAGAAGGGCAACCGCCACCACCACCGCCGAATTCTCACCCGGAGTGCATATTCTGCCGATCCGATGAGGATCAGCACGAAATGGCGGTATTATTCGCGCACCGCTCCTGCATGCGCGCGGCCGAAAGAAAGGGCGTGAACAATGGCTGAGTATCCTAGCTATCCGAACACCTGGTCTCAATGGGGGCTGCAATGACTGAGGAACGGTTTTTAGAGTTGTTGAACGGCCCGCTGTTTCATCCGATCGGCACTATCTCTTCGATTCGCCTGGGGGCTGCTCTTCGCTTTGTGCTGTTTAAAACCGGCGACGCTGGCGACGCTGCACTCGAAGAGTTCGTGAGCATTCTGCCGAAACTTGACAAGATCGCGCAAGAGGTCATGAATGGCAGTCTGGGATGAAGTCATCACACACCAGCTATCCGCGATCAGGGCGACGGTCAAACAGTCGCTCCCGGCCGTTCCAGCTCTCACGACGGACGAGCAGTTCATGGGGCTTCCGTTCACGCCAGGTGAGCGGGTGCTCGACAAATTGACCGGCAGCTTAGGCAGTGTCGTGAGCGGCACCGTGCAACATACGATCACGGCCGCGGCGCCGTCGGAAGGCGCGGCCGCGGCGCCGTCGGTTTTTGCGCTTCCGACGCCAGGACGGAAAATTCTGATAACCGTGCAGCTCGACGCGGCCGGCGTCGTGACTCGCACACCCGCGGACCTGGTGCCGATACCATCCGCTCTCCATCAACCCGTCGTGAGTTTCGGCCAGGTGGAATAAACCGTGCAACACCTGGCTCGGTTCATCTGCTTCGCGATCGGTCACGACTGGGTAGAGGCGCGCTGCACAGTCGAGCGACACGCGACGGTGCATTACTGGCGCTGCTGGCGCTGTGAGGCGCGGCGTGAGCTGATATTCCCGACGGCGCGGCCATGACCCCAGGCTTCCCACGTGACCAGCTTTCCGCGGCATTGGACGATCAGAGTATGCAAACGGTGATTTCCCTGATTCTCTGGATTGTGCTCTTCGCGATCGCGGCCTATGGTCTGTACTGGGTGTGTACAAAATTCGGCCTTCCGGAACCTGTTTTTTGGCTGTGCGGCGCGCTGCTGTTGATTATCATTCTGCTGTTCATGGCTCACGAGATCGGCGCACCGCTCAGCTTTCCGAACGTGCCACCTCCACGCTAACCGCGGATGACGGACGACGCTTTAGCGCGGCTGCTCGAATGCGAACGGCTGCCAGGCCTCAATGTCTACGAGGATCAGCTCGCACGTGCCTGGCTTCGCGATTTCCACCCGCTCTATGACTCTGTCGAGTTCCAGGCGCACGTGGGCGGCGGCATCGACCCTGGCCCCGAATGGTCTGAAGCAATGCGGCGCATGTATCGTCACAACTCGCAAAAGCGTATCGATATTCTGGCGCGCGGCCCGCTCTCGGTTTCGATCGTCGAGATAAAGCACCGCATTGACCTGGCCCAGCTCGGCCAGCTCATCGGCTACCGCTGGCTGTGGGTACACGAGCACGCGAACCCTTACGAGTACGTGGAATTAGTGGCGATCGGGTGGACGGCGCTTGAGGACGTAGCGCACGCGATGAGGGCAAACGGCGTGCGGCTGCTGCTGTATCCCGACTTGGACCCGTCACAGCAGCAGCCAGCGCGCTAGCTTACAGGTTCACAACAGCTCAACCTTTTCAACCTTCCACCATGATCGGCCGCGATCCGGAAACGTTGAGCGTTCCAGTGTGGCGAACGCGGCCGCGATCGCGCCGTCACGATTGGCTGCGATCACGTCCACCTTCCCGTTGTACTGCTCATAAGGTCCTGGTGTTGATCGCAACCACACGCGAAATTTAAGCAGCTTTTCTTCGCGTGTCCCTGATCGGCAGTAGGCGCAAAACACTGGAACGGGCAAAGTGGCGGATTCAACCTCATCACCGCAGTTCTGACAAGGCGCGGTATAGACGCTGTTCGCTCGAAATGGTCTAACGGGCTGCATGATGACCCTACCTTTCCGTCCGCTTCGCGGCGGCTGGTTTCGTCGGCACGAGGTGAATGGTTTCGGCGTCGAGTTCTGCCAGCTTCGCGACGGCTTTCTGCTGCTCCACTCGTAAACTCTCGGCTAAATCGGGTGTGTCATAGTCGCGTGGGTCCGCTTCTAGCCAGGCCTTCGCGTCGCGGCGCTCGGTTTCAATCTCGGCCGCGGCGTCTTTTCGCGCGGCCGCCAGTAGCGCACCGCTGCACATTTTCGGAACCGACACTATGAATAGACCGACGCTGTTCGAGGAACGGTTTTTCACCTGGTGCCACTTGCGCCAGGCAAGTATGCACACTTCCCTAGGTGTGATCGTCGCTTCAACCTTTCGGCATTCAGCTAACAGCCGGCGGGCGGCGTCGTCGTCAATCTGAAGGCGCTCTGCAATCGCGTTGTAGTCTAACGACGACGGCGCAAGGATCTTCTTATCTGTCTCTCTCTCTGCTTCTGAATGACATAAGGTAGCGTCACTCTGCACACTGGCCTGTACAGCGTTTTGCGTGACTGCGTTCAGAGTTTTCGGTGACTCTGTACACTCTTTCGCGGCGGCCGCCGAATTACTCTGTACACAGTTAGGCGGCTTCGCGAGGGTGACGTTGACCCACTCCAGGCGCGGCGTGCGATCCATTTTCAAATGGCGTTTTTCCTTGCATCCCACCTCGGTCAGTATGCTATCCTGCAACTGGTCATCTATGAAGCGGACGGCGGCCAGGCCTTCAGCGTATAACTTCCCACGGAATTCGGCGTATGCTTGCAACCTCGCGCGCCGATCGTCCGGCAGCTTCCGTATGAAGTCGTGCAGGTAGGCTGGAAATACTCTGTACAGAGTATTTTTCTCCGTATCTTGTTGATTCTGCGTAGGTGGAATTTCAGCCGGAACATCAGCTCGATACATGATCCGGCCCGCTTGCGTTCTAATCCTACCTTCGCTCGTGAGCTGTGCGCAGGCATTGCGCGCGGTCTGTAACTCCCACCCTAAATCACTCGCCAACTGCTCGATGCGTGCAGGTTTACCAGCCAGATCGACACACCAGGCGGACCCGCGGCCGATCGAATGTAGTTTTATCCAGGCTAGCGCGCGCTCGCGGCCTTCCCCGTTCGCAAGCAGCCACAACCACTGCTCTGGTGACTCGGCCTCAAATTCGCCCGACTCTGAGCCGCAGGCCTTCATGAGTTCAGAAAGACTCGTGCGGCGCTTTGATTTACGGTTAACAGTGGCCTGGTGTTGACCAGGCATGCTATTATCTGTGGACATGGGTGTGGTTCTCTCCTTCTCTTCGCTTTAGCGTGGCTGCTGTTTGCGAAGCTCTCAGAAAGAGAGTAACCGTAAACCTATGGCAATTCAAGTGAAGTCTGCGGCAACGTCCGCGGCTCTCTACGTTGCGCGGGCTTCTGCTGCTGGCGCGCAATACACCGCGGGCGTGCAAAACGCTGGCGCTTCCTGGTCTGCTGCAACTGTCGCTTCTGCTCCAAACTGGGCGGCGGGTGTGCAGCAAGCCATCACCGATAACCGCTTCGTCAACGGTGTGCAAGGCGCGCAGACGAAGTATCAAACCAACGCTTCGGGCAAAGGCTCACGCAATTATGTGCCTGGCGTGACGAACGCTGGCCCCGCATGGCAGGCAGGCGTGACGCCTTACTTGAACGTCATCGCGAATTTGACGCTCCCTGCAAAAGGCCCGACCGGCTCACCGCAGAACATTCAACGCGTGTCCGCGATCGCAGACGCGCTGCGCCAGTACAAGCTGAGCGTCTAAGAAAGGGAAAACTCGAACAATGGGGCAAGCTCTAGAAGTCATCTCTGGCCTGGTCACTGCACCAGGCGCGACGCTCACTGCGCTTACAATGGCGGCGGGCAACTCGGCCACGGTTCGGAATACGTCTTCGTCTTCTCTCATCGCTCTGGTGAACACCTGGGCGATGACATCGGCCGCGGGTGTCTGGGTGATTAAATCACCCAAACTGCACGATAACGTGCAGGGCATTCGCAACGTGATTCAGTCCGCGGACGTATCGCCGAAGTGGGTCAACGGCATTTGGCAGAAGCTCTACCCACAAGACAACCTCACGCTGCTGCTCTCGGGCAGTGGCGTTGCTGGTCACATCGAACAGGCGGCGCTGCTGCTCTACTACTCGAATCTCGACGGCGTCAACGCGCGTTTCATCACTCCGCAGCAGCTCATGCAACGCACCGTGAATGTGTGGACGACGGAAATTGACATTACACCTGGTGTCGCAGGTGGGTACTCCGGCCAGGTGGCTATCAATTCGACGTTCGACAATTTCAAGGCAAACACCGATTACGCGCTTGTCGGCTACAGCGTTAGTGTGGTGTGTGCTGTCGTGCGCTTCCTCGGCCCCGATTTCGGCAACCTCGGTTTAGGTGGGCCTGGCCTGGCTGCCGCACCGTGGGTCACTGAAAGGTGGTTTCACTCGCTCAGCGACAAACTGAACGTGCCTATGATTCCAGTCTTCAACTCCGCGAACAAAAACGGAACGCTCGTCGATGTCGCGCAGGATCAGGGCGGCGCGGCAGTGAAGGTGACGGCGTACCTGCACGAGCTGTCGATGCCAGGCGGCGCGCAGGCGCAACCAGCGTTGCAGTAGATGCCTTATCGATTGGGTTTACCGCTCGGCGGTTATCCCTACGGACCCGCGGCCAGGTTCACGCTCACCGGCATTCAACCCCCGGCTAGCTCGTACCTGGCCCCGTCCGACCAACTCTCTCTCTCTGTCCTGTCGCCCAACTCACCTATCAACTTCTCACTGTCGCTGCGCTTTTTAGACTTGACAGGTTCGGTTCAACCGTTGCTCTTTGAAGTTGCATCCGGCCCCACTGGCACAACGCCTTTTGTGCTTCCTGTGCAGAGTGCCGAAGGATTCCTCCTAAGCGCGGCGTGTTTCAACGCAAGCGTCAAACGCGGGCAGTGCTGGGTGCAGTTCATGGTGCTGCGGCAGAAAGCCGCGGATATCACCGTCGTAGGGGATGTGATCATGCAAGGCTATGTATCCACCACGGACATGCTCAGCTATCCAGGCTCACCCGTGCTGAGCAGTGTTGAGGGGCGCGGCTGGATTCGCGCTATCAATTTTGCCGCGTTACCTGTCGGCCAGAATATTCAGATCACGGTACCCCCTGGTGTGCGCTGGCGCATTCTCTCTCTCGCCACTCGATATGTGAACACAGCCACGCCAGTGACCGTTGTTTTAGAAGTGCAAGACGTGGGCGGCAGTGTGCTCTTTGATCAGTCCACCACCTTCGGCCTAAATACCACCTGGCTTTATCAGCTCTCCTGGTCAACTTCCGGCGACTTCTACGCGAGTAACGGCGATCCACCTCCGAACGTGAACCAGTTCGGCGGCCTGATGCCTGACGAGCTGTATTTGACGCCAGGGCAGACTATCAATGTTTTTCCCTCACCGGCCGCGGGTGCTTCACCCACCTTCGGACCGTATACGCTCAATGTGGAAGAATGGGTTGAAATATGAGCACATCCGCGGCAGCATCGCATCCGCTTTCACCGGATCATCCGTTCTATCCGATTTACAACTTGCTGGTGGAATTCAAGCAACGGCACGTCCCACCTCCGGCGCTCGTCTACGTCACGCGTGACGATGTTTTGCAGCTCACGATGGCAGCTCCAACCGTGGCAACGACCGTGCAGCTTTCCTTACGGCTGCTATCGCCACAAGGCGAAGTGCTTCCGCGGTTCGAGACGTTCACCATCGGACCGACGGCGGGCACACCTACGACGAAGCTGTTGCAAAACTGCGAAGGCTATCTGCTGAGCGCGTCGGTTCTCACACCAGGCGCGCCACTCGGCCAGTGCTTCATCTCGCTGGCGATCCGCCGCGGCGGCGGCAGCTCCGATGCGACCTTCGGCGACATTCTGCTGCAAGGCTATCCAGGTTCAACGGGTGGAATTGCGTTTCCACAATCCCTCATCACTTCCGTAACCGATAGCGGCGGCCTGATTCGCGTGCTCACTGTCGCGAACCCGGCAGCAGGCGCAGATTTCACGACGACCGTTCCCGTAGGTGTTCAGTGGCTGGTGCGCTCGGTTCACGCGCTCTTTACGGCAGGCGCGGCCGTCGCGAACCGACTGCCGAAGCTACGCATCACCGACGCTGTGCCGAACACCATTTTCACCACCACCGACTCCCAGACGGTCACAGCCAGCAATACGGGTGAGTTCAGCTTCGCGCCAGGTGGAAATAATATTTTCGGCTCAGCCGTTTTCAACTTCGGCCTTCCGCAACACTTCCGCTTGCAGGCGGGCTTCATCCTACGAAGCGTGACTGCCGGCATTCAAGCGGCCGATCAGTGGTCACAGATCGTCTTGACGGTTGAGGAAATTTCAGCGGGCTGAGTGTTCTGCTATTCTCGAAGGCAATATGTCGCAAGTGTTCAATTCAGACGCACAGCAGAATGCGGCCGCCGTCGTCGTCAATGGCATAACGGAAACAACAGTCATTTCCACGAACCCGTTGCAAGTGCCCTATGAAACAGCGAAAGGCGTAGTACATGCTCTCGTGCCGATCACGCCAGGCGCGGACGCGACCAGCTTAACGCTGAAGCTCTACCGTAATTTCACCGGCGAAAAGCTGCTGCTCAATACGGTTGACGTGCAGAACGCGGCATCCGCTAACGATCAGGTTTTAAGAATCTCCGCGGTTGACGCGATACCCGACGGGCGGGCGTGCAGCTACACCGTCACGGTGACGCAGGCGGGCGGCGCCGCGAACGGCTCAGCGAAAATCGGCGCGGTCATTCACTCGATGCTTCTGAGCGGTTAGCTGTGCTGCTCGCACCTGGCCCCATCCCGGCCATTACTTCTAACTGGTACGACGCGACGGTAGAAGTGCCTGGCTTCGTCGCGCTCGTGCAAGCGTGGGACCCGCTGTTCAATAAAATTGAAGTAGAGCTAGACGCTGCGATCGATCCAACCGCGGCCATTGACGCACTCGCGGTACCTGCCAGTTTTGACACAGACACGCTCGACACTGAAGCGGCTCTCGCAGCTCTGGGTGAAACCGACACGAGCGTAGACCAGCAAACGGGTGACGCACAGATGGGTGCGCTTACTCCGCAGCTCGTGACGGCTTATTCGGTCACACCGTCTGAAGCGTTTGAGACTGTGCCTATAAACCTGTTGCCTGGCCCCGCTGGCCCCGGCACTCCCGTACCTTCCACTTCAACCGTGCAAATAAACAATCTCACCAGGCCTGGTGATTCCAACTTCTACCCTGGCGACGATTACGAGATCGTTGTACAGCTTCAGCCTTCGCCTGGCGGCGGCGGCGCTTATCAATTCGTCGGCGTCACGCTGTGGACGATTCAAGACGGCACCACCTGGCCAACAATCTGTCTTGGAATCACCGACGCAAACGGCACGCTTAAAAATCAGGGCACCTTCGCACCTGGCGACGTGGGCAATTGGCAAGGGGTCATACAACCTGGCACACCCGCAACACCAGCGACGGAGCAGGGCGGCATACTGCCAGGTGAAAACGCGGGCTTCAATTGGACGGTGTCGAATGCGCCAGGTTCATCTTCGAGCACGACCGGCCCCGCGACACTCACAGTGGGCGGGCTTCACTTGACTCTGACGCAGGGCGAACCCTGTCCGACGAGCGGTGTTACCGTCACGCTCGATAATCTGACGAACCCTGGGAACACGAATTTCTTCTCCGGCGATTATTGGCTGCTCACCGTGACGGGCGCGCCTAACTCACCCGTCCAGATATGGGCGCTTCAGAACGATCAGCCGCTAGGTACGGAAATTCTCGGCAACACCGACGGCAACGGCCTTTTCACTTTGCAGGGACAGATGGCGGATCAGTACATCGGTTCTTGGGTAGAAAACTATGCCGTGGGTAGTGACTACTGGCCGCAGAGTCTTACCTTCTACGTGTCCGCGGCCTTTACACCACCGTCGCCGTCGATCGTGCCAGGATCGACGCCACCGACGCCAGGCGGATCGACGCCAGGCGGATCGACGCCACCGCCACCGACGCCAGGCGGATCGACGCCAGGCGCACCCGTCACCGTCGTATTGACCCCGACCGGCACCGCGGGTACTACGGCGTAAAGGCTCTTTTATTCCGTCGCCGATTCGTCTACACTCGGCTCATGCCAGCGAGAATCACGAAAATCACTGAAGCAGTCGCGACGGATGCAAGCGGAAAAAGTGTTCCCGCTTTCCGTATCGAGTTCATGGTAGGAACACACGGCCCGTTCGTGGAAGTTTTCCCGAAGGCGAATTTCTCCGCGGCCGCGGCGCTTCAGCAAGTGCAGGCCACGGCGCAACACGTAGCCAATCTCACCGCGTAGCCATGTTCATCGCAGAGATAGGACCGATCGGCGCGATACCTGTCATTGGACCGATTGTTCTGGGTGTCATCGGCATTGTGGATCTCATCACGTCGATTCTGGGAATTAGTTTTGGAAGCGGCGAGCTGAAGGACATCGTCAACGCGATAAACCAACTGCAAGGCGCGCTGAGCGCGGCTGTGAATCAGATCACGGCCGCATGGTGGACGCTGGCGTATGCGTTCGGAAAGCTGCTTCAGTGGGTACATGACGCTTTCACTGGTTTCCTCACGACGTTGTGGCAACTGCTCAAAAAGATAGCGGGCTGGATCACGCAGCTCGCGAAAGAAGTCATCCCGAAAATTCTGAACCTGGTCAAGCGGCTGCGGCAACTGCTCGATGAGATTTATTTAAAGTACATTCGCCCGTTGCTGGTGTGGATCCAGTACGCGCGCCAGTGGCTGGCGCTGCTGCGACTGTTCAACGTCGGCTGGGCGAATAAGCTGGACCAGTGGCTGGCGACTCTGCAAGGGCGGATCATCGCACCGTTCCTATACGTGCTGCGTGCTGTCAACGGCATCGGCTCATGGGTTAACTTCATTCTCACGGCACAAGGCATTATCCAGCGCGGCGTGTTCATCAACACGATGTACGCATATCAGAGCGACTGGATTCCGATGTGGTGGACGGGCCAAACGGCCTCTTCCTTAGTGTCCCCACCTGGGACGGGTGCGCTTCCTCCGAGCGGCCCGTCCCTGAGTCAAGTCAGCTCGACGTTCAACCAGTGGGTGAGTACAGACACCGGCGACTATGCAACCGCGGCGGCGCGATCGCAGGCGGCCTTTGATGCTGCAATGAACGGAAGCACCGGCTTACTATAAGCCGTGGCTTCTAATTTCGGTTCGACTGGCCCCGAAGTACCGATCGCTCCTATCGAAGTCCCCACACCCAACCTTCCACCGGCCGACTTTACGACGATCGGCGCTCAGCTCGCACAAGGCGCGAAGAGTGTCGAAGGCGCGGCCGCGGGCGTTTCGTCGGTTATCAACTGGCTTGCCGATTGGGTGGGTACGATCGTTGCGGCGCTGCTCACTCTCGTTGAGAAAATCATTGCCTGGCTACTCGGCCTGATTTTCAAAGTGTGGAACAACGCGGAAAGTGGTACGGATGCGATCGCGGCGCAGGCTGTGAGCGGCATATTCCGGCAGCCAGTATCTGCTTCCGCGTTTCAGTCGCTCAATGATCCGTCACAGCGCGACGCGATCACGGGCGCGCTGCTCACGACGATCACGAATTCACTAGGCGCAGGTTTTACCGGCAGCTCCGCTCAGCAAATTGGACCGTCAACGGCTGGTGCTGAGCAGTTCCTAAAGACGGCGCTCGGAATGGGAATTGAAGGCTGGCTTCAAGGCTGGATTGTCGAAGCGTTCAGCCTGAACTACTTGGAACGCTTCGGCGACTTGAAGGACATTCTCGAACGCTCGTTAGGCATCGGCCGCCTCTCCCGTCAGGTGCTAGGGCCTCCCATGAAGATGCTGGTTCACGACCCGCTGCTGTGGAAGCTGAATCAGATTTATCACCCGACCAGACTCCCCGTCTCAACAGCGATACGCGAATACATCCGCGGCGGCCTCACGCAGGACCAGCTCAACGAGTATCTTGACTATGCGGGCATCCCGGCCGCCAACATTCCAGGCATGGTAAACGAGGCGCGGCCACACCTTGGCGTAGGTGAGCTGTGGGATTTAGTGCAGGGCGGCTTCATCGATCAACCGGCCGCCATACAAGAGCTGCAAAATGCAGGATGGGACAACGCGACGGCGCAGTGGGTATGGTCCGCGCAGACCGTCGCGCGGCAAAAAGTGCTCGCGGAAAAATACATTGAAGCGGCGGAGGCTCTGTTCATCGGCCGCAAGATGGACACAACGACGTTTAACAACATCGTCGATGGATTCACGAATCAAGGCTCAGTTACCTTCGGCGGTACCGCGGCGGGCGAAGGCAGCACTACCACGTTCGGCCTGTTGACCGTGGCGGAAGCGCAGATGATAAAGGCGACGGCGTTTCTACGGCGCGCTAGCGCGTCGCAGTTCATCCCACTCGGCCAGGCGTTGCAACTGCTCGAAGGTGGTTTCGTCGGCTTGGATGACTACCGGAGAATGCTTACTCTGCACGGTTTCTCGAACGGTGAAACCACTGTTGAGCAGTGGAGCGCGGACGTTGACGCGGCGATAGACCAGGTGGGCGGCTCACCGTGGCTGGATTGGTGGGAATTATGGGCTGTGAAGAAGAGTTCAGACGCGGCCGCGGCGGCGTCGGCACGAGCTGCGTCGCTCCAAGCGCGCCAGCTAGCAGCTCAGCAACGCCTGGCGAAAGCGCAGGCGGCCGCGGCGCTGTTGACTGCGACGGAAGAGGCGAAAGGCGTCTCGATCGCGAAGTACGAAACGCTGGTCTTAGACGGGTACAAAACGCTGGCGGATTATCAGCTCTTCCTGAAAGGCAAAGGCCTCCAGGCGGACAATATCGCGGCGTTTTCAACCGTGCTACAGGCGAAGCTGGCACAGAAGGCGGCCGCGGCGGCCGCAACCGGCGGCGTCACTGCCAGCTCGAAGGCGAAGGCGTTGAGTGTGTCACAACTGCAAGCGGCCGTGAAAAATAATTTCCTGTCGATCGCCGATTACGTGGCGCAGCTCGAAGCTCTCGGCTACTCTGCCGAAAATGCGGCGCTGTTGGGCGAGGTGTTGCAGGCTGAGCTAGCCGCGGCGAAGCTGAAGGCCTCCACGTCGGCCGCGGCCGCGGCGGCACTAGGCGAAAGGCATGTGACACTCGCGGAAGAGGAGCGCGCAGTCGTGCTCGGCCTTCAGACGATCGACCAGTATAAGGCTATGCTCGTGGCGAACGGATTTGCGAGTGAAGATGTAGAAATTCTGGCGGGTATGGCGCAGGCTGCCGCGGCCGCGGCGCAGGCCTCCGCGGCGAAGAAAGCGGCGGCCGCCAGCTCGCCAGGTTCAAAGCATCTCGACCTGGCTCAAACAGAGCGGCTGGTACGTGCAGGGCAAAAGACGCTTGCCGATTATCAGGCGGCGCTTACCAACGCAGGATACGACGCAGATTCCGCGGCGTCGCTCGTCGCGCTGCTCCAGCTCCAACTGGACTATGACAAACACCAGGCGGCCGCCGTGGGTAGATCATCCGTTCTGCTCACCGCGGGCGGGCTGAGTCTCGGCCAGGTGCGCGCGGCCGTTAAACTCGGCATTGTCGATATCTCGGTTTACGATGCGGCGCTCACCGCGGCTGGTGTATCGAGCGCGGACGCGGCAACGCTGCACGCTTCGCTGTTAGCGGAAATGGCTAAGACGGCGGCAACCGCGGCCGCACTGAAGCGCGTCTCGGCCGCCGTCACGGCATCGGGCACGACCCTAGACGCACTGCTTCAGCAGGTGTATGCGGGCACGTTATCACCTGGTGCCTTCGCTCAGGCGCTCACGGCTGTAGGCGTAGCAGCTCCCGACGTGGCTGCTTTCACGGCGCTCGTGACTGAACAGCTCGCAGACCAGGCGGCGCGTGCGGCGCTCGTGGCAGGCGCAAGCGCAAAGGCGGCCGCCAAGGGGCTGAATCTAGCGCAGGCGGCCGCGGCCGTCAAAGCGCAGGTTGAACCGATCGACTGGTATCAGGCGTTTGTTCAATCGCTCGGGTATGACGCGGCCGATACAGCGATCCTAGTGGCGACGGAAGCCAAAAACCTTGGCATCAGCCTACCCGCAGCTCCGGCGACGCCATAACGCGCGCAAACTGAGGCGGCGGCCATTCTGGCGCGACTACCGACCAGTCCCTACTGGTGTGTGCCCCCCCTGTCCGTACTTTTGACGGAGGACCCGTCGGGCCTTCGCCTTCTGTTAGCATCCTCAAAAAATGGCCAGGCAGGGTTCGCTTAAATATTTTTGATTTAAGGATTCATTTGTAAGTTGCGGGGCGGCGGG
>DASYYI010000356.1:0-10716 GCA_035933995.1 Candidatus Acidiferrales bacterium | reverse complement strand
CCGACGGAGTCATCCGAAGTGATAATCATGGCGGTGAGGATGGGCTCCTCGATGCGCGCGATTTGCGCGGGCGGGGGAAACTTGGTTGGATTGTCGACTTCGATGGTTTCATTCGCCGTAGTCGTAATGCGATAGCGGACGCTCGGCGCGGTGGTGATGAGGGCGATGCCGAATTCGCGTTCGAGACGCTCCTGCACAATTTCCATGTGGAGCAGGCCCAGAAAACCGCAGCGAAAGCCGAAGCCAAGCGCGGCGGAATTTTCCGGCTCGTAGAAAAACGCGGCGTCATTGAGCTGAAGTTTGCCAAGCGCGTCGCGCAGAAGCTCGTAATCGCTCGCATTCACCGGATAAAGTCCCGCGAAAACCATCGGCTTGATAGCTTCGAAGCCGGGAAGCGGCGCGGCAGGGCGGTCGGCTTCAACGATGGTGTCGCCAACGCGCGCATCGGCTACGCGCTTGATATTGGCGACGATGAAGCCGACATCGCCCGCGGCGAGTTCATCGAGAACGATGGGTTTGGGTGTCAGCACGCCCAGGGCTTCGACTTCGTAAACTTGGTCCATCGCGCAGAGGCGGATCTTCATTCGTGGCGTGATGCGGCCTTCCATGACGCGGACAAGAACCACTGCCCCGCGAAAGGAATCGAACCAGGAGTCGAAAATCAAGGCGCGCAGAGGCGCTTCGGACGAGCCTGTGGGCGCCGGAATCCGCGTCACCACCGCTTCGAGAACTTCGGCGACGCCGGTGCCGCTTTTTGCGCTGATGAGCAAAGCATCAGCCGCGGGAATCGCGAGTACGTTTTCGATTTGCTCCTTCACGCGTTCAGGCTCCGCGGCAGGCAGATCAATTTTATTGATCACCGGAATCACGAAAAGATTGTTGCGCGAAGCGAGGAAGGCATTCGCGACGGTTTGCGCTTCGACGCCCTGGCTGGCGTCGACGACCAGGAGCGCGCCTTCGCAAGCGGAAAGGGCGCGGGAAACTTCGTAGGAGAAATCGACGTGGCCGGGCGTGTCGATCAGATTCAGTCGATATTCTTTGCCGTCGCGGGCGGCGTAATGGAGGCGAATGCTCTTGGCCTTGATGGTGATGCCGCGTTCGCGTTCAAGGTCCATTGAGTCCAAGACCTGCGCGGTCATTTCCCGTTGGGACAGCGCGCCGGTCAATTCGAGCAACCGATCGGCCAGAGTGGATTTGCCGTGGTCGATGTGCGCGATGATGCAGAAATTGCGGATGAGCTGCGGATCCATATTCAGTTTTCGCTAGACTATTTCATTTCGGGGATTTCGACTGCGACAGGCGCAATACGCAAAACCTGCCGTGCTTTCCGAACTTCGAGTGTGCCACAGATTTTCATGTGCGGCCAGCGAGACGCGGCTGCGCAGTTGGCTGGGCGACGTTGCTCACGTCGCATCGCGGTCAGGGATTACTTACTGAAGAGGATGGTGATGGTGCCAAAGGCGGGCTGGGGTTCGTTTTCCAATACGGTGTTTGAAACGACGATGTCGTCTTTGCCGTCGCCATTGAGGTCGGCGACGGCAAGGCCGGACCAGCCAGTCTGAACGTTCTGCGTGGAAATCTGGAACGAGCCGTCCTTCGAGCCCATGTACAGCATCAACTTGTTATTTTGCGCGCAGGAAACGACGATGTCGCGGAATCCGTCTCCGTTGAGGTCGCCAGTTGCGACACGGTCAGGGCCGCGACAGCCAGCGAGAGAAAAGGGCGAGCCGCGCATAGTCGTGAAGCGGCCTTTACCATCGCCCAAAAGGATCGTGACGCCAAGCTGCTTCGGGTCGGTGATGTCGCGGTCGTAAGGGATGACGAGCAGGTCGAGATTGCCGTCGTGATTTACGTCGTCGATGGCGACGCCCCACGGGAAGACTCCGGCGGGGAATGGCGAGCCGGGCGCTTCGCGGAATCCTCCTCGGCCATCGCCGAGTAGGATCGTGACAGCATTGATGTCCAAGTCGGTGGTAACGACGTCGGGCTTTCCATCTCGATCGAAATCTGCAGAGCGCAGACGCTCATAGGGGCGTCTGCCGGTGTTGAAGGATTTTCCCGGCAAAATAAGGTTGCCCTTGCCGTCGCCGGGAATCAGCAATATCTGATCGTGTCCCCAGCTATCCGTGACGGCGGCAAGCTTGCCATCGCCCATGAAATCCGCTATAGCCACGCCGTGAACGTGCGGATTGGACGTGGTGGCAAAAGGAGAATGCGGCGAAGGCTTGAAACCTCCCTTGCCGTCGCCGAGCAGAATGGTCAGATAAGGCGTTCCCGTGTTTGCGATCACAAGGTCGGCATTGCCGTCACCGTTCATGTCCGCCACGGCGATGTCGTTGGGGCCCTTGCCAGATGGGAACGGAGAGCCGGGAGCGGGCGTGAAGTGTCCTTTGCCATCGCCCAGAAGGACGCTGATGGTTTCGTCAGTGGTGTTAGCGACGATGATGTCGGGCTTACCGTCGTGGTTTACGTCTGCAATGGCGATCGAGCCGGGCCCTCTTCCGACGGGAATAACGATTCGATTGAAGCCGCCGACTGCGGGTGTGCCTGAAGGAAGGCGCGATGCAGCTATGGCAAGGGCGGCGAGGAGCGCCGCCGCGGGACTCGTGGTAAAGAACGCAGTTTTCACAAGCGCACTTTGGAAGAATCATATCTCAAAAGCGCGCTTGAGTGAAATTGTGGCATTTGGGAGGTGTGCCAACCGATCTTAAGCTCGAGTTGCATGTTAACCCGGTAACATGTTGAGCTTCGAGGCAGTCAGATAAGCAGGAGGGATCGAGGGCACAAGGGGATTCTTACATCAGGGATGCCGACGGGATTGCCTCTGCGGGGACGTTACAGTAGGCTGTAGCAGTTTTGCTGGGGCGTGGTCAAAGAAAAACGATGCTGTTCATATTGGGCATGAGAGGCTCGTTGTGTACAAATATAGCGGACGGAGAGATGCGGGTGCGTCGCCCGATTTGGTTTCAGCTATTCTGCTGCGAATTGATTCCATGACGAATCGAGAAGACTCGCGTTGAACACAACCGCCGCAGCACCCGCAGGACGCAGTTCGCGATCGCGAGCATATATATGGTTCGGGTACGCCATTTCGGCGGCTTGCCTGGTTTACGTTCTGCACGGTTTTCACGTGAAACGGGCGATCGAACAGCTGGCAGACGTGAGCTGGCGGTGGGCGGTTCTGGGAATCTCGTTCGACGTTGCGAGTTACGTTGTGCAGGCGCTGCGGTGGAAGCTGCTGCTGGTGCCGTTCGGACGCGTGAAGATGCGGGATGCGACTCGCGCGGTATTCGCGGGACTCTTTGCGAACTTGATTTTCCCGTTGCGGCCTGGCGAGTTGTTGCGCGCATATCTGGTGTCGAAGGACGAAGATATCGGCTTGGGGACCGTGGTGGGTTCTGTGCTTGTCGAGAGGCTGATCGACTTGGTAGTGACGACCGCGGGTTTAGGAGTGATGTTGCTGATCGTGCCGGCGCCCATCCGCTTCCGGCACGCCGCCAGTGCGCTGGGCATAGCGACGCTGGCGCTGCTGGGGCTCTTCATCGCGATGATTCTTTACATTGAACTTCGCTTTGGCGGCGACCCGCGGCGGATGTCCGGCGGAAGGCGCGTTCCCGGGAGGCTGATGTCCGCGCTGATTGGCTTGCACACGATGGGGACGTCGCCGAGTTTTTATCCCACGGTATTCGCGTCCTTGCTCATGCCATTTTGCCAAGCCCTCGCGCTATGGGCGATGATGAGGTCCTACGGGATTGGGTTGCCGTTCCTGGCTGCCGTGGTCGTGCTGCTGGTGATCAATCTGGGCGTCTCGCTGCCGAATGCGCCGGCGAACGTGGGTCCGTATCAATTCTTTTGCGTGCTCGGATTGAGTATTTTCGCGGTTGTGGACAAAACAACGGCGACGGGGTTTTCGATGTTTGCCTTCGTGATGTTGGCGGTGCTGCCATTCCTCTTCCTGGGATTTTACGCGGTGATTCGCAGCGGGCTGTCGATGCGGTCCATGCGCGAGCAAATGAGCCGGTTGCCGAGTGAAGCGCGAGCGACGCAGACGTAACGACTGTCGCCACCATCAAACCAGAGGTTTTCTCTATCGAGCTGAAGACAAGCGATTGTATTTTTTCAAGACTTCGCGGAGGCGATCGTGAGGCAGCGCCTCGACGGTGCGGTTGTCGACGCCGGTCATAGTTTTTGCCGCGACCATGGCGTTGACGACGGCTTCTTCGACGGCCTGCACAGTGGCTTCAAAGAGCGAGTCCATGTGATCGTTGGGCATCATGGTGATTTGAGTGGGCTTTTGCGCGAGGCCCACGCCGGGATTTGCCGTGGAGAAGGCGATGAAAATGTCACCGGAGCCGTCTCCAGAAATGCTGCCGAGCCGGCCGAGGCCGAGGGTTACGCGACGTGCGAGGCGCTTGAGTTGCGTGGGGAGAAGCGGAGCGTCGGTGGCGACGACGACGATGATGGAACCGCGATCTTCGGCGGCCGGTTGGCCGTGCAGCGACCAGATCGGCGTTCCAGGTATTTCCCGGCCGACGGGCACTCCAGCGATGCGCAGCAGGTGGCGCGTGCCGAAATTGCATTGCACGAGGACGCCGACCGTGTAGCCGCCGAGCTTGTCGGAGAGTTTGCGGGAGGCGGTGCCAGTTCCTCCTTTGAATTCAAAACAGATCATGCCCGTGCCGCCGCCGACGTTGCCTTCCTCCACGGGCCCACTGTGAGCGGTCTCCATGGCCGCAAACGCGTCCGCCGGCTTTACGTGAAATCCATTGATGTCGTTCAAATAGCCATCCCAGGTCTCGGCGACGACCGGCAGCGACCACCAATCTTCGGTGGGAGCCTGGAAGCCGTGGCGAAATTCCCAGTCAATCACGGCGTCGCGCACTACGCCGACACTGTGTGTGTTGGTGATGAGTACGGGACCTGTGAGAAAGCCCGACTCTTCGACCCAGGTGGTGCCGGTCATTTCGCCGTTGCCGTTTTCCGTGAACCAGCCCGCAAAAACAGGGTCGATGGAGTTTTTGCCGCGTGGAAAGACGGCCGTCACGCCGGTGCGCACAGGTCCTCGCCCGACGACAAGTTTGCCGGACCCGGAAATAAGGGTTTGGAAGCCGACTTCGACGCCGGAAACGTCTGTGATGGCATCGAGCGGACCGTGTGTGCCTTCAAAGGGGACGCCGAGGTCGCGCGCGCGGAGCTGGCTCTGCTGCGCGGGGCACGCCGAAGAAAGCGTCATGAGAAATGCCGCCGCCAGTAAGGATTTCGCGAATCGCATAAAATGTTCTCCTTCCAGACGCCATGTTTCGTGCAGCAATAACAAACGCTTCAAATCTCTTTCTCTGCAGCTAAGCGCATTCTTTTGAGACGTCGTCTATTGCGCTACGCAGCGTCTCTGCGAGGAAATGAATTTCACTGGCCGAAATGGTAAATGGCGGCGCGAGGAGGATGTGATCGCCGCGCGTGCCGTCGACGGTACCCTGCATCGGGTATGTAAGCACGCCGCGTGCGAGTGCCGCTTCGTAAATTCGAGAGGCGATGCCGGCGTTGGCAGGAAAAGGTTCGCGTGTGTGGGCGTCGCGCACAAATTCGATACCGAGGAGCAAGCCGAGGCCGCGAATGTCTCCGACGATGGGGGATTGCTTCAAAGGTTCGAGAGCGGCCCGGAGTTCTTCGCCTGCCGAAGTGACGCGAGCGAAGAGATTGTTTTCGGCAATGTAGTCGAGAACGGCGAGTCCAGCAGCTGTGGAAACGGGGTGTGCGCTGTAGGTGAAACCGTGGAGAAACGTCCCCGAGCCTCTTTCAATCGTGCACGCAATGCGACCGGTGACAATGACCGCGCCGAGAGGCGCATAGCCGCTCGACATTCCTTTGCCGAGGAGAATGATGTCGGGCGCGACACCCCAATGATCGACGGCAAAGGATTTGCCGGTCCGGCCCATTCCGGTCATCACTTCGTCGGCGATGAGAAGTATTTCGTGGCGGCGGCATATTTCCGCGATGCGGGGCATGTATTCGGCGGGCGGCGTGACCGCGCCGAGAGTCGCACCAGAGATTGGCTCGACAATAAATGCCGCGATGCGATCGTGTGGCTGGCTTGTGAAATTTTTGTCGAGGATATCATCGAGTTCCCCGGCACAGGCGACGGCGCACTCGGGATAATGCAGGTTCAAGGGGCAACGAAAGCAATAGCAAGAATCGATGTGAGGCCAGTCGCGCAAGAGCGGCGCAAAGGGCGCACGACGTTTGACATTTCCGGAGACAGCGAGCGCGCCAAGTGTGCTGCCGTGATAGCTCTGCCAGCGAGAAACAAATTGGGTGCGATGGGGCTCGCCGCGTTCGAGAAAATACTGGCGACATAATTTGAGAGCCGTTTCGGTGGCTTCTGAACCGCCGGATGTGAAGAAGACGCGGCCGGGTCCGTCGGGCGATTCGCGAAAGTTGCGAGGTGCAAGCTCGAGTATGCGGCGCGCAAGTTCGGCGGCTGCGCGCGTGGTGAACTGAGAGGAATGTACGTAAGCGAGCGAACTTGCCTGTTCGCCCAGCGCGCGAGCCACAGACTCGACGCCGTGCCCGACGGAGACGACGGCACCGCCGCAGGCGTCGAGGATTTTGCGGCCGTCAGCCGTTTGAATGAAACAACCCTGTCCGCGCACCGCTTCCGGGTATGACTTCAGAAAATTGCGCGGGAAGAGTGCATCAGGCACGTTTTTATCTGGAGTTAACATGACATTGCCGCGCACATGGTGGTTTAAACGCGAACGTTTTGATGCGCGGGCAGGGCGATTCTAGCAGAAATACCCTGTAATCCATTCAGGATGAGTGCGCTGTTTTCAGACAACCGCAGCGCTCGCCGGAGAATCTACCTGAATGGCACACAAATCATAAAGGGGGACTCATATATGAAAGAACAATTGCTATCCAAAAATCGAGACTTGCAGATCGCGAGGCATCCTCAAGCGTCGCGTCTTGAATTGCTGGATTTTGATGAGTTATTCGAGCAAGCTCAGGAGCTTCATGATTCGATTGCAAAGAGAGCGTATGAACTTTTCGAGCAAGATGGGCACGAGCCGGGCCGCGATCTGGAGCACTGGCTGAATGCGGAGAAGGAGACGTTGCATCCGGTTGCCGTCGAGCTGATGGAGACCGACGATGCGCTGACGCTGCGCGCCGAGGTGCCGGGATTCCGCGGGGAAGATTTAAAGCTGAGCGTTGAGCCGCGAAGGCTGGCGATTTCGGGCAAGCGAGAGACGCATGAGGAAAAGAAATCGCGACGGACCATCTATCAGGAGCGCCTCTCAAATCAGATTTGCCGCTCTCTGGAGCTGCCAATCGAGATCGACCCGTCGCAGACGAAGGCGGCAATTCAGGATGGCGTGCTGGAAATCTCGATGCCCAAGGCCCCGCGCGCACGGCAACTCCATGTGGCGGGCAGGGCAAAGTAGGTTCAGGGGAGGAGAGCTGATTGGTTTCAACATAATTCCCATCGTCGCGTAGAGCAATCGCCGGCTGGTCGGTGGCTCGCGCGGCGCTTGAAGGTGGAGTTTGTGAAATTCTGGAAAAGCATTTAACCTAAGAACGGCTTTCAATATCTCAAGTTGATAAAAGGGGGACGTTGCCCATGAAACGGATGCTGACTTGTGGCCTTCTGGTGATGGGATTGGCGATGCCGGTGCTGGCGGGATCGTCGCGAAGCGATGACGTAAGCCGCATCCAGGCGGCAACGGACGTTTTCAAGGAAATCGTGGACACGCCGGAGAGTTCCATACCACTGGATTTGCTGCAATCGGCGTCGTGCATTGCGATTATTCCAGGGCAAATGCATTTTGCGTTTATTGTGGGGGCCAATTACGGCAAGGGAATAGTTGTCTGCCGAATAGGCGACAAACCGAGCAGGATTTGGAGCCCGCCGGCGTTTGTGATGATCAGCGGCGGGAGCTTTGGATTCCAGATTGGCGGGGCCGCGACGGATCTGATTCTGGTGTTCCGGAACCGCAACGGACTGAAGAAGCTGTTGAGTGACAAATTCAAAATTGGTGGTGAAGCGACCGCGGCAGCGGGGCCGGTCGGACGCCATGCCAGCGCGAGCACGGATCTGCAACTACACGCCCAAATACTGTCGTATTCACGCAGCCGAGGCGTTTTCGCGGGGATAAGTTTGGCTGGCGCCGTTTTTCAACCGGACCATGACGGGGATGTCGCAATGTACGGCGAGACTATGGATTCTCAAACGATACTCAATGGGAAAGTAGTTTCGCCGCCAGAAGCCGCAGAGTTGCTGGCGGAGGTGAAGAAGTACGCATTGTAGGGAAACCGTATTTCTCAGGCACGTCGCAAAATTAAGGCGGTAATGAGCGGTTAGCTATTTAGTCGAGGAAGAACTGGCTGCATTGGCCAACGTATTTGCCTTGCCGCGTTTTCTATTGCCATTTGCGGCGCCAACGCTCCCATTCTTCATCATCTCGCGAAATTCCCGCACCAAATGTCCATCCCACCAGCCGCGATTCACTTCCTCTTCAAGGATCTTCCAGGCGTCGTTCGGAACCAGTGCGGCGCGATAAGCGCGATGCGTCGTCAATGCGTCGTAAACGTCGGCGATTTGCAAAATCCGCGCGGTGAGAGGAATTGCGTCGCTGCGCAACCCGTCCGGATAGCCGGAACCGTCCCAGCGTTCATGATGGTGTCGAATAATGCCGAGAACGGCGCGGAATGATTTCAGCGGTGAGCAGATGCGCTCGCCGACGGCGGGATGCTGTCTGATCGCGGCACGCTCTTCGGCAGTGAGGGGTCCGGGCTTAAGCAAAATCGCATCGGGCACAACGACCTTGCCGATATCGTGGACAATGCCGGCGCGGCGCAGAGCGGTGATGTCGTCGTCGGGAAGCCCGAGGCGTTCGCCGAGATGCGCGGAAAATTCGGACAAGCGCGCGCAATGACCGTGTGTATACGGATCGCGGGCCTCGATGGCCAATGCCAAACTGAAAAGCACGGCTTCAGCATTCTCGAGTTCGTCGGTGAACGATTTCAGGCGAAGCAGGGAACGGACGCGGGCATCCAATTCTGTCATATCGATCGGCTTGTTAAGGAAATCGTCGGCTCCGGCTTCAATGCCACGGATGCGATGGCTCTTGTCCGACAGGCCGGTGACAAGAATGACGGGAATCAAGCGCGTCTCCGGGCGAGATTTGATTTCGTGACAGACTTCAAAGCCATCGCGGCCGGGCATCATGACATCGAGAAGAATTAGATCTGGATCGAACGACGCGCAGACGTCGAGGGCGCCATTTCCGTCGCTGGCCGTGCGCACTTCGTATTCTTGGCGGCGCAACAGCAGCTGCAGGCCGCTGCGCACGTCAATATCATCATCGACGACAAGGATTTTCCCGCTCATGAAATCCCAATGATCCTGAATAGGTTGAATAACGGGTGGGACTTAAAGGATACGATTTCAGAGCGGGGTATGCAATAGAAGACAGAATTCATTTTTTCTTGGAAGCGAATGTGGTTCCCGCAAATTTCCCAGTCGGTTGTCGGAATATTTTCAAGATCAGGATTCCCTGCGCAGAGTCGCCTCGATCGATCCGCGAGGCTGTTCCATGGGCATAAAGACCTCGCTCTCGTTTTCCATTCCAAACGGTTTGAGATCAACGGGAGAGTAAAGGTTGTCCACGAGGTCGAGGCGGATTTCAGCAACAGCTTCGAAATTATCGAGCACAGCCTGGCCCATGGCGTAGACGGTATGCTGCAATGAACGGCCTTCATGATTCGCAAATGTTTCGAGTAGAATTTTGCGAATGCCGTGCCATGCAGCCGAATAAGGCGCTTCTGGTTCAAACGTTTGGTATGTCCATGTGGCATTCATGTTGACTGAAATAAGAGAATTCGCAGGTTCCTTGGCGGTCGTGTAGGGATCGCGAAGAAAGCCCTCGAACGCAGCCCCTGTGGTTTTCAAGACGAGCAGATTTTCGATACCGGATTGAAGACTTGCATGCTCTCGCGTGGCGGTGATGTGCGTAGTTCGCTGTTCGCCTGCGTTCGAGATAAATGCGGAGGCGTGAGGTTTTTCGGCGATGAGGATGCGAGACCAGGGGTGCTCGTTGGCCGTGACTCGAATGCGCGAAAGCTGCGGGTTATAGGTGAGGAAGTGTTCAACGATATGAAGCGCGAATTCTTCGACGGCTTCGGCTGGATATTGACGAGCGAGGACATAGACGGTATTTGTCATGGTATTGGCCGGTAGGATTTTGCGATTGTCGCCCGCGGTGTGAGCGGCATCGAAATCACCTTCAAAATAGACTGAGAGGGTAAGGTCCTTCAGTTCATGAACGCTGCCGCGCCGCATGACGCGCAGGAGTCGAATGCCTGATTCGCCGTAGTTGTTGTGTGCCAGCTTTACGTTCATGACGTGGCTCCTCGAAACTTCGGATAAATTCTAGGCGATTGGAAGCGAGAGTTTCGGATGGGCATAACATTCAGTACGAAATCTTGTCAGGCTTCGCTTCCCACGCATCAAAAACTCTTTTTGCAGCGTCGCGCATCAGGGGAATCATCGGGATGCGGCGTTCAGTCATCGGACGACGGGTTTCTTCGTAAATCAGGGAATCATCGAAGCCGATTTTCGCGGCATCCGCGGCCGTATTGGCGAAAAAGATTCTTGCCAGGCGCGCCCAGTAAATGGCTCCGAGGCACATGGGGCACGGTTCGCAGGTTGCATAGATTTCG
>DASYYI010000353.1:0-3546 GCA_035933995.1 Candidatus Acidiferrales bacterium | reverse complement strand
CGCATGGGCTCTTCGAGAGCGCGCTTGACGATGTTGACGCCGATTTCCTCATCGCCAGTGGCCTTGATCTTCTCGAGCGCCGCGATGCAGCGGAGCAGAGCAACGCCGCCGCCGGGGACAATGCCTTCCTCGACCGCAGCGCGTGTGGCGTGCATGGCGTCTTCGACGCGAGCTTTCTTTTCCTTCAGCTCGGTCTCCGTCGCCGCGCCCACCTTGATGACGGCAACGCCGCCAACCAGCTTGGCCAGCCGCTCTTGCAGCTTTTCCTTGTCGTAGTCCGAGGTGGTGTCCTCGACCTGCGTGCGGATCTGCTTGACGCGGCCTTCGATCTCGCCGGGCTTGCCATAGCCCTCGACAATGGTGGTGTTGTCCTTGTCGATGGTGATTTTCTTGGCGCGGCCCAGGTCTTCGACCTTCACGTTTTCGATTTTGATACCAAGGTCCTCCGTGATAGCGCGTCCGCCGGTGAGCGTGGCGATATCCTCGAGCATGGCCTTGCGGCGGTCACCAAAACCCGGAGCCTTGACTGCGGCGCATTGCAGCGTGCCACGGAGCTTGTTGACAACCAACGTTGCGAGCGCTTCGCCTTCGACGTCTTCGGCGATGACCAGCAACGGCTTGCCCATTTTTGCGATCTGCTCGAGAAGGGGAAGCAGGTCCTTCATGGAGCTGATTTTCTTTTCGTGGATCAGGATGCGGACATCCTCGAGGGCGCATTCCATGCGCTCGGGATCGGTGACGAAGTAGGGGGAAAGGTAGCCGCGGTCGAATTGCATTCCTTCGACCACTTCGAGCGTGGTTTCCATCGTCTTTGATTCCTCGACGGTGATCACGCCATCCTTGCCGACTTTCTTCATCGCTTCCGCGATGATGGCGCCGATTTGCTTGTCGTTATTGGCGCTGATCGTGCCGACTTGCGCGATCATGTCGCCCTTCACGTCTTTGTGGAGCTTCTTGATTTCCTCGATGGCGACTTCGACGGCCTTCTCGATGCCGCGCTTGAGGGCCATCGGGCTTGCGCCAGCCGCGACCGTCTTCACGCCTTCACGGAAGATGGCTTGAGCCAGAACAGTTGCCGTGGTGGTGCCGTCGCCGGCGACGTCGGAAGTTTTCGACGCGACTTCGCGGACCATTTGTGCGCCCATGTTTTCGAGCGGATCAGGCAGCTCGATTTCCTTGGCGACGGTGACGCCGTCCTTGGTGATGATCGGCGCTCCGAATTTCTTTTCGATGACCGCGTTGCGCCCCTTGGGGCCCAGCGTGATCTTAACGGCGTCAGCGAGAATATTGACGCCCCGCAGAATCGACTGGCGCGAATTCTCACCAGTCACAATTTGCTTTGCCATGAGACCTAGTCCTCCTCAATTCCTCTTGAATGAATTTGCCCGGCGGATTGCTCCGCGTGGGTTGTTACTTTCTGCCGGAAGCCGCTTTTGCAGCGCCGCCGAGTTTGGCGAGGATCTCGTCTTCTTTTAGGATGAGATATTCCTCGTCGTCAATCTTGATTTCGTTGCCACTGTATTTGCCGAACAGGATGCGATCGCCGGCTTTTACGTCGAGGGGAACTCGCTGGCCTTTCTCGAGTTTTCCTGCGCCGACGGCGACAACTTCACCTTCCTGGGGCTTCTCTTTTGCCGTGTCGGGGATGATGATTCCGCCCTTGACGGTTTCCTTCTCTTCGAGCCGCTTCACGAGCACACGGTCGTGGAGCGGGGTAATGTTCACTGCCATGTTTCGTAACCTCCGCTAAGAGACTTCGGGATTATCGCGAGGTGAGGTGCGAGGGACATTTAGCACTCCTCTCCGACGAGTGCTAATATATGAAGTTTCCGGACGACTGTCAAGGAATTTTCGGACACTTGCCGAGATTTAATGGTTTCCGTCAGGCTGGGTAGAATTCTCGCATCCTGTTCATATAGAGTGACTTGGTGTAGTGCAAGATTTACCCGACAGTTGGGGATTGAAGTGCGATGACCTGTGCGAGTAGAATCCGACCCAACGAAGGCTGATGCCTGCTCTCTTTTACATTCGACTGATTGCGTTTACGGCGGGAGCGCTGATGTATCTGTTCTTGCTGGCGCTGGTTCTGGGGCACCGGCGGCCGCGCCGATTTGAACGCGTGCTCTTCTTTTTAATCCTGGCGCTGTTTCTCTTCTACTCCGGGGCATTGCTGGCCACCAACGCGGCGATTCATTACGTGATCCCGCCGATGAGCACGGCGATGTTCGCGATGGGCTTGGTGGTGTGCGGGCTGGGCTTTTTGCCGGGGCTCTTGGTACACGCTGAAGTGGAATATGGAAGAGTGGCGGGGGCGGTTCAAATCGTGGCGTGGCAGAGAATTTTAGTGGCTGCGTTTTATCTGCCGCTGGTGTTTTTCCTGGCGCGCATTGCTCCGCAAATATTGGCACGGCCGGGTCTGGATATCTTGTGGACTGGTGGGTTCGCGGCGGCGTTTTATGGAATCTGGCTGAGCCTCGCGCTGGCGACTAGCGCATGGTTTGAGGTGCGAGCATCGGGGGCGGGCGGTGATTCGTCCTCGCGGCACCTGCACACTTTGCTTGGGATTGTTTTCGGCATATTGGCGGCGCTTATTTTTTATACGTATGGTCTGGGCGCGCTGCACGGGCCGAGCGCGCTGGAAAACTTGGGCACATTGGTGATTGTAGCGGGGCTGATTCCAGGGGCGGTGCTGGGCTACTTCGCGCTGCGCTACAACTTTCTGCAAATCGGCATGCAGCGCAATTTGGTCTATGCGGTGTCCGCAGCGTTTCTGGCGATGATGTATCTCGCGCTTGTGCGGAGGATGAGTGGATGGTTGGAACCGGTTGTTCCTCCCGAAGCGACGGCGGCGATTCTGCTGTTTGTGCTGGTGTTTCTTTTCGAGCCGCTGGAGAGGGTGATTGGGCGGACGCTCTATCGCGCATTCCAGCAGCGAATGGAGCGCGTGCAGCGGCTGCTCGTTGAATTGCAGACGGAAGCGCAGAACGGGAATGTGGAGAAGTTGGCCGGTGCGGCGGAAACGCGCATTCGTGAGGAGTTCGCACTGTCTTCCGTGCGCATATCGCTGCCGCGCGGGGCGGAGTGGTCGCCGCTGCGAGCGCCGGGAGGGTTGGGACACTGCGCGGAAATTCCGTTGAAAGATGGCCGTAAAGAGATTGGAGTGCTGGAGGCGTGCTCAACGGGCGCTGTGCTGGTGGGTGAAACGACGGTGGCGCTGGAGTTTCTGGCGGAACAATTGCCAACGCTGGTGAATCACTGCCGATTGATCGGGGAGAAGCTGCGTCTGGAACGCGAGCTTGCGGAACGCGAGCGGTTGGCGCTGGTGGGACAAATGGCGGCGAGCATTTCGCACAATTTGCGGAACCCGATCAGCTCGATGAAAACTGTCTTGCAGGCGCTGCTCGAGGAACGCGACTTGACGCCGCGGGTGCGCGAGGATTGCGAAATTGTAGTTCGCGAAATGGATCGACTGAGCAGCAAGCTGACGCAGCTTTTGCGTTATGCGCGGCCGGGTGTTCGCGGAAACGACAGCGCGGGGCGAATGGC
>DASYYI010000350.1:0-5111 GCA_035933995.1 Candidatus Acidiferrales bacterium | reverse complement strand
TCGCTCTCGCGGTGACAACCCGCCGAGCGCCGCAGCGATGTGCCGCCCTAATTCCTGTCCCAAGAAGTGGCGCTCCGGATTTGCGGCGGATCGATGCTCCGTTTGCTGATCGAAAAAATCAGGGGCCGCGCCATCGGTATCCGCCGATTCAGGAGCTTGTTCCTCACGCCTGGTGTTCTTGCGACGCAGATGGTCCAGGCACACGTTCGTCGCAATGCGGTAAATCCATGTATAAAAACTGCACTCGAACCGGAACCGCGACAGATTCCGGTAAGCCCTGAGAAAAACTTCCTGATAGACGTCGCGAGCGTCTTCGCTGCCGCGAAGCAGATTTAGAGCTAACCGCAGCACATCGCGATCATACCGGCGAACCAATTCCTCAAAAGCCGGCCGATTGCCCGCTTGTGCTTGCCGGACCAGGACCTGTTCATCCGTTTTCTGCACCGCGCGGTACCCCGCACCCCCTTCGAGCGCCGCACTTATTCCCGTCGAGTTCATAGCCGGATGCGACTTACCTGTCGTGGGGCCTGGTCGTCATACTCGTTTCTTGGCGAGTCCGTTGGCTTCACCACGTCTTTGTCCTTCATCCGGTTAGACGGCGGCTATCCTCCTAGGTGAGCACAGATATGGCTTAAGATATTAGCGCGAAACGCGCTCGCCCAGGCGGATCAGGCCGTAGACCGCCGCGCAGATGACGAAATCGAGAGCCATGCCCAAGTCAACTCTGTAGTTCTGATGGCGCAGATCAACCGGGAGATGTGCGGAAAGCGAAAGAAAATAAATGAAGTTACCGATCAGAATTGCGGCCAAGTATTCCAGCCACCGCCGCAGCCCAATTCCCAGGAATTTCGCCATTTTCGTTACGCGTGAAGCATCATTCTATGCTTCGTGATTATTAATATAGGCCGCGCGCATGCTCTTAGTAAAATACTATGCGACATGGGCAACGCTGGGTTACCTGTCACTAAAGTGATTTGCGTGATCGCGAAACGAAACGCGCGAGCACTTGTGAGATAAGAAACTTATTCCCAAAACGCCGGTGACTTTGGACCTCAACACGTCCGTGACGTACCTGAAGGGCCTAGGCCCGCATCGTGCCGCCTTGCTCGCCGAGCGCGGCATCACCACTGTAGGCGATCTACTCTCCTATTTGCCCTTCCGCTACGAGGACCGCATCCACTTCACGCCCATCGCGGAGCTCGTGCCCGGACAAGTGGCGACTGTGCGCGCGGAAGTCGTCAGCGGTAGCCTGATGCGTTTCGCGCGACGGCGCGGCGCGGTGTTTCACCTAATGGTGCAGGATGGGAGCGGAAAACTTGCCGCACGTTTTTTTCACGGAGGCTATTTGGATGGAAAACTGAAACCGGGGCAGCCCCTCGTGATGCACGGAAAAGCGAGCTTCGATCCTAACCGGCCGCTGCGCACGGAAATGATCAATCCAGAATTCGAATTGCTGCGCCAGAGCAATAGTCCCGCGGATTCAACGGAAGTTGGCCGGATTGTCCCCATATACGAAGCCATCGGCGACATCAGCTCACGCATGCTGCGGCGGATTATCTATGCCGCGCTGCAGGAGTTCAAAGGCGACGTTCCCGATCCCCTGCCCCTGGATGTGTTGCGTCGCTATTCGTTTCCTTCGCGGCGCGGGGCGCTGATTGCGATCCATTTTCCTCCCCATGATGCGAATGTCGAAACATTGAACGAGTTCCGCAGCCCCGCTCAGGTCCGGATGATTTTTGAAGAATTCTTTCTTTACCAGCTCGGCCTCGCCGTCCGGCGGCAGCACGAGCAACAACGAGCCGGCATCGCCATGCGCGTCAGAGAGGCGCCGATCCGCGAGGCTCTCAAGCGCATTCTTCCCTTCAAGCCCACGGGGGCGCAGAAACGCGTGCTTGGCGAGATTGTCAGGGATCTCGAAAAGCCGACGCCGATGAACCGCCTGCTCGAAGGCGACGTAGGCAGCGGCAAGACAATCGTAGCGCTCGAGGCCGCTACAATCGTCATCGAAAATGGCTATCAAGTCGCTCTGATGGCGCCCACGGAAATTCTGGCCGTGCAGCACTACCTTTCGGCGCGGCGCATTTTTGCGGCAGCGGGCTACTCCGTTGAACTGCTCGTGAGCGGAATGAAATTCAGCGACAAAGCGCGGACGCTCGAGCGCGTTGCTTCCGGCCAGAGTCAATTCGTCGTGGGCACGCACGCGCTGATCGAGGATCGCGTGGCGTTTGCGAAGCTTGGCATGGTCATCATTGATGAACAGCACCGCTTTGGTGTGCTCCAACGCAAACGGCTCTCTGAAAAAGGAGCCGCACCGCACGCGCTAGTGATGACGGCGACACCCATTCCGCGCACCTTGGCTCTCACTCTTTACGGCGATCTCGAGCTTTCGGTCATCGATGAAATGCCGCCTGGGCGCACTCCGGTCGAAACGCGTTGGAGCGGCGACACACAGCTTCCGGGAGTCTGGGAATTCGTTCGGCGAGAAGTGGCCGCGGGCAGGCAGGCTTACATCATCTATCCAGTGATCGAAGAATCGAAGCAGGAGCTGAAAGCGGCGACGGCCGAGTACGAACGGCTCTCGAAATCGGTTTTCCCGCAATTGAAAGTTGGCTTGTTACACGGCCGCATGCGCAGCGATGAAAAAGATGACGTAATGGAACGCTTTCGACGTAACGAATTGCAAATTCTGGTCGCTACGACCGTTGTGGAGGTTGGCGTCGATGTGCGCAATGCAACAGTAATGGTGATCGAGCATGCCGATCGCTTTGGGCTGGCGCAGCTTCATCAGCTGCGCGGCCGCATCGGACGCGGGTCAGCGAAGTCCTATTGCATTCTTGTTGCTCCCAAAAATATCACCGGCGAGGGACGCGATCGCCTCGAAACGCTGGTGACGACCACCGACGGTTTTCAGATTGCCGAACACGACCTGAAGCAGAGGGGACCGGGTGACTTTTTCGGAACTAAGCAGCACGGAGACGTCGCCTTTCACATTGCCCATCCGCTGCGCGATCACAAACTTCTTGAGCTGGCGCGTGGCGAAGCGTTCACTCTCATCGAAGACCCCTCTCGTGAGCCTGAAATGGCACAACTGTTTGCGTACCTTGGACCCGCGTGGCAGAAACGCTTCCAGCTTGCATCGGTGGGATGAATCGTGCGCGTGATCGCTGGAAAATTCGGCAGCCGCCGCTTGCGCACTTTGCGCGGGATGGAGTTGCGCCCGACGAGCGACCGTCTGCGCGAGACGCTCTTCGATATTTTGGGCGGGACGGTGGAGGATTCCTTGTTCGTCGACGTTTTTGCCGGCAGCGGCGCGATTGGAATCGAAGCACTGAGCCGCGGAGCGCGCCAGGTCGTTTTTATCGAGCGGCACGGGCCGGCCGCAAAATTAATTCGCGACAATTTGAATTCGCTGGGCGCGGGTGGTGAGATCCTCGTGCTCGACGCAATTCAGGGGCTGGAACGGTTAGCTTCGCGGCACGCTCTTGCCGATTTCATTTTTCTCGACCCACCGTATGCGCTCGCGGCAGATTATCTTCACGTGCTGGATTTTCTGGACGGCTCGCACCTGCTCGCGCCGCGCGGAATTGTAATCGTCGAGCATCGCAAGAAAATGGAGTTGCCCATGCGCTTGTACCGGCTCGAGTGTTCGCGCACGGTTGAGCAGGGAGATTCAGCCTTGAGCTTTTACCGTTTGGCCATGGCCGCGTAGGAACGCTCGCGGCCAAAACAACTCAACTCGACAGCACGGAAACCAACTTCGTGATGTCTCGCTCCGTGTTGTAGAGGTGCGGCGAAATGCGAAGGGCATTTTCTCGCAAACTGACGAACACCTGCGCGGCACGCAACTTTTCAAAGAGTTCGTGGGTCCGCTCCGGCGTTCGCGCCGTAAGGCATACGTAAGGCCCTCGCTTCTCTGCTGTGTTGGGGCTAGCCAGCACGCAGGTATCTCGCGGCAAACGCTCAATCAGATGCGTTATCAGATTTTGATTGTGTTCGGCGATTGTCATCACGCCGACGCGCTCGATAAATTCGAGAGAGGCCTGCATCGCCGACAAATTCGAGAAATTGGCCGTCTCAGGCGCGTCCCACCGCCGCGCTCCCGCCGCGGGTTTCAGTTTGTCCAAAGGCAGCGAGTGAAAATTCCGCGCGCCTTCCAGGGCCATCCAGTAAAACGGTGATGGTCGCAATTTCTCCATTGCCTCGCGACGCGCCCAAAAAAAACCTGTCCCGTACGGGCTGAGCAGCCATTTGTACCCAGAACTGACAGCGAAATCCGCGCCCGTCTCGCACAAATCAATCGGGATGGCACACGCACACTGGCTCAAGTCGAGCAGCAATGCCACATCAGCTTTGCGGCGCGCAGCCGCCAAACGCGATACATCCAAACGCGAACCGTCATCGAAGCGCACCAGGCTGGCGGAGATCATGCGCGTCCGTGGCGTAATCTGCCCGAGGTAATCGTCAGCTGAAATAAAACGACCGCGAGGCGCCACCACTTTCACGCGAACGCCGCGCGCTTCAAGTGGCATGAACGTCGAAAAGTGCGCCGGGAACTCTCCTCGAGCCAGTAAGACCTCGTCGTCCGGTTTCCAATCAAAGTTCGCCGCTACGGCAGCCATGCCACTGCTTGCGCCGGAAGTGATGGCGAATTCTTCCGGTTCCCCGCCCATCAGTTCCGAAAGCAGCGTGCGAACGCGATCGGGCAAACCGAAATACACACTGTCTGGCATGCGATGCGGCAATTTTTTCCATTCGAGTGCCGCCTGCGCGGCCCGAGCTGACGCCAGAGGCAACGGGCCCTGCCCCGCAGCATTTAAATAGGTGACACCGTCGAATTCTGCGAATTCAGAACGATAATCCACGCACTATCCCCGAGTGTTCTAGAAATGGCCGCGCAACTCGCGAAAACTCGTAACCAGAATCAACTTGCCTGTGCCACTCTCAAGCTCTGAGTGCTCCAGAATCCATGTGGCGTGATGCGGAATGAAAACCGCATTCAGTCCGGCGCGCAGAGCGGGATTAATGTCACTGCGTGGGCTATTTCCCACCATCCAACCGTGAGACTTCACAATTTTGAATTGGTGAATCACTCGCTCATAGGTCGAGTGATC
>DASYYI010000260.1:0-3503 GCA_035933995.1 Candidatus Acidiferrales bacterium | reverse complement strand
ACAGGACAAGAGGCACGCCAGCATCTTTCAAGATCCCAACGACCACGCCACACAGCAGCAACTGAGAGCATACGAAGAAGGCTTAAAACAATTCCAGCAGCAGAAATTTAGCCGCGCCAGACAAGCGCTTGAGCGCGTTCTGGAGGGTCCCAATAAGGAACTGGCCGATCGCGCGCGCACTCACCTGCGCATTTGCGACCAGCGAGTTTCGCGCGCCCCGGAGCCGTTAGCGAAATCCGCTGAGGATCACTACAATCAGGGCATTGCGATGATGAATTTGGGGCGTTGGGACGAAGCTCGCGTGCATCTCGATCGCGCGCGTAAGTCCGCGCCGAAAGCCGACCACATCGTTTACGCCATGGCGGCGCTCGATTGCCTGACCGGCGAAGCGGAATCGTCGATGCAGAATCTGAAAATCGCCATCCAGCTCCGCGCGGAGAATCGCTATCGCGCGCGCAACGACGAAGATTTTGCCTTTCTGCAAGAGGATCCGCGATTTACTGAACTTCTTTACCCGGAGCGCGAAGGCACAAGCGGTTAATTCCCCCGTCCGTGAGTAAGTCCGCACATTTCCGTTCAAAAGGCATCCGCATTGTCGCGCTTGGCGGAGGCACGGGGCTTTCGATGCTGCTGCGCGGCTTGAAAGCGCACATGGCGAATTCGCGGGAGAACGGCGAGCATCGGTCGATTGCGGACATTGCTGCGGTGGTTACGGTGACAGATGACGGAGGCAGCTCTGGGCGCTTGCGTCGCGAATATTCCATTTTGCCGCCGGGAGATATTCGCAACTGCATGGTGGCGCTGTCGCCCGATGAAGCGTTGCTCGGACGCCTGTTTCAATACCGCTTTCCTGTCGCGACCAGCCATGGCCGCGGACTCTCGGGCCACAGTTTCGGAAATTTATTTCTGACCGCGTTGACGCAGGTGACTGGCGATTTTCCGGAAGCGGTGAGGCTTTCCGGAAAAGTTCTGGCTGCGCGCGGAAGGATTTTTCCGTCGACCAATGCGAACGTGACTTTAGAAGCGGAACTGGAGGACGGCCGCGTGGTCGCCGGCGAAACGAAAATTTCGCGCTCCCGTCGCCGTATCCACCGCGTGCGATTAGTGCCGTCTGGCGCGCGGCCCCTGCCCGAAGTGCTGCATGCCATCCGCGAAGCTGATTTAATTCTCCTCGGTCCAGGCTCGCTGTATACGAGCATCATTCCCAGCTTGCTGGTTCGCGGCGTTGTGAATGCCATCGCGCGTTCGCGCGCCGAGTGCGTATACATTGCGAATCTGATGACGCAGCCCGGCGAAACGGATGGTTACTCCGTGGCCGATCATGTCCGCGCCATCTACGATCACACGCGCAAAGGCTTATTCGACTGCGTCGTCGTGAACCGCGCGCCCGCCTCCTCGCCGGTATTGTTGCGGCGCTATCGCGGGCAAGGCGCCGAACCCGTTGATCCGTCACTCGATGAATTGCGCCGCATGGGGCTGAAATATGTGACGGAAGATTTGCTACAACAAGACGGCGTGGTGCGCCACGATCAGAAGCGGCTGGCGCGCCTACTGTTGCGGCATTTCGCCAAGGCCGTCCGGTCGTAACGGGTAGTTCTCAAGAATCCTACAGTATTTACGAAACGCTCCTCTGTTTTCTAAATGCACATCAAGCTCGCAGTCGCTATCTTGCGTGGCGAGGGCGCGGCTACGTATACTGGCCGACGCTGTCCTGGCCGATCCGCCGCACGGAACCGCCAGTGTTATCGTCCAATTTTATTCCGTCGAGGAGAGCGTCGCCATGGCATTGTCACTGGAACACGAACTGAATCCCTACGAAGCGGCGGAAGCGCGGTTTGAGGAAGCTGCGAAGCACCTCGGCCTCCCACAGGACCTTTACCGCTACATGCAGTACCCCAACAAGGAAATCACCGTTTATATCCCCGTGAAGATGGACGACGGGCGATTGGAAGTTTTCACTGGCTATCGCGTGCAGCACTCGCTGGTTCGCGGTCCCGGCAAGGGCGGAATTCGCTATTCGCCTCACGTCACAATTGATGAAGTGCGCGCACTGGCATCCTGGATGACTTGGAAATGCGCTGTAGTCGACATCCCCTTTGGCGGTGCGAAGGGCGGCATCATCTGTGATCCTGAAAAAATGTCGCAGCGCGAACTCGAGGCCATGACCCGCCGTTACACGGCGGAGCTTTCCGACTGGATTGGCCCGGAGCGCGACGTCCCTGCTCCCGACGTAAACACGAACGCCCAAGTAATGGCCTGGGTGATGGACACCTATTCGATGCACATGCGCCACACGGTGACAGCCGTCGTTACCGGCAAGCCGCTCGAGTTGGGCGGCTCACTGGGACGTCCCGAGGCAACCGGCCGCGGCGTCATGATGGTCTGCGACAAGGCCATAGCCAAGCTCGGCATGAAAAAACAAGATTGCCGGGTTGTCATTCAGGGATTCGGCAACGTGGGCTCAATGGGCGCGAAGCTGATGCATCAGGCGGGATACAAAATCATTGGGCTCGCCGACGTGCATGGCGGCTTGTTCAACGAAAAAGGCTTCGATGTTCCGAAGGTGATTGATTGGGTTTACGACCAGCACAAGGCTTTGCCGGATTTCCCCGGCGGTGGACAGAAAATCTCCGCGCAGGACATTCTGTTTCAACCGTGCGACATCCTGATTCCTGCGGCTATCGAGAATCAAATCACCAGCCAAAACGTAAGCCGCGTGCAGACGAAAATCCTCTGCGAAGGCGCGAACGGCCCCACCACTGCGCCCGCCGATGAAGTCCTCGGGAAAAAAGGCGTGTTTATTATCCCCGACATCCTGGCGAATGCTGGCGGCGTCACCGTCAGCTATTTTGAATGGGTCCAGGACCGCCAGGGCTTCTTCTGGCGCGAGCGCGAAGTGAACGAGCGGCTGCAGGACGTGATGGATCGCAGCTTCGACGATGTGGTGCGCTACGCCGAAAAGCATGGCGTCAACAACCGCATTGCCGCCTACATGCTGGCGATTGACCGCGTAGCGATTGCCCTAAAACACCGGGGAATCTACGCCTAATCCGCAAAAATAGCGTTAAAGCTGGACACGCGCGATAGAATACCCTCGCCTCGTGGAGGCGTCCGCTGGGGCAGCGAGGCAACCGAGGGCTCGAACATGCTTTCCGAATCCATCTCGCACGGGGCGTTAAAGAGCGAAGACGAGCATCGCCGCGACATTTGTGCGGTCGGCCGCTGGTTTCACGAGCGCAACTTCGTAGCCGCCACCGACGGAAATATTTCTCTCCGCCTGGGTCCCAATCGCTTGCTTACGTCGCCGACAGGCGTCTCCAAAGGCATGATGGTGCCTGAGGAACTCGTCGTCACCGACAATGCAGGAAACAAAATCTCCGGCCGCCGCAATCCTTCCTCGGAATTGGCGATGCACCTGCTGATTTACCGGCTGCGCCCCGATGTGAATGCCGTCTGCCACGCGCATCCCATCACGGCCACTGGGTACGCTTCCGCGGGGTTGG
>DASYYI010000234.1:0-1881 GCA_035933995.1 Candidatus Acidiferrales bacterium | reverse complement strand
GCGACGGATCAGCAGGAACTGGCCGTTCGCGGCAGCGTCGGGCAGCAACGAGTCGTTCACATGCCCGAAGTCGAATTTCCGCGACAGGCGGCAATAGATAAAGGGTATCAACGCGCGTTCGGCAAGCGAGCCCGTGATTTGCTCCGGCGAATACGAAACAAGCGCTGCGTCGAAATTGTGAGCGTCGTCAAGAGCGTGAGTCGCGGAACCAGGAAGATGTACCGTATCTGCATCGGTAAAGAGCAGCCATTCGCCGTTCGTCGCTTGCGCACCCAGCCACGCTGCGTGGTTTTTGCCGATCCAGCCTGGAGGCAGCGAGGCCGACTCCAAGACTTTCAACTTGGAAACAGTTTGCGACAGGCGCGCGAGAATTTCGCCAGTGCGATCCGTGGATTGGTCATTGACGACGATAATTTCGGCGACTTCCTGCTGCGCGGCGAGACTTGCGATGCAAGCTTCGATATTGTCCTCCTCGTTGCGCGCGGGAATGATGGCTGAAATGTGAGGCATGGCGAGATTCGCGCCGTAAATTGCGAATCGGATAGCCGAGAGTTCGCAAAAAATATATCATAGGGATGCGGGATTCGGGCCGAACCAAACGCCGAAGCGTAAAATGAAGAGAAAGATTCTTACAGGAATCACGCTGGGAGCCGTCGCAGGATTGCTGATCCTGTTTGCGAGTCCCAGCTACAATCAGGGCGAGCCGAGCCTCGCGGGATCGACTGCCAAGCCGTTTTCGTTCGAGGAGGGCGGAAAGCCGATGCAGCTTTCCGACTTGCGCGGCAAAGTGGTGGTGCTGAATTTCTGGGCTAGCTGGTGCCCGCCGTGCGTGGATGAAACGGCGTCGCTGAACCAACTGCAACAGTGGATCGCGCCGCGCGGAGGAACGATTCTGGGCGTCAGCGCAGACACGGATGCTGCCGCGTATGAACAGTTTTTGAAGGATCATGGCGTGATTTTTCCGACTTATCGCGATCCCGCGGAGAAGGGCAATCTCTCGGAGATTGGGCTGAGTTACGGGACTTCGATGTACCCGGACACCTACATCATCGACCGTCAAGGCAAAATTGCGCGGAAGCTCGTCGGCGCGCAGGATTGGACCAGCCCGGAGATGATCGCGTACTTCAACACTCTGCTTAGTAAGAATTAAGAAATGAACGCACAATCGCCAGGGCCGAATTGGTACCGTCTGAGTTCTAAAACGTGCGCAGTAATATCCGCTATTGCCGCCGCGTTTCTTCTGTTCGATTCCCCAACCTACGCCAATCCCAGCTGCTTTCCGCGGGAGATGACCCCTGCCGAGTGCGCCATCGCATGCATGGCGAATTCCGTTGCCGCAACGGCCGCGATGAATCGAGCGAATGCTCCAAGCGCGGGGTTCGCGGCGCAAAGTACTCAGACGGCAGGAATGAAAGGCATGGCGATGCCGCCGAATCCTGCTGCCGAACTTCTGATGAACGAAGCTTCGGGCACGAGCATGAATCCATCGTCCTCCGCCATGCCCATGCGCATGGTAACGGCCGGCAACTGGAATTTGGCGTTCATGGCGAACGGATTTATCACCGACACGCAGCAATCGGGCCCGCGCGGAGCGGACAAATTATATTCGACGAATGTTTTTATGGGCACGGCGCAGCACTCCGTCGGGCGCGGCAGTTTTCTCTTCGATGTAATGCTGAGCGCCGAGCCTGCAACAGTCAGCGAGCGCGAGTATCCGCTGCTGTTCCAAACGGGCGAGACTGCGTTTGGCAAGCCGATCGAGAACGGGCAACATCCGCATAATTTGGTAATGGCCCTCGGCGTTCACTACGCGCACCCCGCAGGCGACAACACCGTTCTCGAAGCCTATTTCGCGCCCGTCGGCGACCCTGCTCTCGGACC
>DASYYI010000233.1:0-4528 GCA_035933995.1 Candidatus Acidiferrales bacterium | reverse complement strand
CGCACTACTTTGCCCGCAGGCCTGTTTCACATCGAAAACATCGCGAACTTGGATAAGTTGCCGGCGACCGGCGCATTCGTTATCGCTGCGCCCATAAAACTCGAAGGCGGTTCCGGCGGCCCCGTGCGCGTTTTCGCCATTCTGCCAAATTGAGATAAATCGCGCACGCCGCGATGCGAACCTGGGGTCCAGGGTCCGAAGTTCGTTGGATGGTTTTTAGGAGGTCGGAGCTTCAGCTCCGACATAAGGTTCCAAATATCCAGGGGTTTTAACCCCTGAAGGTCGTCAAAGGCATCCGACGAATCCGCAGCTGACAACATTAGCGCGGCTGTGGATGGCGCATCGTGCCGCGTCCGTACTCAGACTTAACTGCATTCTATTTTTTGTTGAGGCGCATTTGCCCGAACTTCCCGAAGTCGAAACTGTCGTCCGCGGCCTGCAGTTGTTGCTCCCGGGCCGCGGCATAGTCAGTGTTCGCCTAGGCAAAACGGATTTCATCGACGATCCCGCGGCAATCGAACAGCACGCCCCAGGTTGTCGCATCGTTGAGGTTCAGCGTCGCGGCAAGTTCCTCGTACTGTTCCTCGAAAAGAATCGCGCACCACAAATCGCCATCGACTCCGAGCCCGAACGATTTCACCTGATCGTTCATCTGGGCATGACGGGGCAGCTTACCGTCCGTCCCAACGCGATGCCATCCGCGTTGCACACCCATGTATGGTTCGCGTTAGATAACGGTCGCGAGCTTCGCTACACCGACCCTCGCCGTTTCGGTCGTATGGCTCTGGTTCCTGAATCGGGCAGCGACAATATTCTTGGTCAGCTCGGTCTTGATGCGCTCGAAGCCAGCGAAGGGGAATTCCGCAGCCGACTTGCTGGCCGCCGCGCGCGAACCAAGGCGCTATTGCTCGACCAGCGCGTTTTTCGCGGCATGGGGAATATTTATACTGACGAGAGTTTGTGGCACGCGCGCATTCATCCCGCGCGATTGGGTGCATCCCTGAAGTGGGAGGAAGTCTCGCGCCTGTACCGTGCTGTCCAAAACGTGCTGCGTGAAGCGATCCGTCTCGGCGGCTCGTCAATCTCCGATTATGTGAACGCCGAAGGCGAACCCGGCGAATTCCAGCTGCGCCATCGCGTCTACCAGCGGGAAGGGAAGAAATGTTCGCGCTGCGCGACGCCGATTCGCCGCATGATCGTCGCGGGACGCAGCAGCTGCTTTTGTCCGAGCTGCCAGCAAGCTCCCCGTCGTCACCGGTCGAAAAAAGGGCTGCCCGCCAAGCCTGCCGAGCGCAAGCGCATCAGCGCCAAAAATAAATCAGCGCCGCGCCGGCAACGCTGAAAATCGCCCCATAGAGGAATCCCGCCGCGGGCGAAACCATTGTCCACAGCGCGCCCACGATGATGCTCGACGCGAAATCGCCGACGCCATTCACCGTCGCCAGCACGCCAAATCCGGTCCCGCGGATCTCCGAAGCAAGCAACTCCGCCGCCAGCGATTTTTCCAGTCCTTGCTGTATGCCGATATGTATTCCTGCCAGCGCGAAAAGAATCGCTAGCCACACGAGCGTCGCAGGCGCAAAAATGAACCCAAGACACATCACTGCGGCGACCGTGTAGCCAACGGCAAGAAGCCCGCGCTTGCCCACGCGATCCGCCAGCGCGCCTGCCGGGTACGAAATCACCGCAAATACGATGTTGTGCAGCGTATAGAGCGCGACTGCTAGAGCCGAAGCGCGCGCCGCGCCATATTGCGGCGTCAGGATCTGGCCCGCGCGCAGGATCAGCAGCGTCGGCGCGAAATCGCCGATTCCATGCGCGAACACGCCGACAAGGAATCGCCGAAAGCTCCCGGGAAGCTGGCGCAAACTGTGCAAGAAGCCAAACGGTCGATGCGTTGTCGCCGATCTCCCTGCCGGCGCCAACCACAGAAAACAAATTGACGCAAGCACGCCCGGAACGATTGTCCATGCCAGCGCCGTTCGAACATTCGCAAGCGACACCAGCAGCAATGCCGTCAGCGGCCCGGCGACGGCGCCGACGGTATCCATTGCCCGTTCGAATCCGAATGCCCGTCCAAGCTGCGACTTCGGCACCGCATCCGCCAGCAACGCATCGCGCGAGGGACTTTTCGCGCCGCGTCCGGCCCATCCCATCGCGCGCAGCAGCAGAATGAACGGCCAGCTTTGCGCCAAACTGTACGCGAATGTCGTTAGGCCGACGACGATGTACCCGCTGGCCGCGACAGGCTTGCGCCAAGCGGGCCGATCCGCGATGTACCCGCCCGCGAGTTTCGAAAAACTCGACAGTCCATCCGCAACGCCTTCGATTACACCAAGCGCAATTGCAGGCGCGCCCACCAGCGCGAGCAACGCGGGCAGCAGAGAAGTCGCGGCTTCATGTCCCCAATCGGAAAACAGATTGGCGAGCCCGATTCCCAGGATGCCGCGCGTGAACCATCGGCCAGTTTGAGCGTCATCGCGATCTTCGTGATTCTTCACGGAGGGAATTTACCGGGAGGCCTTTTGCGCGCTGTGTGCCGCGCGCGCTATCGGAATCGCAGCGTCAAAGACGCGCTCGCCCCTCGTGTGCCGCTCGCGTTCATCGAGCCAGCAGATTCGCTTTTGCACGCTGGCAAAAGCGGAATCATCCAGCAGCTCGTTCAGCAACTCATGAATTCGGCGCTGAAACGCGCGATCTTCGGAGCGAAATCCGTCGGGCTGAATCTCTTGCGCTAGCGGAGGCACGCCGGCAAGCAAATCGTATGTTTGCATCCACCACGCAAGCCATGCCTCCAATTGTGGTTGCCGGCCAAATTTGTTTACCAGGTAACAGTAGTTGTCGAGCACCGAGCGATCGCAAACCACATTCACCGCGTTTCGCGAAGCGTCAAGCTCGGCCGCAATCTGCGCGTGCAAAATCCAGAGCTGGCCTTCGAGCGTCGTCGCGGCATTCACGGGAAAGGGCGACCGCCGCGCCACTTCCGCCACCAATTCCACGTTTTCGCCCGCTTTCTTCACCCGCGAGCAAATTTCGTACGCGAGTGTGGTCTTTCCCACGCCGTGCGTTCCAATCAGCGCCAGCTTCAAGTTCTTCCGCCTTTCAAACAGGCTTCATCGTTTCTAACATAGCTTCGCGCAGCCGCCAACCACCGATCCGCGAAATTCGTGCGCCGTGAGTGTGTGATGTTCAACGAAGGAGTGAAAACGATGAGGGGAAGAGGCACACCGGGCACTCAACACAGAAAAAAGTCGCCGCACTGCTCGACCGCAGGCGTAAAGCAGCGCGGCGGAAGGATTCCTGCTGGGATTTGCTTAGTCTTCGCCAAGCTGCCGCAGCTTGATACTCAGCGTCGCTACCTCCTTGGCGGATGCGTGGATGTCCTCCAAGTGCTCGCGCAACGGATGACACTCTTCCTGAGCTTCTTCCAAAGCTAATTCTGAACGACTATAGATGATGGTTGCATGCTCTGTAAGTTTATGTCCGTAAACCGTCAAGTGCTTGTGCACGTAGGTCAGTTTGTTCCGGTAGTACCTGTATGTTTCCGCTGTCTTTTCGGATTCCATGACAATATTTATTGCTCCTCGTAATTTCAGATCGCTCGATTGCGTCTGATTGACTTTATTGGGTTATGACCCAGATTCCCGAGAATTTTGTCGACAATACTGCGGAGAGCGTTCCTCTCCTGTTCTGTAACTCCCCGCCAAGCCTCGAGAGCAACTTTTCGGGCCACCGGAATCCCTTTGCGCACAATCGCGCGGCCCTTCGGCGTGATTCGCAGGATGACCTGTCGCCTGTCCTTGTCGCTTCGCGTACGGGTAAGAAAGCCTTTTTTTTCGAGACGATCGACCATGCGGGTGATCGTCGACACATACAGACCATTTAGAGCGGCAAGCTCAGCAGGAGTGTTTCCCTCTCGCCGCAAACAGTTCAGCAACATACTGCCTTGATAAGTCGTCAGACCCAATGGAGCCAATGCTCTGTCATGGGCAGTAATGAGCGATCCCATCACTCGACCCAGCAGCAAGCGCCCCACAAAGACCCGGTCCAAATCCGTTTTGGAGATAGGTCTCTTCAAGGGAAATCCATAATATTTGCATAAGCAATGTTTGTCAATGCAAATATAATGGATATTGTCTCCAACGGCATGGCCACTACCCGGTGAACTGAACTCCCTGTACAATCAGCCGCCAGAGAATTCCGTCATGAAGAAGGGCGCATCGTCATGAGAGCAGTGGTGCAGCGCGTAAGCCATGCCCGCGTTGTGGTGGAAGGACGCGTGACTGGGAAAATCGGCGTGGGCCTTGTGGTTCTCGTCGGCGTTGGACGCGCGGACACCCCCGAAACAGCCGCCCTCATGGCTGAAAAAATCGTGAACCTGCGCATTTTTAACGATAATCAGGGAAAGATGAACCGCTCGCTTCTCGATGTTGGTGGTGCAATCCTTGCGGTATCCCAATTCACTCTCTATGGTGACGCGCGCGGTGGCCGCCGGCCCAGCTTTATTCAAGCAGCGCCGCCGGAACAG
>DASYYI010000208.1:0-18668 GCA_035933995.1 Candidatus Acidiferrales bacterium | reverse complement strand
TCCGTGGCCCTGATCACCTATATGCGCACGGATTCGGTGCACGTATCGAGCGACGCGATTGCACAAGTGCGCGATTTTGTCGGCTCCAGTTACGGCCCGGGCTATGTCCCGGAGAAGCCGAATTTCTTCCGCTCGAAAAAGCAGGCGCAGGAAGCCCACGAAGCCATTCGCCCCACCGACGTCGTGCGCTCGCCCGATGACGTCAAGCGCTACCTCGACGAAGACATGTTCAAGCTGTACCAGCTCATCTGGCAGCGGTTCGTCGCTTCACAGATGGTGCCCGCTGTGTTCGACCAGACCACCATTGACATTTCGGCGGGCGATTACATTTTCCGCGCCAGCGGCTCCGTGATGAAGTTCGACGGCTACTTGGCCGCTTACTCTGCTTCACGCGACGATGAAGACAAGGGCGAGCCGGCCGATCAGCCCGGCGTAGCGCCCGCCGCCGAAGAAGATGCTGATGCGGAGGGCCGAACGCTTCCGCGCGTTGCGGAAGGCGAGCGCCTGCGCCTCGAAAAAATTCGTCCCGACCAGCATTTCACCGAACCGCCTCCACGCTACACGGAAGCGACACTTGTGAAAGAATTGGAAGACAAAGGCATCGGTCGTCCCTCCACCTACGCATCGATTATTTCCACGATTGTCGAGCGCGAGTACGTCAACAAAGAACAAGGCCGCTTCACCCCTACATTGCTCGGCGAAAAAGTAAGCGATCTACTGGTGAAAAGTTTTGAGGATATTTTCGACGTGGGCTTCACAGCGCGCCTCGAAGATGAACTTGACGAAATCGAGGAAGGCAAACTGCCCTGGCGAAAATCCGTCAAGGTATTCTGGAAGCACTTTGAGGATGATTTGGAGAAGGCCGAAGGCGAAATGGAATCCTACAAGGCCGGGATCCCCACCGACGAGAAGTGTCCCAAGTGCGAAAAGGGCATGCTCCTCGAACGCATCAGCCGCCACGGATTTTTCCTCGGCTGCGAGCGCTATCCCGATTGCGATTACATTCGCGACATCTCCGATACCGGCAGCGAAGAAGTCGAAGGCGACAACACCATCGAGTATTGCCACAATTGCGGCCGGGAAATGGTGATGAAGCGCGGCCGTTTCGGCGCGTTCCTAGCGTGTTCTGGCTATCCGGATTGCAAAACGACCCGCCGCCTGGCCGCCGGAACCAGGAAAGCGCGTCTGCCCGACGTTCCGCTCGACGAGAAATGCCCCACCTGCGGCGAACAGCTTTTAAAGCGGCACGGCCGTTTCGGCGAATTCATCGGCTGCTCGAAATATCCGAAATGCAAATACACGCGGCCGATTACGCTTGGAATCAAGTGTCCGAAATGCGGCGAGGGCGAATTCGTCCGCCGCGGCACGGCCAAAGGACGCGGGCGCGGCAGAATTTTTTACGGCTGCAGCCGCTATCCCGATTGCGATTACACGTCGCCGCATGAGCCGCTTCCTGAACCATGTCCGAAATGCGGCGCGCCCTTTATCGTGCTCAAACGTTCCAAGCACGGCGCATTCCGTGCGTGCTCCAGGGAAGACTGCGACTGGGAGGTCCCGGAGAGCGAAGGCGCGGTTGCTCAGCCCGTGGAAACATCCGCGGCCGAGTCCGTCTAATCGTGAACTTTCGCCCGCGAAACATCCCGGCGGCTTCGTCTTCCAGCGGTGCTAGCAACGCATCGAAACGTCCCATGGCCACTACGAACACGATCGCGGCCTCCACCGAAAGATTCCTGCATTACCTGTGCTACGTGCGCAACGCTTCCCCGAAAACAATTGCTAGCTACAAAATCGACCTCGACCAGTTCATCGCCTATGTTACCCCGCCGGGAGAAAATGCTCTGGCGCTCGCGGCCGTGGATCACCTCGTCATCCGCGAATTCATCAGCCATCTTTATGACCGCCGCCTGCAAAAAAGTTCTGTCGCGCGAAAACTAGCTGCTCTGCGCTCTTTCTTCCGTTTCTGCGTTCGCGAACATCTCACCGAGCAAAATCCCGCGCGCCTTGTGGCTCGTCCCAAATTGCCCAAACGCCTTCCCAACGTGATGTCCGCGGAAGAAATGAACGGCTTGCTCGACGACATGACGCCGGCGCGAACCGCGCAAGCCCGTCCCAAAAAATCCAGGAACAAATCCACTCCGCCCAGTAAGGTCATTCGCGTGCGTAAGAGTGCTGCGTTGGTTCTGGCGCGTGACCGGGCCATCCTCGAACTCCTCTACGCCTCCGGCTTGCGCGTCAGTGAACTCACCGGCCTCGACATGACCAGCATCAATTCCAGCGAACAGATGCTGCACGTGCTTGGCAAAAGACGCAAAGAGCGCGTCGTTCCCTACGGTGCGAAGGCCCATCAGGCTCTTGAACAGTATTGGCCCTTTCGCGACGAAATCCTGCGCCGCGCGAAGCCGCCGGCTCCCGTAACCGCCGTTTTCATCAATTTTGAGGGCGGTCGGCTCACGCGGCGCACCATTTTAAATGTGGTGAAAAAATACGCCCGGCTGCTGACCAACAATCCGGATCTCCATCCGCATTCTTTGCGCCACGCCTTCGCCACACACCTGCTCGCAGATGGAGCCGATCTTCGCACCATTCAGGAACTGCTCGGTCACTCTTCTCTTTCCACCACGCAACGCTACACCAGCGTCACCATCGATCAGCTCATGGCCATTTACGATAAATCCCACCCGCACGCCTGACCCTTCGTTTTTCGCTCCCAAATTTTCGCCAAAAAATCCTGCAACGATTGTCGTCTCCCTGCGTCTTAGCTTAGGATAGCCGTGCATTTGCTGAAGAAATCCTGGAGACCAGGAAGCATCGTTGAGGCAATTCACAGCGCCGTCTAAGCCTGACCAATCTTTGCGCGCGTGCCTGATATGTCTTGCACTCGCCGCCGCTCTCTTTGCGCTCCCCGCCGGGGCTTTCGCTCAAACCGACGAAATCCAAGTCTACGATGGCGCCATCGCCGCGCCCGGCGTCATCAATCTCACTCTGCACAACAACTTCACCCCTGACGGACAGAAGACGCCCGCCTTCCCCGGCGGCCTCATCCCAGACAAGTCCTGGAACGGCGCCGCCGAATGGGCCTATGGTGTCACCGACTGGCTCGAAGCAGGTCTTTACCTGCCGCTTTATAGTCTTTACTCGCAGGACCGAGGCCCCTCCATCAATGGCGGAAAGCTGCGCTTGCTCTTTGCCGAGCCGCATGCCGACGACCGCACTTTCGTTTACGCCGTGAATTTCGAGTTCAGTTACAACGCCAGGCACTGGGATCCCCGCCGCTACACCTCTGAGATTCGCCCCATCTTCGGCCTGCATCTGCATCCATGGGACATCATCGTCAATCCCATTCTCGACAACTCCTATCTCGGTGGCTTCAAGAATCTCGACTTTGCCCCATGCGCGCGCATTGCTTATAACCTGTCTCCCAAATGGGCCGTTGCCGTCGAGGAATATTCCGATGCCGGCCCCCTCAAGGACTTCTTGCCCACCGACGAAGAGTCGCACGAACTATGGGGAGTCTTCGATCACCCAACCAAGTTTGCAAGTATCGAAGCGGGCATCGGCTTCGGTTTGACCAGCGCATCCGACAAAGTCACGCTCAAGCTAATGCTCTCGCGCGACCTCCACAAGTGAATGGCCAGAGCCGGCCGGAATATCCCATCGGCAAAGTGCTGGACGAGACGGCGGGCTACGTCAGCGACTTGCGCTTCTCGAGCGCGGCAACATCCAGAGCTACGAATCCGCACAGTTTTTTCCCGGCGGTTCGCGTGTTCTTTTCTGCGGAAACGAGCCGGAGCGCTCGACACGGTGCTACGCGCAGGGTAATAGCCGGTGGCACCCCGCAGCCGGTGACCCCAGAAGGCACCAGCGACGGCTTCGTTTCGCCGGATGGAAGGTCCGTGCTTGTTCAAATCACCGGTGGAAAGTACCTCGTTTACCCTGTAGGTGGAGGGCCAACTCGACCGGTCCCGTGGCTCAGCTCGGACGACGTCATCATCCGCTGGAGGCGGGACGGGCACTTTCTTCTCGTCTATGACGGCTCGCAAATTCCCGCCCAGGTCGAAAGCGTGGATCTTTCCACGGGCCGCCGGAGTTTCGTGCGAGAACTTGTGCCCGCCGACCGTGCGGGAGTGGTTCGGATTCTACATGCCACTTTCGCCCGCGGACCTAAGTCGTACGCATACTCTTATGATTTGGCCTTGTCCCGCCTGGCGGTTGTGGAGGGTGTGAAATGACGCTCGCACCTAGCAGCAAACTCGGGCCGTACGAGATCGTTGGCGCGATTGGCGCGGGCCGGATGGGTGAAGTCTATCGCGCGCGGGATACGCGCCTGGGCCGCGACGTGGCTATCAAAGTCCTGGCCGCTGCGCATGTACCCGCCGGGATCGCCGTCTTGCAATCGCCTGGCCAGGATCTGATCCACAGCCGTGCCGGAAACGACCCCGAGTTGCCCGATTTGGGATACTGCGCGCGCGAGCCGCCAACCTGATACGCCTGCGCCCATGCCGCCCTGAATGATGGTGGATACTCGCTCACACGAAATATTTTCTTATAGCAGGAAGCTCTCGTCGCAAAACATTTGTCATTCTCCGAAAGCCTATTGTGCCATGCGGCATCCTGCCGATGCAGAGGACGCCACTGACTTCCGGACCCTCTGAGCCACTCCAGACAATCCAGATATATTGTGGGATGAACCTCGCACTCAGGTCTGTGACAAAAGTCAACCGAAAGGCCTTGAGGCTGAACTACAAGGCCGCGAGTAGGCCTCCATTCTGAGACACCCATGCTCTGTCGCCAGCCTTGTTTCTTATGGCCATAGCTGGCCCGGTGCTGCACCACCGTGGTCGATCGGCTCGGCTCCGCTCCGCCTCTCACCGAAGGCGGTGAAGGTATAGGTTCAGTCTTCCTTCAAATGGAGGCGCTGCCGAACATGGATATGGTCAACGGATTGACGGCGGCCGCTTGGCCAAACCACCTCGACGTGATCGACGGCAGTCGCGCGCCCCAATCCAAAATGGAGCGGGGTGGCGTGTTGCGAGAGGTAGGAGCCCTGACTGCCAACAACTTGGAGGTAGGTGCGGTCAGCGGCAGAAACGCGCACCAGCGCGCCGATTCCCTGACGGTTGCTCTTCTTGCCTTCGAGACTGATTTTGATCCAATTGCGTTGCTCGGCGCCGTCGGCGCGGAGCAAGATCAGTGGTCCGCGATTGCAAGAAATCGCCAGGTCGGTGTCGCCGTCGTTATCGAAGTCTGCCGCAGCCAGTCCACGAGCGTTGAGCGGACGGTCGACCTGCGGCGCGACGGATGAGAGAACATTCTGGTACTGCGTGCCATCGTAGTGGAACAAGAAGGGCTTTTGCGGGACCAGCAGCGTGTGATCCTGAGCATCTTCTAGCGTATTGCCATTGACCACGACCAAATCCAAGAACCCGTCATTGTCATAATCGAGGAAAGCACAGCCCCATCCGACCATCGGCAGGGAAATATAGGCCAGGTTTGTGAACTCGGCGGCATCCGCAAAAATCATTTGCCGCGTTTCTGATAGCATATTCTGATACAAGGAATCTCCCTGGGAAAGCCAGTGGGAAACGAAGAAGTCGAGATCGCCATTGGCGTCAAAGTCGGAGACGGCGATCCCCATGGAGCCCTTGTTTTCCGCGGTGAGAGTCTGGGCACTTTGATCGGAGAAGCTGCCGTTTTTTTGATTCAAGAAGAAGCGATTCATGCTGACGTCGTTGCCCACGTAGAGATCGGGCCAACCGTTGAGGTCGAAGTCGGCGGCAGCGACAGTTAGGCTGCGGCCATCCGGATCGGCGACTTCCCCGCGACGGGTGATATCGGTGAAAGTTCCATCGCGATTGTTGCGCAGCAGGCGATTCGGCTGGGCGCGAAACGAACGGGGGTTCAAGGCGGCGGGAATGACGACGCCATATTGATTCTCCGCCGCGAAGTGAAGGTGCGAGGAGTCCACGGGATACTCTACATAATGCAGGACGTAGAGATCGAGCCAGCCGTCGTTATCAAAATCGAGCCAGACCGCGCCGGTGCTCCAAAGAGGATCGTGGACGCCACTCTGTTGAGTGACGTCACGGAAGCGGCCGTTGCCCTCGTTGTGATAGAGGTAGCAGCCGCCAACGCCGGTGACGAAGAGGTCGAGATGGCCGTCGTTGTCATAGTCGCCCCAATAGGCGCCCATGCCAAAGTGGTGCAGTTCGAGGTGGGCACTTTCGGTAACATCAGAGAAAGTGCCGTTTCCATTGTTGTGATACAGGCGATTCCCCGGCCCCTCTTTGCGGCTAGAACCAAACTTCGCAGGTTGGTTTACGACGTAGAGGTCGGAGAATCCGTCATTGTCATAATCGCCCCAGGCCAGACCCGAACCCATGTCTTCGGGGAGCAGCCGGTTGCGAGATCCGCTGCAGTGAATAAACTGCAACCCCGCTTGGGCGGTTACGTCACGAAAATAAACGTCGCTCTGTGGACCGCGTGCCGCTGAGCCCGATTTTTGTCCCAGCGCCTCGGATCGGCCGAGGAGGCCGGCCAAGGGCACCATCCCTAGCGAGCGCAGGAATTCCCGACGTCTCACCTACCGCTTCCTTTTGCTCCGCTCGCAGGGGCCCCAACCACCGAAGTGAGAGTCCTGCGGATTGCAGGCTTTACGGGAAAATCAGCCGTAAACGATGAGATTTCCGTGATGGGGACCGGGGGCGGAGTCGTATTCGGGAAAATCGCCGCCAGGGATTGCGGGTTAAACTTCCGGTAGAGGAGGCGGACTTGGCAATGCAGCGGGCCCTCGACTCCACGAGGCAACGGAAAGCTGAACTCGGCTGAATCGCTTGCGCCTGGAGGAATGACACGCTTGTCGCGCGTGCCTACGACGTCCCATAGAGCGTGGTTGTAAAGCACCTGAGCCTGCCTGTCGAGGAGAAAAGACCTGTACTCTATCGTCTTGCCCTGGAGCAGCCCATTGGAGTCCAGCGTTCCTGCGGAAAAGACAGGATGACCGAGCGCATCGGTAGCGGTGAATTCCAGCCAGGACTGAATCACATCGAGCGGCCCGGTGGGAAAGGCGTGCCCGACTTTGGTATTGATGACGAGAGCTTGGACCGTGGCCATTTGACCGGCGGCCAAGGGATTTTCCGGCATCAAGGTCACGGAGATGATGGGACCCCGGGGCCAGACCTTGTCGATTTCCGGGATGACTGCCTGGCCTGTGAGCCATTGCTTGACCAGCTGGATCTGCTGGCCCGCTCCAGGAAGGTGCAGCATCTCTGGGACGAAGGCGTTGGAGGCGAGGATGCGGTGCTCGTGGATGATGCCCTTGACGTTGCGAGCCGGATCCTCAGACGGCACTTCGTGCATGTGGCAGTTCTGGCACTGTAGGGCCCTGGTTTTGTCGGTGTGCCAAGGGCCATTCTTCCAGTCGTCGTACTGGTTTTGGAGTTGCACAAATCCCCAGCCATTCACGCGCTTGTCCAAGTATTGCTTGTGGCAAGTGCCGCAGAATTCGGCAGATTGGGAGTGTTTCGCGTCATAATCCAGCTTGTGCTGCTCAGAATGCAACCGGATGAGGGCCTGGGATACTTTTCTGAGGACGGGATGAGAGGAGAACTCGAAGAGGTAGGGATGCGGAGCGGTGACCGTGTAGTTGGCATTGCCCTTCACTTCCGGGTTGCGCAGGACGTGACAGAAGATGCAGGAGCTGCCGGCCTGCGAGGTTGGCGAGCTGCGCGCGGGAATGGCCTCGCCGGAGATCAGAGAGATGGGCTCGTGGCAACCGGCGCAATAGCGGCCCGATCCGAGCCCCTGAGCCTGGACGTAGTTGGCTTTCACCGTCGCATAGAAGGGGTCCGCGCCGGAATAATGATGCGCGCTTGGAAGCCACTCTTCATAGATCGTGGTGTGGCAACCCGAGGCGCCGCAGGACTCCGACTCGACAAGGAGCTTCGCCGGGATCACCCGGCCGGTATCCGTGCGAGCGTTGGACGGGTTAAAATCTCCGGTCGCGAGAGTTCTCTGATGGCGGCTGATTCCGATGACGACTGCCCCGGCGGCAAGCACTATGATCCATAGGGCAAACGGGCGCAGAACTTCGACGTAGCGACCCTGTGGGAATTTGCTTCGGACAAGGCCATGTAGGACATGGAATACTCCGACGGTGCCCAAGACGATCCCGACCACGATATGAAAGTAGTGCATTCGATAAGGAACGAAGATTCCCCAGACTCCCTTACCAGCCAGCCACAAACCGCTGATACCCAGAGCCACCCACCCAAATCCGGCCCAGAGTCCGGGGCTCCACCAAGGCGTAGGAAGGTCGCGATTGGCCTCACGGAGGTGCTTCAAGAAGATGGCAGTCAATGGAATCGCTGCCAATACACCGACGACAATGTGCAACAGGAGGATCCACTGCGAGATCACGCCATAACGAACCAATAAGGGAATGAACCCACTGAGGGCTATAAAAAGAAAAACTCCGGAAGCTCGCCGCAATTGCCTGAGGCTAGTCGGTTGGTCGTTCATACACCCCCCAGCGCCGCCGTGCATACGGGCACGCAGCGCATTTCGAGCGTCGAGAAAAGAAAAACGAAAGTGCGTTTCGTGAGCTGAGAATTCACAAGGACGCCCCCAAGATGCGCTGACGGTGCGCTCAGTTCGCGAGACAGGCAATAATGGATTCGTATTAGATTCTGCGAACCGGAGCAACAGCGGCCGGCGAGACATTGGAACGAAGGCATTGCCGGCAGCGGAATGCAAATAACCGCTTGACGTCCATACTGCCCTCTGCTATACATTGAACGAATGTTCAACAGTACAGAGCGTATTTTACCCTGTATTTATTGGGCGTTAGACTAGAAATCAGAGTCACATTATATGACTCTTGAATATTTGTTCAATCCGCAGGTCTTTCGAAACATCTTCCACAAGAAGCAGCGATCAGTGAACACGGGCCGCTATGTGAGCCTTGACACACAGTGCTGTGACCGCGGTCACTGCTTTTGGTGACGGGGGACACACTGCTCCGCGCAGTGCAGGAATTCCCACGGGAACAGGGAGAGGTTCATGGTGACCCACATTCAAGGGGCGTATGGATTCCAGCTGAACGCTCCCAACACTCCGGTGGAACCTTCCCAACTCCCAGTTCTTGATCCCGGTTCTGACGAAGTTGTTGTCCAAGTTGCAGGCTGCGGTGTCTGTCACACCGATGTCGGGTTTGCGTTCGATGGTGTTCCTACCCGCCATTCTCTTCCGCTCATCCTCGGGCACGAAATCTCCGGGCGGGTCGTTGCTGCCGGCGAAAAAGCCAGTAGTTGGCTGGGGCGATCCGTGATTGTTCCCGCGGTGATTCCGTGCGAGTCATGTCCGGCCTGCCGAGCAGGACGGGCAACCGTCTGTCGCCATCAATTCATGCCCGGCAATGACGGTCACGGTGGCTTCGCAAGCCATGTGCTCGTTCCGGCTCGTGGCTTATGTGCTGTCCCTGAGTCTCTCCCATCGGGTCTCACGCTCGAAATGCTGTCCGTGATCGCAGATGCGGTGACCACTCCGTACGAGGCGATCCGAAGGTCAGGACTGGGATGCGAGGACGTGACGGTCATCGTTGGGGCTGGTGGCGTCGGAGGATTCGGGGTACAGATCGCGGCCGCACTGGGCGCAGCCGTAGTGGCCATTGACGTTGACAGGGAACGACTCGATCTAGCCTCGAGGCATGGCGCCGGACTAGTTCTTGATTCCAGGTCTACTGATCTGAAGGGTTTGAAGGCAGCAGTTCGCGCCTTTAGCAAAGAATCGGCTCGCAAAGGCATCGGTCTAAAGATTTTCGAAATGAGCGGAACGCCCGCGGGTCAGACAACAGCCTTCGGCTTGTTGGATCATGGTGCTTATCTGGCAGTCGTCGGCTTCACACCGAAGCCCGTTGAATTGCGCTTATCGAACCTGATGGCCTTCGATGCCACCGCGCGCGGCAACTGGGGCTGCCCACCAGACCAATATCCCGCTGTGCTACGGCTGGTTCTGGAAGGCAAAGTTGCACTTGCTCCGTTTATTGAATTCCATGCACTCGAAGAAGCCCCGGCCATTCTCGATGCGGTTGCCAGGCATGCACTGCGGCGCCGAGTGGTTCTGCAGCCCAACCACAGCAAGGGAAATCATTGATTGGAGGCAGCAAGGTGAAGAACCATAATCTCGTCGAAGCCACCTCTCCGCGGGAGATCTTGGTTGAAAGAAGGTCGGCACGCGATCAATCCGGCAAACCGGTGGAAGGTCTTCACAACATTTGGATCACATTAAACAATCCCAAAGAACTCAATAGTTACACGACCTCCATGGCCAAAGAATTGATCCTGGCCCTGCGCGAAGCCAGCAATGACCGCGCGGCGGTTGCCGTGGTTTTGACAGGTGCGGGAACGCGTTCCTTCTGCAGCGGAGGGAACACGCGGGAATATTCCGAATCTTACGCTGGTGCACCTGCCGAATATCGTCAGTACATGCGTCTCTTCAACGACATGGTGACGACCGTTTTGCAATGCGACAAGCCGGTGATCTGCCGGGTCAACGGAATGCGTGTTGGCGGCGGCCAAGAAATCGGAATGGCCTGCGATTTCTCGATCGCGAGCGATCTCGCCGTTTTCAGCCAGGCCGGACCGAAGCACGGGTCCGCTCCCGATGGCGGAAGCACCGATTTTCTCCCCGTCTACGTCGGAATCGAACGAGCCATGTATAGCGGAACTCTCTGCGAGACCTGGAGCGCGCACCGCTTCTACTGGCTCGGTGGGCTGACGCAAATTGTTCCGGTATTGAAGGCCGGCGGCAAATGGGTAGCGAATCCATTGGTGGTGACGGATCGCGTTTTGGACGATTACGGACGTCTTGTGCTCGGGGACTGGAAGATGGGTCAGGCTCGCGAACAGGGAAAATCTTTTCTGACCAAGGGCACGGTGGACTTATCCCTGCTCGACGAGTCCGTTGAAGAAATGTGCACGAAGTTGCTCTACACCATGCCGGATTGCCTCATCAAGACCATTGAAAGCCTCCGGAAGCACAAACTTCAGCACTGGGACAAGAATCGCGAAAGTAACCGCGCCTGGCTTTCGCTCAACATGATGACGGAAGCCAATGCGGGCTTCCGCGCTTTTCATTACGGAACGAAAGACCAGCGAGAAGTGGATTTCATTCGCCTTCGCCAGCGACTCGCGCAGGGTGCGCGGTGGAGCGAAGAGTTGGTCCGGGAGATCGCGCCATGGGTGGCTCACCCCGAGAAGGTCGCAAAGTAATCTGGGGCGTCTGACCGGTCACCTATCAGTATGAAGTATTGGGAAAGAGCGCACGATGAAAGACGAAGCAAAAGGGCTGGCGGGGAAAGTGGCTATCGTGAGCGGCGGCTCCGGTGCGATCGGACGCGCCATCCTCGAGGCCTTCGATCAGGCCGGCGCCCGCGCGGTTTCTCTCGACGTTTCAGACCTGGGCAACAAACGCGCTTGGGTGAAGTGCGATCTCCGGGAAGAAAGTTCCGTTATCGCTGCGGTTCAGTCCGTTTTCAAAGAGCAGGGAAGACTCGACTTCGTCGTCCACGCGGCTGGGATTTCGCGTGACTCGGTCATCTGGAAGATGCGCGCCGAGGATTGGGATTCCGTGCAAGCGGTGAATCTTCGCGGAGCGTTTCTCCTCCTCCATCACTCCATCCCGCTGTTGCGCCAAAGTGCGGGCGGCCGAATTGTGCTGATTGGGTCCATCAATGGCTCCCGCGGGAAATTCGGCACCTCGGCGTATTCCGCAAGTAAAGCCGGACTGATCGGCTTGGCTAAGAGTATCGCAAGGGAGGTGGGCCGCTTTGGAATCCTTGTCAATGTGGTCGAACCCGGGTGGGTGCGCACTCCGTTGACCGAAGTCGTGCCGCAGGCGGTGAAAGACGCAGCGCTCGCAGAAAGTCTTTTGGGGAGTTTTCTGGAACCTTTGGATGTCGCCGCATCCGTTTTGTTTTTGTGCGGGCCTGGTGCCACGCACGTAACAGGACAGGTGCTTCGTGTGGATGGCGGACAGTATCTCGGCGGCGCCTGAGCTAACCATCTTATGCAGTGGTTCTTGGCAGTACACTGAAAGAGGAAGGCAACTCTCATGAAGCTTTGCACATTTGATGCTTGGCGCGGTAAGCCGCTCGATGAAATCCTGTATGAATGCCGCGAGTTGCTCGAAGACATGACTTTCCCCACGGTGCGCCGCTGGCGCGAATCCGGCGGGAAAGTCATCGGGCATTTCCAAGTCTATTTCCCGGAAGAGATCGTCCACGCTGCGGGAATCCTGCCTTTCAAAGTTCGCGGAGCTCAAATCGAGGCCGTGCAGGCCGACTCGCGTTTCGGTTCCTATCTTTGTTCGATCCTGAAAACTTCTCTCGAACTTGCCCTGAGCAACAGGGTTCAGCTCGAAATGTTCGTGACGCACCCCATCTGTGACGCGGCGCGCAACTTGGGAGCCGTATGGGGCCGCAATTTTTCTTACCCCTGTCAGATTCTTTATCTTCCCCAGAACGCGAATTCCCCTGCCGCAGTCACCTATCTGCGGAACGAGTACGCGCGGCTGCAGCGCAGCGTCGAGGCGATCGCAGGACGGCCGGTGACGGAAGATGACTTGCTCTGCTCTGTGGCGGTGTACAACCGCAATCGAGCTTTGCTTCGTGAGTTGTATGGCATCAAGCGCGAGACACCCTGGCTGGTTTCCGCAGACGAAACGTACGTTCTGGTCGCCATCGGCGGGCTGATCCCGCGTGAGGAACACAACGAACTGCTCGAAACCGTTCTGCCGCTGATCTCGGCCCGACCCAACAAGAAGCAAGACAAGATTCGCCTGGTTTTCGAAGGCGGATTCTGCGAGCAGCCACCGCTGGATCTGATTCGCGCGATTGCCCGCTCCTGCTACGTCGTCGATGATGATCTACTGATCGGACTGCGCTGGATTCTGGAAGACGTGGCCCTGGAGGGCGATCCACTGTTCAATCTGGCTTTCGCCTATCTCGAAAAGAGTTCCTATAGCCCCGTGCAGCATGATCTCCGCAAGCCCAAGGAGAAGATGCTCCTCGCGCGGATCAGGAATTCGCGCGCGGATGCGGCGATCCTGACGGCTGCGAAAATGTGCGAACCCGGTCTGGAAGAACAGGTGGCTTACTTACACGCGCTGGACAAGGAAGGCATTCCGTATTTCATCAGCGAATTTGAAGAAAAAATGACCACCTTCGACCACATGGAGATTCAGCTCGAAACTTTCGTGGAAAACATACTGTTCAGTTGAGGAAGGGTGCAGCAATGAGCGAACGACAGCAGGAAGTCGGAATTGTTGGCCGGGGCAATCGCGAGGGGGCCGATCTTTTTCGCCAATGGTTTTCGGAATTGAACCGCACCGCGGAACAGGGCGGTCCGTGCGCTTATGTTTTCGTGATGGGCAGTATGTGCGAAATCTTGCGCACCTTCAACCTTCCCGTCGTTTTTCCGGAAATCAACTCCCTTCAAATGGCGGTGCGGCGTGTGGCCCATGAATACCTGAATCAGGCTGAAGACTACGGGTATTCGCCGGATATCTGCGGCTATGTCAAGGCTGACGTTGCCGTGCAACTGCGTGGCGGCGAGCATCCAATGGGCTGCATTCCGAAACCCTCCATCGCCGTGCTGACCAATGCCTGCAATACCTACATCAAGTGGGCGGAGATCTGGGAGCGGATGTATCACATTCCTGTCTTTACGCTCGACATACCCGGCACCCGCGCCGCAGGAATGCAAACCTGGGTCGGCGATCCCGACTTCGAAAACGATCGCCGCTATGTGCAAGCCCAGATCACCGAGCTGATTGCTCTTTGCGAGCGAGTGACCGGCATCGAGTTTGATATCGACCGCCTCCGCGAAGTAATGGGCTACGCCAATGAAATGTCCTGCGGATGGAAGCAGGTCCTGGAGTTCAACAAAACTCGGCCATCCCTGTTTAATGCGCTGACCGACGGAACCATCTACCTGGGCGTCACGAACAGTTTCCGTGGCGCGTTGGAAGGTGGGTGCTATTTCACAAAGCTTGTCGAGGAGATGGCGTACAAGACCGCGCACGGCATCGGAACCCTCACGGAAGAAAAGTATCGGCTGACGTTCATCGGCGTTCCCTGCTACCCGATTTTCCGGAGGTTCAATGAACTGTTCACCGAATGGGGTGGAACTTTTGTCCACTCCACCTACCTGTGGTTTGCCTCCGGCGGCGCCAATCTGGGTTTCGAGTATGACCTGGCGCGGCCGCTGGAAAGCCTCGCCGAGGGTATTCTCATCAGCGTGCGCGACGCGATGGACAGCATGTTCTACCAGGACCGCGCGATTCTCGAAATGGTCGACTCCTTCCATCTGGACGGTGTGGTCTACCATCCCATCAAGAGTTGCCGGACAACTTCGACCGGAATGGCGGATAACCGGCGCGCGTTGATGGCCGCCCGCGATATTCCCAGCCTTTTTATCGAATCCGACATGATGGATCGTCGTGTGGTAAGCGAAGCGCAAATGAAGAACCGCATTGATGCTTTTTTTGAGGGCCTGGCTTCCCGCCGGCAGCAAGAAGCTGCCGCCCTCTGAGGCGGAAGAGTTCGACGCGGAGAGGAATCGCAAAATGGCATACGCAGCCGGGGTAGACGTCGGGTCCACGCAAACAAAGGCCATTGTGATCAATGAAGCGAAACGCATCGTCGGACGAGCCTTGATTGATACCGGAGCAAACGTGATCATGGCTGCCGAGCAGGCTTTCGCAGAGGCCCTCAAGAGCGCGAACGTGCAAGAGGAAGAGGTCGAGTATGTGGTCGGCACTGGATACGGTCGGTACCGCGTGACTTTCGGGAATACTCAGGTGACGGAAATCAGTTGTCATGGCCGCGGTGCGGTGCACATGTTTCCCAGCACTCGCACGGTGATCGACATGGGCGGACAAGACACGAAAGCGATTCGAGTACGCCCGTCGGGCGAGATCGTGGATTTTTGCATGAACGACAAATGCGCGGCAGGTACAGGACGGTTCCTGGGCGCGGCTTCCAGTGCCCTCGACATTCCCTTGGACCAATTGGGTCCGACGGCTCTGCGCGCCGAAAGGCCCGTGCGCATCAGTACGACCTGCACCGTGTTCGCCGAGTCCGAAGTACTTTCCTGGCTGGGCAAAGGGAAAAAGATCGAAGACATCTTGCAGGGAGTTCACCAATCGATCGCCGCGCGCTCCATCGGGTTGCTCCGGCGCGTCGGGGTCGAAGAGCAGATCACTTTTACGGGTGGAGTGGCGCGCAATATTGGAATGATCGAGGCGCTGCAGAAGGGCCTTAACGCCAAGCTGAACGTGAGCGACGATTCCCACTTCATGGGTGCGCTGGGCGCTGCCTTATTCGCTCTGGACCATGTTCTGGCCAGGCGGGCACCCGCAACCGCAGGGAGGACGTCATGATTTGCACTGCCGGAATCGACGTTGGTTCCACCTACGCCAAAGCGGTAGTCCTAAATGAGCAAGACGTGATCCTCGGCCACGCCTTGAACAACACGGGTTTTAAGCTCGCCGAAGTGGCAAGCCAGGTTTATCACAGTGCCTTGGAAAGTGCGGGACTCGCGGAATCCGACATTTCCTATGTTGTGGCCACGGGGTTCGGGCGTCACATGGTGCCGTTTAGCGATACTCAAGTGACCGACCTCACTGCCAGTGCGCGGGGCGCGACCTTCTTTTTCCCCGGAACGCGCACCATTCTCGATGTCGGGGGCCAAACCATGAAAGCCACTCGGATCGATGAATTGGCCCGGGTCAAGTCCTTCCGTCTCAATGACAAGTGCGCTGCCGGAACCGGTGCTTTCCTGGAGAAAACAGCGCGATACCTAGGCTACGGCACCACCGAGATTGGTCCGTTGGTGGCAACTTCGAAGCGGCAAATCGCTATCTCCGGTGTCTGTGCGGTATTCGCCGAATCCGAAGTGATCAACCAATTGTCGGTTGGAAGCGCACCCGCGGACATTATGCACGGCGCCATCGCATCGCTGGTGGACCGTTCGGTACAACTGATGAAGCGCGTTCAGATGGAGCCCGAGTTCACTTTGATCGGCGGCATCCTGCGCTTCGAAATCATGGCACGCGTTGTTCGCGAGCACCTTAAGGCGAAAGTGAACGTTCCACCCGAGGAACTCGTGCAGTTCGTTGGTGCGCTGGGCGCCGCGATTCTGGCGCAACGCCGGCTGCAAAAACTGAATTTGTCCGCCCGCGATGGGTCTCTTGTGGTCGAGGCGGGGAAATCAAACTGACTATCAAAAATAGAGCGATGGCGAAAATCGTCAAAATCGAAGGTTTGTTCGATGGCTCGGGCCGGAGATTCCTCTCCGATGCCCAGCTTCAGCCAGATTCCTCTTTAATTGCCCAAGGATGGGAACGACGCTTCACCGCCGATGAGCAGCGCGCGAAGGAAGCAATGGAGCTTTACACCCGATTGGGATACGAAGTGCGGGCGGAACCCGTGCTTCCCGAGGAACTGCCAAACGACTGCCAAGATTGCAAGACCGTCGTCTCTTTTTACTTCCAGACGATTTATACCCGCAAGAGAACAGGTTAATGGACATATCCTCTGCTTCCGCAAAGCATTGTTTGGTTTTCGACGCTATTTGTTTTTCCAAACCGGCTTGCGCCTTTCCAAGAAAGCGTTCCGACCTTCGCGGGCATCTTCCGTCTTCGCGCCCCACATCAGAATCCCATACAATCCCGGAGATTGCTTTCACAGTCTCTGGAGTACGGAGCGCGGGGAATTCCGAATGACCAGTAGACAAAACAGAAATGGCGAGATGCGCCTGGAAATCTTAAAGAGTGCTGCAGCTGCGTTTCGCCGGCGAGGTTACTACGGGGCGAGTGTCGACGAAATTGCCAGCGCGCTCCACATGACAAAGGGAAACCTCTATTATTACTTCAAGGATAAAGAGGACATCCTTTTTGCCTGTCACGAATTTGCTCTTGACCTTCTCCTGAGAATGCTCAAGAAGGTTGAAGACGGTTCTCATCCACCGCAGGAACAATTGCGGCGCGTCATCGTCTCCTTCGTACACATGATGATTGACGAATTGCGCGGAACAGCTTTGACCATGGACGTGCAGGCACTCTCTTCCCCCCGGAGGCAGAAAGTCATTGCAAAGCGCGACCGCTTCGACCGGGGGATTCGCCGTATCATTAGCGCCGGAATCAAGACGGGTGTCTTCCGGAACGCGGATGCTAAGCTGGCCACCTTTGCCCTTCTTGGTTCGCTCAATTGGATTCCCTATTGGTTCGATCCTTCCGGCGAGGCGAATTCCGTGGAAATCGGCGAGGAATTTGCGAAACAATTCATCTCCGGACTCCTCAGCCACAAAACCCAATCCAGCCGCCTGGGAAGCTGACAATCAAAGATTCTGCAAGGTGCGTATTCCCTGTAGACTCATCGCAAGCAGATTTAGTCAAAAGACCAAACTAAAACCCAGGAAACCCGAGTGTTTGTCAGCTTATCGACCAAAACCTTGAGCGGTACGCCGTATTGCAAGCCGATCGAGATCGAAAGTGCGACACCATCCATGAAGCCCGAGAGCGTCGAACCTTCTTTCGCCATCTTGATGAAGACCTCGCCGGGCGCTCCCTCCTCGTACATCCCGACGATGAGGTAGCCCTCGTGACTACCAACCGAAAACTTGTGCGTGATGGATTCTCTTTCGTTGGGGAGTCTGCGTCGCCGCGCACGCGGCAAGAGATTTTGCTGCTCCGCTCCTTCGCCACTGATGGGTTTTTGTACCAGCTCTTCCCCGGCACCGGCAGCTTTTTCAGGCGATGATGCGGTATCGGATCGATTTTCTCCTTCCATGCACGCCTCCAGTCAGTTTCTATGCCGCTGGTTTTGCCAAGGCCGCATCCACCGGCATTCTGGGAACAATGAAGTGATTATGCGAACAGCCCATGCAGCTTGCCCCCAGAGTCACTGCCCTAATGGCCGCCGCAAATACCGAGGGAACTTCTCGGGTTTCCCCGCCCCGTGTCCAGAATCGAGGGACAGTCGAAACAGTTCGACGATCATCTCCTGGAGCATCGGGTGCGAGAAACCCGTTCACGCCGCAAAACAGCGGTTTGCTCAACAGCGGCGGTCGCGCACGATTCTCTGTTTCTCCTGGTTCATGCTGCGTGACCAGCAATTGACAGGTTCGCCCCGATCGGAACAGCTCGATTCTTGCGAGAATCGGAGCACCAACAACCGCATGCAATCCATTCACTCCGATGGAGTCGACAGGGTGGAGATATGGCAGCGGGTCGCCATCCGCCCCCTTCGTTCCCAGCGCGGACAAGCGTGCAGCTCCATGCACAAATGCAGTGCATGGGAGGGCAGTGTGGATTTTTCGGTAGGGCGGAACTTCAGGCTGGCGAGCCTCGCCCGAGATGAGGCTGCACGGAAGGTCTTCGCTCAGGATCCGGGATTGGCGGCAAGCAGGGCGGCGAGCAGTTCGTGCTTAGGCGTCGCGAAAGGGTTCGTGACGGTCACTCTCTTCCAGGTAAAGCCCTCCTGCAGGTCCTCGGACAGAAGAAGCCGGGCATCCTGCTTCCGCCGCCGCAGAGAGAATCACAGCCTCCCAGATGCCGAGTTGATGATCGGTGGCGAGATCCGCTGCGGCAAGCATCACTCCCCCAGAAGT
>DASYYI010000198.1:0-12259 GCA_035933995.1 Candidatus Acidiferrales bacterium | reverse complement strand
CAACAAACGCGATTTGCCCAACGCCATGCCCGTCGCGGAGTTAACCAAGCAACTGCAATTGAAGGGCGAACCGGTGCTGGAAGCAGTCGCTATTCAAGGGCAGGGAATTTTCGACACGCTGAAGGAAGTCGCCAAGCTCGTTCTTTCCGAACTGAAGAAAAACTCCTGATTGCGCACCATTAGTGCAAATAAAAATCAAGCGTGAATAGTATACGGACTGCGGCGGGCTTTCCGTCTGGCCCTTGTGACGGTCTGAATTCCCAATCTTGAACAGCATTCACAGCGTTTTCATCTAGTCCCGCGCCGAGCCTCTTTTCCACAACGATATGGCTCGCCCGGCCATCAGTTTCGATAACTGCACTGAGTTCGACTGATCCCTCGACGTGCGCCTTGAAGGCTGCGTCGGAGTATTGAGGGTTTGGGCAACGAATGCAGGTGGGCTCTGTGTAACCGATCGCATCGCTGTCCGGGTAGTCGACCTTACTCAATACCTGGGCGAGCTCCGCATCCATGTCTTTCGATTCCTCGAAGGTCTCGTGGAACTTAGCGACAGTCTTCCCGTGCTTGACGGTGCGGACTTCTACAGCAAGCGACACGCGAGTCCCGTCGCTCTTCAGATGACCTAGAACTTCCGTATCCGCGTGAATTGTCTTTGCGAGCTGTCCCGAATTTAAATCGCTCGGTGTCGCCATCGACGGCTTGGCGGCTGATAACGCCTGAAGAAATTGGGGCCGATCGGACATCACAAACTTGTCGTCAAATTTCGCCAGCGCGTCCGAGAATTGATTGGCTAAATCTCGCCCGAATTGTGTGACTTCCAATCCAGGCCCGGAGAAATCAAGCACCGCTACTTTCTTCGCGTGGGCTTTTTCGAGAGCATCTGCGGTCTGCAAGGTCAGCGCCGCGATCTGCGTCTGTTGCGCGTATGATGGGATAACGGCGCAGAAAAAAATGACAAAGGCGGCCGCTGAAATGCGAAGGATTCGTCTTAGGAGTGTTGAGATTTCGTTCAGGAGTGGCATGCGGGGGCTATCCTGCAGCAGGGGCGCTGGCCGAGGCGAAGCTGGCGACGGCCTGCGCTTCGTTGTCCAGCGTGGGGATTATATCGATCAGGCGGGTGACGCAGAGCACTTCGCGCACGCGCCCGCAGGGGCGTAGGAATTTGAACGCACCGCCCAGCCGCTTCATCGAAATGAACCCGCCCGCGAGAGCGCTCAGGCCCGAACTGTCGAGCTGCGTCACATTTGTCAAATTCACCAGAATCTTGCGCACTGACTGGCCCTCCAATTCCCGCAGGCGCGCGGCCACCAAATCGCTGTCGGCGCCGATGGTGAGGCGGCCGTCAAGATCGACGATGGTGACGTCCCCCGATTGCCGCGTCGAAATCTTGAGTGGCAAGTGTTTCTCCTCAGCAAAAGCGTTGTCGCCGGCCGTGGCAGTCTCCCCAACTAAAATGAATGGGGAATTATACGCCCAGAATCGCGTTCATTGATGATCCAGTGTTCCTGGAATGTGAAATCGCCCGCCGAATCGCTCCCTCAAATCAAATGTGGAATCAAATGCCAAATAATGGGCCGGCGCGCCCGTGCCTTGACACGCCTCTTCCCGCCGCATAGTTTCGCAAGGATGGAGTATTTGCGATTGCATCGCTGGCGCGTAACGCCGCGCGAAGCGGCGCGCATTCAGTTGCGCATTCGCGAGCGCCTGGAGCTTACGGACCGGCTGCCGCGTATCCGCACGGTGGCAGGCGCGGACCTGGCCTACGATGCCAAGCGCAACCGCGCGATTGCCGGCGTGGTCGTTTACCGTTATCCGGAAATGGAGGAAATCGAGCGCGTCTGGGGGGTAAGCCCAATCACTTTCCCGTATGTGCCAGGCCTGCTCAGTTTTCGCGAGATGCCTGCGCTGCTGAAAGTTTTTGCGCGTTTGCGAAATGCGCCGGATCTGATTTTTTACGACGGCCACGGTTACGCGCACCCGCGGCGGTTCGGCATCGCGTGCCATTTGGGCGTGCTGCTCGACCGGCCAACCATCGGCTGCGCGAAATCTCTGTTGGTCGGCACGCACGGCGAATTGCCGCAACGCGCAGGCTCGTGGATTCCGCTGCGCGACGGCGACGAGATCATTGGCGCGGTGCTGCGCACGCGCGACGGCGTAAATCCGATTTACGTGACGCAAGGTCATCGTATTTCGCTCGCTCGCGCCATCGAATTCGTTTCCTCCGTCCTCGTCGGTTACCGCGTCCCGCGACCCACGCGCGATGCTGATCGCTTCGTCGCCGCCGTGAAACGCGGTGAGTATCGCAGCGGCAAGAAAAAGCAGAAGACGCGAAACTGATTCGCCCGAAGAACGCGGCACTCCCAGTCGAAATTCGTACCGTTCACGCGCAGGAAACTTGTCTGCCTTCGCACTTCCGCGGAGTCCCAATGGGGCTATAATCCTTACAGAGCCCCCACAGAATTCCTCCAGAGTATTCGTGTGCACGCGTCCGGTCCAACGATGTTCGAGCCGTTTTCCGATTTGCAACTCCGCGAGATGGAGGACGCGCGCAAAAACTTGAAGCGGCTGGAACGCCGCGATTCGTGGCTGTGGTGGAGCGCCATCACGGTGATGCTCCTGTTGACGCTCGCCGTGGTGGCTGTTTCCCTGCCGGGCCTGCTCAGAGAATCCGATCAAATATTTCAGCTCAACATCAGCCTGGCCATCCACGCGCTCGTGGGGCTGGTGCTGCTCTTCAATGTCTACGCGGTTTACCAGCAATGGCTGATCAGGCGCCTTCGTGGACAAACGGCACAGCATCTGGAATTGCTTTCCAGTTTAAAAATTCGCGCCGAGGAATTTCACCGTTTGGCGACGCGCGATTCGCTCACGGGCCTCTCCAACCGGCGTCTTGGCGAGGAACGCTTGACCGGCGAAGTCTCGCGCTCCGAACGCTACGGCCATCCGCTCAGCGTTTTGATGCTCGATTTGAATCGCTTCAAGGCCATCAACGACCAGTATGGCCACGCGGCCGGCGATGCCACGCTTCAGGCTTTCGCGAACCGCCTGAATAAGGTGATTCGCACTTCCGACCTTGCCGTAAGGCTGGGCGGCGACGAGTTCCTTATCATCCTGCCGGAGTGTCCGGCCGAGCGCATTCCGAGCCTGCTGGCGCGCCTGGGTTCGCTGGACGTGGAATATCAGGGAAAGAAAATCGCAGTCACCAGTGCGGCGGGTTGGGCTGGCTACGAAAATGGGGAAGCGCCGGAGCAATTGCTGGAGCGCGCGGACAAAGCTCTGTATGCGACGAAGCGCGAGCAACAAGGCCGCGCATCCGCGCCAGTCTTGCTGCGCGATTCCTGAGCGGCCGACCCGCAGGTCTCGCGGGAATCTATCGCCTGGCCACCAGATGTGTGCTGCGATCCAGCGCGTCGCGGACTCTGAGCGCCAGGTCACGCGGACCGTACGGTTTCTGCAGGAGCGGTAGATTTCTTCTCTGTATCGAGTGGAGCATTTCGGTGTCCGCGCTGTAGCCGGTGACGAACAGGACGGGCACGTCCGGCCGTTCACCGTTAATGTAATCGTACACTTCGAGCCCGCTGAGCTTTGGCAGCATGACGTCGAGCAAAACGAGCGCGATTTCATCGCGGTGAGCCTGGAATTCCCGCACGGCTTCTTCGCCATCGCGCGCGATTCTCACGCGATACCCCAATCCCTCGAGCGCGGTGCTGGCAATTTCGCACAGGCCATCGTGGTCCTCCACAATGAGGACTGTCTCCTTTCCACCGCGTACCGAGGTGTGTGGTGCAATCTTCGGCTTCGTCACTTCTTCATTTCCGGCGGCGGGGAAAAACACGTGAAATTGAGTTCCCCGTCCAAGCTCGCTGTCTACATGAATGAATCCGCCATGTTGTTTCACGATTCCGTAAACGACCGCCAGGCCCAGTCCTGTTCCTTTGCCAATTTCCTTGGTGGTAAAGAAGGGCTCGAAAATTCGCAAGATCGTCGCGGCGTCCATCCCGGTACCTGTGTCACACACGCTGAACTGGACGAAGGACCCTGTCTTCGCCTCCTTGTGGAACTGGTGGGACAAATCGTCAATTTCGGCACGAACGGTCCGCACTTCGAGCTTGCCTCCGTGAGGCATGGCGTCGCGCGCGTTCAAGCACAGGTTCATAATGACTTGCTCTGTCTGCGCCGGATCTGCTTTCACGACGGGCAGACCCTCGGCCAGCGCCAGACTCAATTCAATGTCGCTGCCGATGACTTTGCCGAGAAGGCCCGTGACATCGCGAATGCTCCGATTCAGATCAATGTTGCGAGGCTCGAGGATCTGGCGGCGGCCGAAAGCGAGCAGTTGTTTGGTGAGCACCGCCGCGCGCTCGGCTTGGCGCTGCACTTTCCGGAAGTAGCCCTGCAGCGAAGGATGTTTGGCGCTTTCATCAATCCCCAATTCGACCCAACCCAAGATCGCTCCGAGCATGTTATTAAAATCGTGGGCGATTCCGCCGGCCAGTTGGCCAATGGCTTCGAATTTTTGCGCTTGCCAGAGCTGGGCTTCGAGCCCCCGTTTCTCCGTCACGTTGATGGCGGCGATCAGCCACGTCGGCCGGCCCGCAAAATCCATGTCGTGCAGCATGATTTCGGTTTCGATGGTCTGGCCATTCTTGGTTCGATGCTTCCAAATTCCTGCGTGCGTTGGCTGAATTACATCCTGTCTTAGAAATTCGGCAAGGCGCGCCGTCTCTTCCGGTGTGCGAATGTCGGTGGCGCGCATCTGCAGAAATTCCTCGCGCGAATAGCCATATTGCTCAACGCAAACATCGTTGACCTCCAAATAGCGCAGCGTCTCTCGATCGCATAGCATCATCGGAATGGGATTCTTGGCGAAGAGGAAATGAAAACTCGCCGCGCTCTGCTCCAGCAGCTTCACATTGCGCGTCCGCCCTTCCCACACTTCCTTTTGTTGCAGCGCGTGACGCACAGCCATGGGCAGGCGCGAAAGTTGGTGCTTCAGCACATAGTCGGAGACGCCCAGCTTGATACATTCCACCGCCTTCTCTTCACCGAGCGTTCCGGTAACCAAAATTAACGGTAGATTCAGCCCCAAGCTTTCGATCATCCGCAACGCGTCAATCCCCGTCCATCCCGCCAACTGATAATCGGCCAAAACCACATCGTAGGAATTGCCACGCACCTTCTGCTCGAATTCCTCGGATGTTCGCGCCCCGTCCGATTCCACGCAGAAGCCATCCTGCGTCAACGCGCGCAGCGACAGCTCTACATCGTCTCTGTTTTGCTCAAGCAGCAGCACGCGAATGGGAAACGGTCCGGCCGGCGCCGGCTTGGAGGCTTCGTTCATGATTCCCTGTCAGTGGGCGGAAACGAACCGAAGCTCCGCCGGATACACACCTTTGGTTGCAGTCCAATAGACGGGACTGCCGTGAGGTTTCCCGGGAAGAGGGAATGCGGAATGGGTGCCGCGCTAAAATCCGGCACGCAAGGCGCAACCATGAGAAACCTGCTTTGATTTGGTTCAGGAAGGGGTATTAGGAGTATGGACTTTGAATCCCCGAAGTCAAGTAAAGCTGCGGGAGCAATACCTGTTGATTACCGGCATGTACCGAAAGGAACCAGGGCCGCCAGACGAATGGGCGGCGCTCTCAGCAGCAACCAATTTCAATCAACGAACTACCCGCGGTGGTCCATCGGAATGTAGCTGCGCTCGTCGCTGCCCAGATAGATTTGCCGTGGCCGGGCAATTTTTTGCTCCGGGTCGAGCAGCATTTCCTGCCATTGGGCGATCCAGCCTGACGTCCGCGGAATTGCGAACAGCACCGGGAACATGGTCATGGGGAAGCTCATGGACTGATAAATGAGTCCCGTGTAGAAGTCCACGTTGGGATAAAGCTTGCGCTTGATGAAATAATCGTCTTCCAACGCGATCCGCTCGCATTCCAGCGCGATGTCGATCAGCGGATTGCGGCCCATCACATCGAACACTTCATACGCGATGTGCTTCACGATTTTCGCGCGCGGATCGTAGTTCTTGTAGACGCGGTGGCCAAAGCCCATCAGTTTCTTCTCGCCAGACTTTACTTGCTTGATGTAATCCGGCACGCGGTTCACCGAGCCAATTTCCAGCAGCATCCTCAGAACCGCTTCGTTAGCGCCGCCATGCAGCGGGCCGTAAAGCGCCGCCGTGGCCGCGGCGATTGCCGAATAGGGATCCACGTGAGAACTGCCGACGCCGCGCATGGCGCTGGTGGAGCAATTCTGTTCGTGATCCGCGTGCAGGATAAACAAAACGTCGAGAGCGCGCTCGAGCGTCGGATTCGGCCGGTACTTCAGCTCCGTCGTGCGGAACAGCATGTTCAGAAAATTCCCAGGATAGCTGAGTTCGTTGTCGGGATACGCGTAGGGCATGCCGAGGCTGTGCCGGTAGGTGAAGGCGGCGAGTGTGGGCATTTTGCCGATCAACCGCCACGTCTGCTTGCGCCGTGAATCCTCATCGAAAATATTTTTTGCGTCGGGATAGAACGTTGAAAGCGCCGCCACCGCCGAAATAATCATGCCCATCGGGTGCGCGTCGTAATGAAAGCCGTCGAGGAATTTCTTGATGCTTTCGTGAATGAACGTGTGATGCGTTACGTGGTATGTCCAATCTTCCAGTTGCGCGCTGGTCGGCAATTCGCCGTGCAAAATCAAATAAGCCGTCTCTAAATAAGTGCTTTTCTCCGCGAGTTCCTCGATGGGATAGCCGCGATAACGCAGGATGCCTTTGTCGCCGTCGATGAATGTGATGCGGCTGATGCACGATGCCGTGTTCGTGTATGCCGGGTCATAGGTCATCATGCCAAAATCGTCTTCGTTCACTTTGATCTGGCGCAAATCGATGGCGCGAATCGTGTCATGTTGCACGGGGACTTCATACTGCCGCCCCGTGCGATTGTCGGTGATCGTCAGCGACTCGCGGCGCGCCGCGCTTGTCTTGTCGCTCGCTGGCGCGACAATAGGTTTGGTTGGATTCAAGTTTGGGCCTCCTCGACTCGCTGCCTTGCGGTACGGGCGGTTCAGTCAACAACAATCCAGTTTACACTAACTGCGGCGCGCCGAAAAAATTTACACTCACTGCCGTTGCAAAAAACACATGCCGCGTACGCCAATCCATCCGCCTGCGTATGGAACCTGGCATCCCGAAAGGACAGACTTTATATTACCGGCGCTGCGTTATTGGGGGATAGGGCGTCCATCTGTTGTCCGCCGGCCGAATCCGCGCGTTCCACGCGATTTCGTCCGGCATGTTTGGCGCGATACAGAGCCGCGTCCGCCAGGCGCAGCAATTCGTTGACGTCGTTGTGGCCGGAACCGTGCGCCACCAAAACACCGAAGCTCGCCGTGATCGCAATTTCCCCCTCGGGAGTTCGCACCCGCGTGGCTTCGATCGCCTTTCGCATTCTCTCCGCCAATCGCAGGATACCTTCGTCAGTCGAAGCAGGAAATATCATCAGGAACTCTTCGCCGCCATAGCGGCCCACGCAATCATAGGGACGCGTGCATTTGGTCATGCGTCGCGCTATTTCCTGGAGCACCAAGTCTCCCGCCATGTGCCCGAATTTGTCGTTGATTGCCTTGAAATGATCAATATCCGCAAGAACAATTCCCACCGACTTTTTTTCGCGATGGGCACGGGCCAGTTCACGAGCCAGGAATTCGAACGCCGCGCCGCGGCTTGCCACGCCGGTCAATAGGTCATGCGTCGCCTGGAAATGAAGCGCGTCCCGCGCCGCGATTAGCTCGTCTTGTACTTTCAGAATGCGTTCGCCCACCTGCAAACGCGCGCGCAATTCTTCGGCATCGAAAGGCTTGGAAAGATAGTCATCGGCACCCGCCTTCAATCCGGCGAGCAGGCTTTGCTTATGGCCGCGCGCCGTCAGCAAGATCATGTACGTGTACGGTCGCTCGCTCCTCTCGCGCACTCGCCGGCAAATTTCAACACCCTCAACTCCGGGCATCATCCAATCCAGAATCGCCAGGCGCGGCGGCTCCTCGGCTTCCAGCAAGGCCCACGCGTCGTCCCCCTTGACAACGGCGACGACTGCATAGCCCCACTTCCGCAGAAACGACTCTAACAGCCTTCGGGAAACCGCATCGTCTTCCGCGATAAGGATCTTCATGACCATTTGTCCTAATTGATTACGATCTTCTCCGCAGTCACTGCCTCGACCGCCTGAGCGCGGAACGGCTCGAGCGCCGCCAGCAACTCCTTGAGTTCGCGTTCGACAACAACAAATGCGTTTGCCGTTCGCGCTATATCGCTTTGCTTCGCGAAACTTTCCATTTCCTCGACGGCGCGGCAAGCAGCCCCGCGTCCGAAATTTCCCACGGATCCCTTCAAAGTATGCGCGACACGCGCAATTTCCACCGCATCTTCCCGTGCGATGGATTCGTGCAGCCCCTGCAAAATCGCCGGCAACCCGGTTTCGAATAGGTGCACTATTTCCGTCAGTAACTCCCGGTCGCCTTGCACTCGTTCGAGCAGCTCGACGGTGTTCAGTGAGTCGGAGACTGCGGGCGCGGGCGCGTGCGGCTCATTGTCGGCACGCCGGGAAGGGCACATTCGCTCCATTGCGGCAAACAGATCCGCGGGCTGAATCGGTTTGGGAATGTAATCATCGGCCCCGGCCTCGATGCATTTTTCGCGATCGCCCTTCATAACGTGCGCCGTCAGGCTGATGATCGGCAGATGCCGCTTGGATATTTTTTCGTTCGACCGAATCACGCGGATGGCTTCGAGCCCGTCCATTTCCGGCATCTGCACATCCATCAGAACCATGTCAATCTCTTCGCGCTCGACGGCCGCCAGCGCCTCGATTCCATTCTTGGCGATCACCACTGTGTACCCTCGTTTTTCGAGCAGCCGCGCCGCCAGTTGACGGTTCACCACGTTGTCTTCCGCAAGCAATATGCGCATGCCGTTTCCCCTATTCGAGACTTGCGGTGCTGATTGAATATCCAATGCATCCGGAATCATTTTCTCCGTGCTGCTCATCACCCCCAGGATCGCGTCCAGCAATTCCGACGGCTGCACCGGCTTGGTGAGAAAGCCCGCCAGCCCGCCGTCGTGACTGCGCGCGATGTCGCCCGCTAGCATCGTGGAACTGAGCATGAACATGCTCAATGCGGAAGCCCCGGACGTAGCCTTGAACCGCTCAACCAGGGCAAATCCGTCCATCTCGGGCATGTCGGCATCAATTAGCGCGAGCCGGAACGGAGCGCTTCCGCGGCCCTCGCTCGCCAGCAACTTCAGCGCTTCGTCGCCAGACGCCGTTTGCTCCGGCGCCATGCCCCATTGGGCCAATAGCTCCGTCAGGATTAACCGGTTCGACTGATTGTCGTCCACCACCAGCGCGCGAAGCCCGCGCAGCGCGGCCAGCTCAACCACTGCCGGTGGAATGAAGCTCGCCTCCGGGACCTTGAGCCTCGCCGTGAAATGAAAGATGCTGCCCTGCCGCGTCTCGCTTTCCACCGAGATGCTGCCGTTCATCATTTTCACCAGAGCTTGCGAAATCGTCAGCCCCAGTCCCGTGCCGCCGTATTTCCGTGTCGTCGAGCTGTCCGCTTGCGTGAACGCCGCAAAAATCAGCTTCCGCTTTTCGGCGGAGATTCCGATTCCCGTATCGCGCACGCTGAAATGTAATTCAACTTCCTGCGGCGTCTCGCTTTCGACCTTCACGGACACGACCACCTCGCCGCGTTCCGTGAACTTGATCGCGTTCATCACCAGATTCACGAGTATCTGCCGCAAACGTCCGCTGTCGCCCACCAGCCATGTTGGCACTCGTGCGTCCACGTGCCACGCCAGTTCCAGGCCTTTTCTGTGCGCCAAATGCCCCAGGGCTTTCAGCGCTTCTCCCATGCTTTCGCGCAGGGCAAAGGGCGACAAATCCAGATCGAGCTTGCCCGCCTCGATTTTGGAAAAATCCAGAATGTCGTTCAGCAGCGTCAACAGCGAGTCCGCCGATGATTTCACCATGCCAAGATACTCCCGCTGTTCGTCGTTCAGTTTCGTCTCCAGCGTGAGCTGGGTCATACCCAGAATTCCATTCATCGGCGTGCGTATCTCGTGGCTCATGTTGGCGAGGAACTCGCTCTTGGCCCGGTTCGCCTCTTCGGCTTGCTCCTTTGCGTTTCGCAATGCTTCGTCGGCCTTCTTTCTCTCGCTGATATCGTGGTAAATGACCAATGTTCCGACTTCTTCTCCACCCACGCGCATCGGAACGCCATACAATTCCACGTCGAGCAGCGTTCCGTCCTTCCTGCGGCGTTGTGTCGTCGCCTGAACGGTTTCTCCGCTCTGGCGCCGACGGGCAAATTCCGCCGACTCTTCACTGCTTTCCGAAGGCGTGATCAACGAATTCAGATCCATGCCGGTCGCCTCCGTTCGAGCGTATTGAAACAGGCGCTCGAAAGCGGAATTACACATCTTGATCCGGCCTACCGTATCAACCGCTACGATGCCCAGCGGACTTGCTTCGATCAGCGTGTTAAGGTAAGCCGTGCGCTCGGCCAGCTCTTCCTCTGCCCGCTTCCGTTCAGTAATGTCCTGATACAAAACCAGGAAACCTGACTGTCCACCCTCTGCGTGCAAAGGCCCGCAATACAACTCGACGTCCACGAGCGTTCCGTCGCTGCGGCGGCGTTGCGTCGTCGCGTGAACGGTCTCTCCTGCCGTCAGTTGGCGTGCGAATCCTGCTGATTCTTCACTTCGCTCGGGGGGCGTCACCAACGAGGTCAGACTCATGCCAATCACTTCTGCTCGAACACATTGAAACAAACGTTCGAAAGCGGAATTACAAATCTTGATAAGACCGTTGGGATCACCCGCGACGATGCCCAGTGGACTGGTTTCGATGAGCGTGTTTAGGTAAGCTGTGCGTTCGGCCACTCGCTGCTCAAGTTCAGCGCGGCCTCGTTCCAGTTCGATGTCGCGGTCTTGAATTCGCCCCAGCATTGCGTTGAACTGTTCATAAAGAAAGCCAATTTCATCTCCGGTTTTCGACTCCATGCGCACCGAGTAATCCTTATCGACGGCTATCGCAAACGCGGTGCGCGCTAGCTCCAGAATTGGCTCGGAAATTGAACTTTGCAGCCGCGATCCCACCAGCCCTGCCAGAAGGAGCGAAACAAGCAGCGCCAACCCTACCATCGCGGCAAGGCGTTCCTGGCGCGCCACGATCGTGCTCAAATCAGATTCAAGGTAAATTATTCCGGCTGGCTTGCCTTCCAGTTCAATCGTGTGAAACGCGACAATCTTGCTGGCCGTAAAACGCGCACCGTCCGTTTCGATCGGCGGAGGCGTAAAAGCGCCATTGGTCAGGTCGCGGCTGTAAACTGCGAGCACCTTCCCGTTGGACATATACAGTGCTGCGTGCGTCACCTGTTTGTCGGCCCGCAGTGATCGTAGAATCTCCTTTGCCGCTTGTTCGTCGCCGAAGGTCAAGGCCGCTTCGGAATTCGTCCCGGTGATTTCCGCAAGCGTCGTGGCGGTGCGAAGCCGGGACTGGCGAACCATGTGAATATCGTATGTGGCGAAAATCGCGCACGCGGACACCACCGCCAGCCCGCAGGAAATCAAAATGATGCGCGTCAGTTTGCCGCGAATCGACCGATGCTTGGGAGCGGCCGGCATACTATCCGCCGCGCTTTCTGTCGCCATCGTGAATTACCTTCGCCAGTGCAAGCAAAGCGGCTCGAATTTTCAAGCCCGCCCGGCCAGCCGCATCCACATTGATCAAAAAGCTGACGCGGTCGCCCTCCGAAACGAACTGGATAATGCCGCCGCCCGCCGCGAAATCGGCCGTCTCCCCAACCGTCAACACCGCCGAGCGGTTCAATCGGGTCAGAATTTTGGATTGTCGTTTCGCTTCCGAGGGACTGACAAACAGGACGTCGCACTCGCCGAAATCCTCCAGTCGTTTGCCGCGGACCACTGTGGTCTGTCGATCACCGATGGGATGCCCCAAAATTGACGCGTCCAATGAGATGCCAAATGGGTCCCGGCCCAACACGCAAAAATTGATGCTTGTGTTTGCCGTACCTTTTCCGACATTCGCCGGAGACGGCCATTCCACGAACTCCGCAAAATGGCGCAAGTCCTCCGCTTCCGTTCGATAATTTGCCCGGCTCTGCGCCTTTCCTGGCAGGGAACCTCCGGCCAACCCACACGTAATCGTTCCCAACAACAGAAACCGGCAGATGGTTTGCACACTTCGCATCA
>DASYYI010000186.1:0-15257 GCA_035933995.1 Candidatus Acidiferrales bacterium | reverse complement strand
CGATTTGATCCGGCGAGCCTTCGAGGTGAACGTAAAGCCAGCCACCGCGCGTGAAACGATATGCCCCTGCAAGTCGAGCATCCGTTCCCGCGGAGATGGAACGAGAGACGCGGCCAGTCGAGGCGGCGACGCGAAGGCGTTGACCCTGGAGCAGAAGCGAATACGACACGACAACCAGCACAGCCAGCGCCAACAGCGCCGTCAAGAAATCCCATCGCCTCAAAGCCATCATTCCCCCCGAAGAAAAGCTTAGAAAAGGCTTAAAAAAGCTGGTTGCATCTTATGCGGGGCCACAACCCAAGTCAACGCAACTCGCGGCGGAGTAGCGGGTCGGTTTCCGGTTACCGCGTTTATCAGGAGTTGGGCATACGGCGGCTCCCTTTCGGCACCGAACTAACGGGACGCTACGATTCGTGCTTGCGCCGTAGGCCCGGCGCTACTCGTAACGCAGCGCAGTGAGCGGATCCACCTTTGTCGCCCGGCGCGCGGGAACGAGGCACGCGAGGGCGCCGGTAAGTATGACGATCAGCACCGCGCCGGCATACGTCCAGGGATCGGTTGGTTTCACTTGAAAGAGCTGATTGCGAATCAGGCGCGTTGCGCCCCACGCGCCGAAAATTCCGACTGCGATGCCGCAGCCCATCAGGATCGTTCCTGTGCGCAACACCGAGCGGAGCACGTCCGCGCGCTGTGCTCCCAGCGCCATGCGAATGCCGATCTCGTGCGTTTGCAACGAGACGTTGTACGCCATGACGCTGTAAACGCCGATCATCACCAGCAGCAGGCCCACGGACCCGAAGGTGAAAAGCATCACAAATTCGAATTCCGGCTCCGCGTACAGGTATTTGGCGAACGTATCGGCCTGCGAACCAACCGTGCCGCTGCGCGAATCTCCCAGCTCTATGTCGCGACTCATGGCCCAGACTTGCTGGGCGGCCGCGGCTGAAAACCGATCCGCATTACCGGCAGTGTGTACAGCGAGTGAGTCCACGGCCCCCGGTAAAATCGACCAGGGGATGTACGCTTGGGGATCAACCTGTCTTTGGCCAGGAAAGAGGATATCAATATCAGAAACAACGCCCACTATTTCGAAATAATTGCGATCCGGCGGCTTCGTCTCGGCTCTGGAAGAAGTTCCAGCCTGACCGCTGGATAGATTCCGCACGTAATCATCGTAATCCGGGAAATCCAGTTCTTTGCCGAGCCAGCCAGAAGCAGGAAGAAACTTGCGCGCGAAGGCTTCGCTGACCACCGCCACCTTTCGTTGGCCAAAGACGTCTTCGGAGGAGAGGGTGCGCCCCTGAAGAAGGTGCTGCGCGAAAATCTGAAACTGATCCGGCCCGGTGAAGTTTATCCCCGTTTGCCACGGTTCGGAATGCGAGACGGCCCCCGTCACGTTCACCTGGCTGTAGCCAAAGCCTTCCTCCGCCACCTGAAGAACACCGGACATGCTACGCAGCCGCCGCTCCAATTCCTGATAGAAGGCGAGCCGCTGCGCGGGTTTTTCGTACTGGCCCGGCGGCAGGCCGAGGGAAATGGTAAGAACGGCTTTGGGATCGTAGCCAAGGTTTTGGTGCGTCATGCCGAAGAACGTACGGAGCATGAGTCCGGCGCCCGTGAGGAGAACGATCGCAAGACCGATTTCCGCGACCACGAGCGCCGACCGCAGTTTGCCATGGCGCAGACCGGCGGCGGAGCCAGTCCCGGAGCCGGAAAGACGCGGCTGGAGCGGCCCGGCGACGGCATGAATCGCGGGAACGAGCCCGCAGAGAATCGTGGCCACGAATGCGAGCGCCATGGCCGCGAGCAGAACGATCCAATTCAGCTCGATCACGGATTCTTGCGGAAAGCTGTTGTACGGGATTAACGGAACGAATTCCTTGATCCCCAGGTAAGCGAAAAAGCATCCGGCGGCGCAGCCCAGAGCGGCGAGAACGAAGCTTTCGACCAGTAGTTGCCGGATCAGTCGCCAGCGCGTGGCGCCCAGCGACGCGCGCACAGCAATCTCGCGATCGCGCGCTGTTGCGCGGGAAAGCAGCAGGTTCGACACATTAGTGCACGCGATCAGGAGCAGCAGCGCAACCGCGCCCAGCAGCGGCGGAAGAATACTCGTAAACATCGGCGTCACGCGCGCCTGGAACGACCGCGCCGTCACACGGAACTGCTTGGGGTAATCATTCGGATAGACCTTGGCTAGCCGATGAGCTACAAGGTCGAGATCGGCAGCCGCTTGCGGAATCGTCGCGCCTGGCTTCAGCATGCCGAGCGGCCAGAGGTAGGCGTTCTTCAGGTTCGCATCGTTCGCGATGACGTTGCGATCCATCGGGAAAGCCAGGAAGATATCCGTCCATCCCGGACGGAAGCGCGGCGGCATGATGGCGATCAGCTTGTAATGCGTCCCGTTCAGATCGAAAAGTTTTCCGAGAATGTGCGGATCGCGCTGGAACTGATCGGTCCACACCTTGTACGTCATCATGAAAACGGGCTGGGCATCGGGCTTGGTGTCGTCGGGCGTGATCAACCGCCCAAGCAGCGGTTGCACGCCCAGGAACTGATAACCGTTGGCTGTCTCCATGGTATCGGTCCACTGCGTGGTTTGGCCGTCGTGCAGCCAATGGAGCGCCGGAATGCCGGTCCCGCCTTCCATATCCACGAAGACGTGATTCTGCGCGCGAAAGTCGAGGAATTCGGGAATCGAGAGCAATTCGCGACCGTTGCCCGACGCTTGCCCGATCGGGTCAATCGAAAAGCTGACCATGCGGTCGTAATGCGCGTAAGGGAAAGTGTCCAGCACCACGCCGTAGACGGCGCTGAAAATCACGGTTACAGACCCGATTCCCAGTGCCAGCGCGAGGACTGCCAGTAGCGTGAAGCGGCGGTCCTTGTTAAGACTGCGGACCGCAAACCGAAGGTCTTGCCGGAGCCAGCCCAGCAGTTTTTCCACTGGCCACCTCCTGGATCTTGTCGTCGCTCGCGATCGTACGCCGAGCCGCCGAAGTTGTGGACCCCAAAGCGCCTCAGGCGTGCCGAAACCGCATGAATCAAGCGTTCCAACGGCATCATAAACCTAATTCGTCAGATTCAAAACGGAAATGGAGGCTCAAATCCGTTTGCTCTTGGATCTGCCTCGGATAACTCCCGATTAGCGGAAACTGACCCACTATCCGCGGCAAAAAATGTCAACGGAGCAGGGGAACGCTAGGATCCGTACGCCTGCCGGCAGGTTTCGTGTTCGCGGCAAGTGGGTGGGCAATTCGTGTGGTCGATTAAAATGTAATTGTGACACGCGGCGCACAGTACGCCGTACACCGTTTCGGTGAACTGCTCGTGCCCTGTTTTCTGCGTGTGCTCGGCTTTCGCTTGGCTTCGATTCATCGCCATCGTGTCCCGCCTTCCAGCCTCCAGAACTGTGCTATCTTTCGGCCGGCAGCCTAGAGGCCGGGGAAAAGTGTAACAAAAAGCTTAAAAGGCCATGCAAGTATGTCGGGGTGCGTAATTCGCGTCGTGCGGCCTAATCACTGGGCTTTCGCCGGCGTGGCTGTATCCGGGCCTTCGCCGACGATTTCGAGCACAGCCTCTTCGTCCTTGGCGCCGTCGTAGTGAACCTGCTGGGCAAAATGCTTTACGAAAGTGCCCGTCGGCATCGGCACGGTGGCATCCGGATCGAATTTCGTTCCCGTGCCCACCCACCATGTGCCCGAAAGGACGGTGATCAAGCGGTCGTTCGGATGCCAGTGCGGATGGCTCATGTGATGCGGCGTCCACTTTACCAGCATGAGGTACAGGCCGGGCTTCGACGGATCGCCTGCCAGCACTGCCGTCTTCGCGCCGATTGGATCGTCGGTCCAGTGAATCTGGCTTGGCAGTTTGTAAACGAGCGCCGCGGGATTGAGTTTATCTGTTTGCGCTGATGCCGATGTAACACGCGATGCGTGGCCGCCTGTAAAATCAGTTCCGCCGACTTGCGGCACCGCAAGCGCCGCGGCCATCGCCATGGCAATCATCATCATTCCACTCCACGTTTTGCGAAAACTCGACATGGACTCCTCCTTCGTTGCGCACTCACTATGGATTTTGTCGATTCAGTCGATTCATATTGAGCGGCGGGAGGAAAAGCTACGCGGACCCCAATTCGCGCAACGCTTCTCCCGCGCCCGCCAAGTTCGTGAGCTTCATTTCAGCGTATTTGCGTGACAAAACCACGCCGGGCGCTCCGGAGTTGAACGCCGCGAGCACGGCGGCCTTGACGTCCGCAGGTTGGGTGCGTTTTTCGTTCAAGCCGGTGGGAATATCAATATCGATGCCCGGGTAGATTGGGATCGCGCCGCGGACATCGGCGATCGCGCGCCGCGCTTCGACCGCCACGGAGTTGGCGGAGAGCCCGGTTGTCGGCAGCTTATCCAGACTCGCTTCACCGTGAAGTCCCAGAATATTGTAATGAAGTTCGAGAACCTCTTCGGGCTCGGAGTCACGGAAGATCGTGGATTGGACGTTCCTGATATATTGCGCGAAGCGCGGCCCGGCGCAGTTGTTGTAGGTACATGGTTTGATAAAGTCGCAGAAATGCGCCAGCCGCGCGTAATCCTGTTCGGCCCTGTAAAAAGGGCTCATGGTCACCAGATGCATGATGTGCCAGCCAACGTGAGCCTTGGGATTTATTTTTTTCACCGTATCGTAGAGCAGACCGTAGACTTCTTCTTGACTCCTGAACCAGAATCGCTCCCAAGCCAACATCTCGGGATATTCGAGGAGCAATCGCCAGAGCGTGGGGAACGCGCCATCGTTCGCCCGCGGCTGCCGGAAGGTTTCCGTCACCCACGCTTCCAGAGCTCCGTAGGCTTCCCGCGTCCGCGGGACGTTGATGCCCTGATCCGTGGCCTTAGGCACGCAATACTCGCAGAAACAGTTGATAAATGCGTGGCCATTGAATCTGCCAAAGTGCGCTCCAATGGCGTTGTTCAGTGGACCCTGGCGCTCCGATTCCCACATCATGCCGTCCAGGTCGTTGGATTGGAACCAATCTTCGACGAGCGCTACGAGAAAATTCCGCGCATTTGGATTGTTGAAGCACGTGCTGCCGCCGATTCTGCCATTGATATCCACTTCGGCTATTTTTTCAAAATTGGGCATAAACGCGGGATTGTACGCTTCTTCGAACAGAGCGTACGTCTGCATTCCTCTCTTCTTGGCTGCTGGCGTAACGTCCGCCAGAATGTCGAAGTCGCCCAAATCCGGCGCTCGAACATCCTTGATCACTGAATTGGCGTAAAACTCTGGATGAACTTTCGTGTAACTCCCACCGTGAACCTTGTCGTATTCCTGCACACCGTGATCCGGCAAAGGCTCACCGGGTACTTGACGGCCCGCCAGGCCTCGCCCATAGGTGAATACCGTGGACATTAGTGTGTTGACTCCGCCTTTTTCTTGAAGCGTGTCCAGACATTTCTCAACGCCTTCGTCAACGAAAGACCGGGCGCCAATTTGGATGGCAACGAACTTTTTCTTGTTGCCGGCAGCAGAATCCTGCGGCAGCGCGGGCTCCTTCGTTGTTCCCCGCAGCGGCAGTTCGCTGGCAGAACGCAGAATCTTTCCGCCCGTCAGCGCCACAAGGGGCATTGCCGCAATCCCCTTCAGGAAGCTCCGTCGCGAGGATTCGCGTTTATCGTCGGGATTGTCCATTTCTTTCCCCTTTGCATGCAGCATTAAACCGCCGAAATCATGGCGAAGCCGTCGAAGTCGCCGGCGAAGACAAGAACTCGGTGAGAACTTGGACGAATTTGGCGGGCTCCTCGAAGAAGGGCATGTGGCCGCTCTTTTCGAAGACCACGAATTTCGAGCCGGGGATGGCCTGGTGAATTTTGTAAGCGATCACCGGCGCTACGTTCATGTCGAAGCGCCCGCACATGACTAATGTCGGAAAGCGGAATTTCTTGATTTCGGGATTGAGGTCGAAGCGCGCGACGTCGTGATTCACGGCACGATTGATCTCGTAGTATTCCTTGTCGTTGGCCATTTTGGCCGCGAACTCGTCGCGATGCTCGGGCGAATAGAACAGCATCGACTCATAGAGCTCCGTGGAGGCTTCCCTGGCTGCGGAGGAATCCTTTTCGTTCAAGTTGGAGACGAAGGCGTAGCTATCTTCGTGCCCGGTCACATCGGGATAGACGTCCTTGAAAAGAAAGAGAGTGTCGCTCCAACGCGGAGCCGCGGAGTCGGAGATGATGAGGTGGACGATGTGTTCGGGATAACGCGCGGCGTACGCCATCGCCAGAAAGCCTCCCCACGAATGGCCCATCAGGTCGATTTTATCGAAGCCGAGATGCGCGCGAAGGGCATCGAGGTCGTTGATCTGATCGGCGAGCGTGCAAGATTGCCCGGGCTTCAGCGGGCCGGAACGGCCTGTGCCGCGCTGATCCCACATGACAATGCGGCGCGTCTGCGCGAGCGTGTCCCACGCATCCGAGACGTGAAGGTATTGGTGATCGAAGCCGGGGCCGCCGTTGGCGACGAAGAGCGGCGTGCCGCTGCCCGAACCGAACATTTCGTAGTAGATCGTCGCTCCGGGCGCGTTGAAGGTGGTGCCATGCTCCTCATGCGCCGCGGCGGCGGGCACAACAAGCGCCGTGCAACAAATCGCCAGCGCAGCGATGATGAACAGCTTTCTTGACGCCGCGAGATTTTTGCGAATGCATGCGCGAATGATATTTGGCATAGGACGCTCCCCGATGGAAATTGTTCTGCGTGAGACCCGAAACCGGGGAGACTAGCACGCGCGGGCGGAACAGGCCAGAGGCGAACGCGCCGAATGCAGGGCGCAATCGCGCCCGAGATTGAGCGCCGTTCCTACATAAACTTTATGCGTTCGTTGCGTGCGGAGAATTCGATAAGCTTGCCCAGACGCCTAAGCCGCGTTTCCTCCTTCTTCGCGCTAGCCACCCAGCCGGAGGTCATCCGGCGATAGTACGGCGGAAAATTCTGGAAGTTCTTCCAGGCCTCGGATTGCTTTCGGAATTTAGCCTCGAGCTCCTTGGGCATTTCGGTGGGCATCACCGGCGTATCACGCCGCTTTTCCGAATGGAAAGCTGCGAGGCCTGCTGCCGTCATTTTCTCTTCGGCGATCAGCCGCTCGGCGCGCTTGATGTTCGCGCGATTCCACGAGCTGCGCGGCCTTCGCGGAGTGAACCGCTGGGCGTAGCACGCTTCATCGATGCTTCGCGTTTTGCCGTCGATCCACCCGAAGCACAGTGCTTCCTCGACAGCGTCTTCATACGGGATGCGCGGCTTGCCGGAGCTTTTCTTGTAGTAGACGAGCCAGATTTCGCTGCACTTGCCGTGATTCTTCTCGAGCCATGCACGCCACTGGCGACGGCCTTGGGCACGCAGCGTCTTCATCGGCGGTCTGGTTACTGGCACCCGCAGGAATGGGGCGTGCAGCCGCAGCCGGAAGAAGTGGACGACGCGCTTGCAGAAGAACTGCGCGAAGATGATCCTCCGTCGCCGGTGTGCGCCGCAAATGTCGAAAATTGAATCGTGGAGCGGGCGCTGCCGCATTTCGGACATGCGGGCGCAGAGTTTTTCGCGGTCACGATGCGCTCGTAGCGCGACTTGCAATCATCGCAAACATATTCGTAAATCGGCATGTGTGATTCCCTCGTTGAGCTTCCCTGATTATACCTGATGTTGGCGCGCACGGATGCGACGTCGCGGGACAAGCGCACTGCTAAGAGCGCAGCGCGCGGCGAACTTTCTCCAATTCCTTTTTCTTGGCTTTGTCGATTTTAGGGAAGGCAAGATTCAGGTCTCGAAGCGTCTCGACCGTGACCGACGACACGACCACGCGCGCGAACCACTTGCTATCACCGGGAACGACATACCACGGCGCATGAGGCGTGGCCGTGCGGCGAATCATTTCTTCGTACGTCCGGTGATAATCCTTCCAGAAATGGCGCTCGGCAACGTCGGATAATTGGATCTTCCAGTTTTTCTTTGGATCGTCCAGGCGCTGAAGAAATCTTTTCTTCTGCTCTTTCTTCGATACGTGCAGAAAAAATTTTCGGACGATGACGCCGTTGCGCGAGAGGTAACGCTCGAAGGCATTGATGTCCTCGTAGCGCCCATCCCAGATGTGTTTGGTAACCAGAGAGCCTGGCAATTTCTGGGCGGCCAGCACGTCTGCATGCACGCGCACAACCAGGACTTCCTCGTAATACGAGCGATTGAAGATGCCGATTTTGCCGCGTTCCGGGACGCGCACGTGAGTCCGCCAAAGATAATCGTGGCCGAGCTCTTCGACGGTCGGCCTTTTGAAGGAAAAAACGTCGCAGCCTTGCGGATTGATGCCGGACATCACATGCTTGATCGCGCTGTCCTTGCCGGCCGCGTCCACGCCCTGGAAAATCAGAAGAATGGCCCAGCGATCCTGCGCGTAGAGTTTTTCCTGCAAATCGCTCAGCAATTCAATATTGCCGGCGAGAAGTTTCTCCGCCTCATCCTTCGAGTGCATGCCGCCCGTATCCGCGGGGTCGCAATCTTTAAGGCGAAAGCCCTCGCCCCGAGTGATGCGATACGGCTTGATAAAACGCGAAGTTTCCTTTGCGGTTTGGCGGGAACTCATGGCGTCGGCCGAAGTGTAATATAAAAAGCGGATGCAACGCGATAATCGACCGCAGCAAATAGAAACGGCCTCGCTGGTTAGTCGAGGCCGTTATACAACAACAGAGTAGTCCGAAACCGAACTGACTAGTCGCCGGCGACGTGTTCTGGTTCGGCAACTTCCGGCTTACTAGCACCGTTGCCGTTCGAGCCATTCCCGTTGCCGTTGTTGTGGCCGTCGCCGTTTGGCTGCGCGTTGGCGATAGTCACCGGAGCCGAGATTTTGGCGCCGGGGACGGCGGTCTTCATGGCCGTGAGGGAGCCAATCTGGACGACTTCCTCTTTGGGCTTCTTCAGGACCATTTCCTCGTAAATAGCGCGGACCTTGGCGGCCTCTTCCATCGCTTTACGGCGGCGGGCGCGATCTTCCTCGGCTGCGGTGAGAGGAATATCGTGCTCGAGGTGGCGAACGCGCGCAGCGTCCGAGGCGTCAACCTTGAGCGAGTGCTCGTAGTGCTCCAGATTGACCGCCTTGCCCTTGGCGTAAATTTCGTGCTTGCCGTGCTCCTTGTACCACTGCGCGACGGTCGCATTCTTGTACATGTTCTCGATGATTTTGCGCCAGCCGATACCCGTGTTGTACGCGCAGAAGGAAATTTCGCCCTGCTGCGTGGCGTACGGGATGATGCACATTTCGGTGCGGCGGAAATCGTAGTTGAACAAATCCTGGAACCACATGCCCGCGATGAAGAGAAAGTTCCACGGATCCTCGGCGCGGCGCTTCATGGCGTCGTCATAGGTGCGCTCCGGATTCGTCTTCCCGTACTTCTTGTCCGCATCCTTGGTCAGCGCCCAGGTCTTGTCGAACTTCATGAACAAGTCCTTGAGCTTGAGGCTCGGCGGCGCGTTGAAAGGATCGTAATTCTTCAAGAGGGCCATGGCCATCATGAAGTTGGAGAATTTCTTGCCGCGGGCCGCGTCGGTGATGGCGGTGACATCCTTGACAAGCTGAGGAGCGTCGAGGAAGCGCGGAACGGGCGCCCATTCCTTCGTATTCTTGTTGATCATCAGCGCGGTGCCCACGCCGCAATTCGGATGGCAACCGCAAGAAAGCGCACCCCACTGCGAATCGGGACCGTGAACCAGGTCCGAGAATCCCGCGAAGGTGCTGACGAAGGAAATCGGGAACCAGTCGCGCGTAGGCTCGACTTTCCCAACTTGCGCGCTGACGTCCTTGGCGAGATGTGAAAGCGTGTAACGCTGCCGCATGCGGCGCTCGGGCGTGATGTCTTCGTCGCGTCCCGTGAAAGATACAGGCTGGAAAGAAACGAAGGCGATTTTCTTCGGGTTCTCCATCGCGAATTTGACGATGGGGCCGACCTGGTCGTTGTTCACGTTGTTGACAATGGTCGTGACCAGAACAATTTCTATGCCCGCTTCGTGCATGTTTTCGATGGCGCGCAGTTTCACGTCGAACAGGTTGCCGACTTGGCGATGGCTGTTCGCGTCGTTGCCGATGCCGTCGAATTGCAGATAGGCATAGCGAAGGCCGGCTTCGAATGCCTTCTTCGAGAATTCCTTGCTCTTCGCGAACTCGATGCCGTTGGTGGCGGCTTGCACGCTGTTGTAGCCCACTTTGCGGGCGTAACGAACCGCGTCAAGGAAGTAAGGACTCATCGTCGGCTCGCCGCCGGAGAACTGCACGGACATCTGACGGCGCGGCTTGATCTTGGTTGCGTTTTCGAGGATTTCCTGAATTTCTTCCCAACTCAGCTCGTGAACGTAACCAACCTGATTGGCGTCCATGAAGCAGGGATCGCACATCATGTTGCAGCGATTGGTGAGGTCGACGGTGAGCACGGAGCCGCGGCCGTAGCGGACGGTGCTGGAGCCGTGACGATGAAGATCTTCATCGTTGTGCGCCGGAATATCGCGGCCGGGGAAATTCTTCTCGATCCATTCGAGGAATTTCGCATCGATGGCCATCAGGTCCTCGCACACGCCGTGGATCGGGCAATCCTTCACCATCCATACCTGGCCGTCGCGCTCGACGATTTGCGCTTTAATCTCGCCGACTTTCTCGTGGACGAGGTCAGTCCAATCTTTTTTGCCGCTGATAATGGCTTCGCGGGCCTCTTTCACGCAGCCCGGACAAAGAGAATCGGTCGTGCGCGGCCAGCCGAGCGTCGGCTTGCTCTTCTCCCAGGACTTCAGCATGGGCTTATCGGACCACTTCGGCGTAAAGGACGGGTTCGGATTGCGCTTGTTGAAATACTGAATGCCGTTAAACGTGACAGTGGCTGCTTTACAAACCGCCCAGTCAAATGATTTCCAGATGCGGTTACGAACCGTAATGGGCATGGCTCGAACCTCCATTTCCTCAGAGTTAAGAAAATCTAATGCAATTGAGTTGTATGAAAGCTGCCGTTCGGCCGTTTAGTGTACGGAGGGTGAACGGACAGCTCCCCCTAAAGTATTGCCCGCCTATAGTTTGCAGTGTTCGGGGACCCCCCGTCCAGCCTAAACATCCAAACGGTTGTTTTAGGGGTTAAATGGCGGGATCAAGCAGCGAAAGGGACCCCTGGGGTGAGCAGTTTTGGACAAATAAGCCGCGAGTTATCGAGATTCGCCAAGATTCGTCAAGATTCATAGACCCGTAACGGAACTGCGAAACCACCGTAATGCGCCACCGGAAGAATGCGCCGGGCGCAGACTTCTCAAAACAACTTAAAGCTGTGCGAGAAATCCACAGAACCGCTTGACGCTTTTGGCCAGTGGTAGTAAAAGCGCTAAATCTTCGGGGGTGGGGAAAACTGATGACACACAAAATTAGCCGTTCTACTTTCCTGCTGCTGGTTCTGTCCGTGTGCTTGCCGCTGGCGACGAGAGCGCAGCAGACACTGGGCTCCATCAACGGAACCGTGACGGACACGTCGAACGCCGTGGTAGGGGCGGCCAACGTCCAAGCAAAGAACCTGGGCACGGGTCTGACGGTCGACGCCACGACGCAGAGTGATGGCTCGTACAACGTCGCGAATCTGCCCATCGGAACGTACAGCGTGTCGATCTCGAAGCAGGGATTCAAGACCGAAGTCCACTCCAACATTCTGGTGCGCGGCAATTTGACCACGACCGTGAATGCAATACTGCAGCCGGGCGAGGTGAGCTCGACTGTGACAGTGACGGGCACCCCGCTACTAAACCAAACTGACACCACGAACGGCTACACTCTCGGCACCGAAGTGATTCAGAACACGCCGCTGGGGACGGGTAGCTTCACGCAGTTGGCCATTCTGGCTCCCGGCGTGAATGCGGATTTGCTGAGCGGCTCGGGAACGAACGCGGGCCTCGGCAACCAGGAGATTTGGGCCAACGGCCAGAGAGATACAAGCAACAGCATCAGCTTTAATTCCGTGAACGCGAATAACCTTTTCAACGGAAAATCTTCGAGCTCCGTCAGTGAGGGACGCTTCGTTCTCAATACGAACGAAAACTTTCTGCCAGGCGGCCAAATTCAGACGAATACTTCGGTATACGACGCCATCGGCCAGGGCTTGCCGACGCCTCCTCCGGAAACGATTGAAGAACTGCACGTGAACACTTCCATGTACGATGCGTCGCAAGGCGCGAATAGCGGAGCGCACATCGAACTGACCACGAAATCCGGGACGAACGATTATCACGGCCAACTGTACGAGTATCACCAAACGACAGGATGGAATGCGAACTCGTTCTTCCTAAACGCCGCCGGCATTTCGCGGCCTCCCCTGCACCGCAACACGTTCGGAGGAATTCTTGGAGGCCCGATTGTCCACAATAAACTGTTCTTTTTTGCGTCGTACCAGGGACAGCGAGTGACTGACGGATTCAATGGTGCGACCGATGTGGTTACTGTGCCGGATGGGCTTACAAATACGCGCGATCAGGCGACCTTGGAGACGCTTGCTGGTGTCGCGCCGGGGAGTAGCGACAAAGTGGCTCTGGCTATTTTGCAAGCCAAAACTGCGAGCGGGCAATTTATCGTGCCATCCCAGAATATTTTCGGGGCGCAAATCGCCACGCTGGGCGGAAATGCCCTGGAGCAGGGACCTCCAAGCACATTCAACGCGGATCAAGTAAACGGAAATGTGGATTACGACTTCAGCGCCAGAGATCGGCTTTCCGGAAAATACTACTATCAGCGAAATCCATCGACGAGTCCCTTCGCAGTCAGTCAAACGCTCGGGTTCCCGCAATCGTTGCAGGGAGGCAGCCAGGTTTTTTCCCTGGACAACACGACCTCGCTGACGCCCAACACGTCCTGGGAGCAGCGCATTGGCTTCATTCGCGAAATTGCGAATGCCAAGACGGGTCAAATACTGACTCCGAGTGGCACCGGGCTAAATCTTTTTACGAGCACTTTCTTCCCTGGATTCTCGATTAATAATATCGAGGGCGGAGCCAACTCGAACGGCAATAGTCTCAGGGTCGGACCCGCGAACAACTTCGCCAACGCCGGCGTGTTTCAGAATCAGTTCGAAGGCGCCTCGACGTTTAATTGGATCGTTGGCCGCCACAGTCTTTCGTTCGGGGGCACGTTCGACTACGGGCAACTGAACATCGTCAACCGGGAAAATCAGGTGGCGACCTTTAACTTTAGCAATTTCGCGAACTTCCTGACGGGAGATCTCAACGGTAGCCGGAACAGCGGGCGCCTGCTGAATGGCGAGACAAACCGATACTACAGATCGCGCCAAGCGGGTCTTTATGCACAGGATGATTTCAAGTTCAGATCGAATTTAACTGTGGATTTGGGCCTAAGATGGGATTGGGATGGGCCGCTGACGGAAAAGAACGGCCTATTGACCAATTTCTATCCGCAGAATTACTCCTACACACTGAGCAGCGACACAATCAACAACATCGGACTCGTCATCGCCGGGAACAACAAACAATTTTGTGGAACGAAATCCAGTTTCTGCGTCAGCAACTCGACACTCACGGGACGCCAGTGGCTGATCGAGCCGCGCATCGGAGTCGCTTGGAGCCCGTCGGCCCTGAAAAACGTGGTCGTGCGCGCTGGCTTTGGCCTCTACGCCGATCGTGGCGAGTTCTTCACGGAACTCTCCCCGAGCGCCGGATTGGGCATCAGCGGCCCGTTTGGCGTCACAACCGAGGAACCATTCACGGTTCCGGTGACCACGAGTTGCAAGGGACAGGGGTGCTTGAGCAATAATCCCTTTGGCACGACTCCGCCGCCGCCACCGCCGAGCAATCTGACCGGAGTCGCTGCACTGATTCACAATCAATCTGGACTTAGCGGATGCGCCGAGCCCGTCACACCCACGTGCACGCCGACGGGATTTGCGAATTTCGCGTTCCTGTTTGGCGGCTACGATCCGAAAAATACTTTGCCGTATTCGGAAAACTGGAGTCTCGACTTGCAGTGGCAGCCATATAACAGCCTAGTGGCAACGATTGCGTACACCGGGAACCACGGACTGCACCAAGTGCTTCCGATTCCGTTCAACCAGCCCGCGATAGCCACGCCGACGAATCCTGTCAACGGGCAGACCGCTACATACGGCATGCAAGCAGCGGATTCAAGTGCTTCATGTCCCACCGAGAATAAAGCGAACTTCTTCACCCCATGCCCGTTACAAACGGAACAGGTGCAGACGAGCATTGGGGAGTTTCCCTTCTCGGACGGAAACACAGCCCTCCGCGTGCCTTTCATCGGCTACAACCCCAACTCTGACTTCAACAAAGCCGAGGGCATCTCGCACTACAACGCCCTGGCCCTCAGCGTGACGAAACGGATGAGCCACGGCCTGCAAGTCGGCGGCTCCTACACGTGGTCTCACAGTCTGGACGAAGGCAGCGGATTGCAACTCTTCTACAACGGAAACGACCCTCTCAACCCAAAATCGGCGTACGGTAATTCCGGCTACGACCGCACGCATGTTTTTGTCGTTAACTATGTGTATCAGCTTCCGACGGTGTCGCGATTCACGGGGTTCTCCGGTGCTTTCGTGAACGGCTGGGGAATCGGCGGAATCACGGTACTAGAAAGCGGTCAGCCGTTCAGCGTGTATGATTTCTCCGGATCGGTGGGAAACATATTCTTCAGCGCCGACGACTTCATCACAAACCCGATACTTCCAATCGCCTCGGGGAAAACTGTATCGCAGGTACAACTCCAGAGCACGCGAGGCGTTAATCCGGCCAATCCATATTTCGATGCCACCGCCTTCACCATCCCGTTCCTGAATCCTGGGCAGAGCGGCGTGCCTGCATGCGGGCCGGCTGTCAACCCCAATACCGGCGCAACCTATGGACAAACTATCTGTGACAATCTCGAAACCGGATACGGGAACACGGGTCGCAATATTTTCCGAGGCCCCTTCCAGAGCCGGTTCGACTTCAGTGTCTTTAAGGATTTTAAGCTGAACGAACGATTTAAGCTGCGGTACGACGCGCAGTTTTTCAATTTGTTCAACCATCCCAGTTTCGACGCTCCGAACAACAATGTGAGCCTGAATAATTGCTTTAGTCCAATACCGTGCTACCAGAATCCCCCGGCCGCGAGCCAAGGGATCGGATTAATTCAAAACACGATTGGGAGTCCGCGGTTCATTCAGATGGCGCTGCATTTGACGTTCTGAGGCGGCACTTTCGAGAACCTG
>DASYYI010000148.1:0-20351 GCA_035933995.1 Candidatus Acidiferrales bacterium | reverse complement strand
GATTATCGCAATGGCGACGTGGATATTTTTGTCTCGACTTCTCAAGACAGGGGAGCATCCTGGTTCCCCGCGGTTCGCGTGAATTCGGATCCGATTCACAACGGCTCTGACCAATTCTTTCAGTGGCTGTCGGTGGACCCGATAACGGGCGCGGCTTACGTCGTCTTTTACGATCGGCGCGACGATCCTGGGAATAAAAACACCACGGTCGTGCTCGCGCGCTCGACTGATGGAGGCCACAATTTCGAAAACTTCGCCTGGACGCGCAAAGCCTTCCAATCACGCGACGATTTCATCGGTGATTACACTGGCCTGGCGGCCTTTAACGGGCGTGTCTACGGAATCTGGGCGGAAGAAGTGCGGTCAGCATCGAGTGCAAATGTAAGAACTCGCAATCGCAAGTCGCACGCTCCGCTAGACGAAATCGACCATCATCGAACGATTGTCCGCATTGGCGTCGCCGATTTTGGCAAATCAAACTGACGCGCGTTAAGTGACGTCCGGCGCATCCGCAAAGCTGCGGCTCAGTTCACGATAAATCAGCCACGCGGTGCCGAGCGCCAGCAGAATCAGGAACGTCCCGGAGCCCCAGTGCCGCAAGAGCAATTTCCCAACGCCAAACAGCGCCCCATACGTCATCGCGCAGCCGAGAATCCAACACCATAAATTGCGCGCCAGCCCGTGCGTCTGCGGAATTTCTGGAGCTCGCGCGGCGATTGGCCGCCAGCCCGTTATTTGCGGGCGCACCTTGCGATAGAACGCCAGCAACTTCGCATCTGGCTCAGGCTTCGTCAGCAACGTTACAATGATCCACGCAAACGAAGTCGCCAGCGTCGCTGCGAGCGCTGTCTTTGCAAAGACCACTGAACTAGAGCCCACGAAAAGCTCCGGCCGATGCACCAACCACTGCGACAATCGCTCCGAGCGCACTCCCAGCACGACCACCAGCGAAGTGGCCATCGCCGAAATTTCGCTCCACGCATTGATTCGCCACCAATACCACCGCAGCAGATAAACGCTGCCGGTCCCCGCGCCAAGCTCCAGCACGTCCTGCCAGCCGGAAAGAATCGACGCCAAATGCGCCGAGACGTACCCCGTCACGACCACCAGCAGCAGCGTCACTACGCGAGAAACATACACATAATGTCGCTCGCTGGCTCTTCGTCGGATAAATCGCCGATAGCCATCTTCCACCAGGTACGACGTGCCCCAATTCAACTGCGTCGCAATCGTGGACATGAACGCCGCCAGGAATCCCGCCAGAATAATTCCTCGCAGCGCATGCGGCACATGGTTAGCAACGATTAGCATGTAGCTTGTCTCTGGATGCGTTAGTCCCGGATAAAGAACAATCGCCGCCAGCGCCGTGAAAATCCACGGCCATGGACGCACGGCATACTGCGCGATGTTGAACCACAAGACCGAGTACAATCCCTCACGCTCGTTGCGCGCGCTGAAAATTCGCTGCGCTATGTATCCGCCACCACCGGGCTCCGCGCCTGGATACCAGAACGCCCACCACTGAATTCCCAGGTAAACCACGAAAGTAATCACAGGCAGCGTCCACAACGCTTCGGTGGTAAAACCGCGTGAGAAATCCGGGAAAAACGCCAGAGGATCCGATCCTCCATTCACGGCGCGCATCGCTTCGATTCTTGCCGTCATCGGGCCGATGCCGCCCGCTGCCATCACTCCGTAATATGCCACCACGATCACAATTCCCATTTTCAGCACGAACTGGAACAAATCCGTCCACAGCACGCCCCACAATCCTCCCAATGAAACGTAAATCCCCGTGAACGGAATTAGAAAGAAAATGCAGATCGCCAGCGCTTGCCCATTCGTCCCCGAGAATGCCGGACCAACAATTTGGCTAAGCCAGTTCACGAATCCCGTGAACACTGGCCATCCCTGCATCGTTGGCCCCATGGTCGTGCCAATGATCAGGATCATTGCTTTCGTCACCCATCCGAGGATCAGACAATTCATCAACAGTCCAAGATAAACCGCGCGGAATCCTCGCAGAAACGCCGCTGGCTTGCCCGCATATCGCATCTCCGCGAATTGCACGTCCGTCATCAAACCTGACCGGCGCCACAATTTTGCGAACAGAAACACCGTCATCATTCCGGAGAGCAAAAACGCCCACCAGATCCAGTTCCCCGCTATTCCCTGTGTGTAGACGATTCCTGCGACAAGCAATGGCGTGTCGGCCGAAAACGTTGTCGCGACCATCGACGTTCCCGCCAGCCACCACGACACTCTGCGTCCGGAGACGAAATAATCCTCGGTGCTCTTCCCCGAGCGCCGCCGAAAATAGAGTCCCAATAGGAGGGTTATCGCCAGGTAACCTAGAATTGCGGTCCAGTCGAGCGGTGTGAATGTCACGCGCGCATTACTCTCCGGCCAAAAAACCAGCCATCGCGATAAATCAGTGGCGGAAATGTATCAGGTTTCTTAACGCGTCGCTAACGATTTGATTGGGACGCGAAAAACGGAGTATCTGAGGGCATAGACTTGCTCGAGCGTCCCCTTAAGCCGATCTTACTCCCGCCGTCGCGGTCAATTTGTCACGAGTCATTTGCCCATCGACGAGTCGCCAAATTCCCAGAGAATTTTCGTTCTTCAGCTCATCGGGAAGCGCCGTATTGGGAAAGTCCTGATAGCAAACAGGCCGCGCGAAGCGATAAATTGCTTGCGTCCCCACCGAAGTCGAACGCCCATCGGACGTCGCCGGGTACGGCCCTCCATGAACCATAGCATGGCAAACTTCCACGCCGGTTGGGTAACCGTTGAAAATTAACCTTCCAACTTTGGTCTCAAGTATCGCAACCAGGTCCGCAAACTCGCGCAGGTCGTTCTCGGTGCCGTGCAACGTAGCTGTCAAATGTCCTTCCAGTCCTCGGGCAATTGCAAGGAGTTCGTCACGGGAATCATGATGGACGATCAATGTCGACGGTCCAAAAATCTCGGATTGCAAATCTTCATTCTCGATAAACGCAGGCGCGTCCGTTTCGAAAAGCGCTGTATTTACCCGAAAACCGTTCGCCGTCGCATCCTCGCCGGCACGCGGAGCTTGCCGGACTTTATCTTCGCGGCTCCTGGCCTCGACCCCGGCGCGATAAGCTTCATGGATTCTCGATGTCAGCAGCGTGAACTCTCCACTCGCCTTCATCATCTCGCGCACACTCGTCGCAAATTCACGCGCGGACGCATCATTCCCCACCACGACCACTCCAGGCTTCGTGCAGAACTGCCCTGCTCCCAGCGTCACCGACGCGTGCACTCCCTTCGCGATTTCAGCGCCTCTTTCTTTCATCGCTCCGGGCAGAATGAAAACGGGATTTGTGCTGCTCATTTCGGCGAACACGGGAATTGGCTCCGGGCGCGCCGCCGCCGCGCCCATCAGCGCGCGTCCTCCGTTTCTTGATCCTGTGAATCCAACCGCCTTGATGGCAGCGTGATTGACGAGCGCCAACCCCCCTTCTGTTCCCGCATCGAACAGTAGTGAAAAAATCCCCTCAGGCAAACCTGACTCTTTCACCGCGCGTTGAATTACCTGCCCGACCATCTCCGCCGTGCCCGGATGCGCAGCGTGAGCCCGCACCACCGCGGGATTCCCCGCTGCCAGCGCCGACGCCGTATCGCCTCCCGCCACCGAAAACGCAATCGGAAAATTGCTTGCGCAAAAAACCGCTACCGGTCCGAGCGCTCTCCATAACGAACGTACATCTGGCTTCGGCGCTGGCTTCCGCCCAGGATTGCCGCGATCAATTCGCGCGTTGACCCACGACCCTTCTTCCACCACCTCCGCGAAAAGCCGAAGCTGAAAGCTAGTTCGTGCCGTTTCATTCTTGATCCTTGCGGGCGGCAGGGCCGTTTCCTGCACGGCTCGGTTGACCAAATCGTCGCCCAGACCGTCAATTTGCTCCGCAATTTTTCTCAGCAGCGCGCCTTTTGTCTTTCCAGACACTGCGCTGTACTCAAGAAACGCGCTCGCCGCCATTCGTGCAGCAGAGTCCACCTCTTTCGCATCGGCGGAATAATAATTCGGCTCAAGTTCCTGACCCGTGGCGGGATTTATCGCGCGGAATATCCTGCCACCCGTCTTGCCTAATTCATTCCCGAGGATCGACCTGCCGTTTAACCCCATTGCAAAGCTCCTTTTTTCTCAAAACCCCTTCTACGCGCGAGTGGTCTCCCGCTCCGCGTTCCGTCCCGGCCGCGTCTTCAGGGCCACTCGAATAATCATCCTCGCCTCATCCAATTCCTTGCCCTCCAACTCCATTCTCGGCGGACGCACCCGCGCATTCCCCATTCCCGCTTCCTGCTGCACCAGCTTGATCAGCTGCACGAATTTCGGAACCGTGTCCATCCGCAAAAGTGGCAGAAACCATTTATAAATCGCCGACGCCTCGTCGATTTTGCCTTCAGCGGCAAAGCGAAACAAATCCACGGACTCCTCCGGCAGCGCATTGACGAGCCCGGCAATCCATCCGACCGCGCCCGCTTGCACACCTTCGACAATCGCGTCATCGACGCCCATAAACACCGCCAGCCGGTCTCCAAGCAACGCGCGAATCGCGGTCACGCGCCGCACATCGGTGCTTGATTCCTTTACGGACTCCAGATTCTTGTGTTCATTCGCTAGTTCGGCGATTTGCTCCGGCAAAAAATCCGTCCCGTATGACACTGGATTGTTGTAAAGCATGCATGGCAGTTTCGTCGCGCGTAGCACCGCCACCACATGCGATTTCATTTCCCGCCAGTCGCCGCGATAGACGTACGGTGGCAAAATCATCACGCCAGCGCATCCTTTGTCCGCTGCCGTCTTCGCTAACTCCACTGCCTCCGCAGTCCGCAGAGACGATATCGCCGCTACGACGGGCGCCTTCTTGCCGACGGAACGAACGCAAGTTTCGATGACGGCGACTTTCTCCGCATATTCGAGCGCCGCGCCCTCTCCCAACGACCCCAGCGGCACGATTCCCGTACATCCATGTTCCACGAGCCACCGGCAATGATTCGCAACGAAATCGTGATCTATCTTGTAGTCGCGGTCAAAGCACGTCGTAATCGCCGGCATCACCCCTGTCCAGTTCATTGGTGCTCCTTGTGTGTTGGAACATTCATTTCGCGCATGCGGTCGCTGCGAGACTCCCCACCGCCACAGGAAAAATCGGCGGACGTGCCGACTCCGCCTTCCATCCAAACAAAAATTCCACAGCAGGTCCGCAGATCCGGCCCTGGCACGGGCCCATCCCGCAGCGCGTTTGCAATTTCGCCGCGCGCCAGGACGGCTGCTCTCGCAGCCGCCCAAACTTTACATCTTCGCAGCGGCAAACGATTGTCTCTGCGCTCGACAGCGCCCTCAACTCATCTCGAAGCATAAACGCGCGCTCCAGCGCCGTGGAAAAGCGGCGTTGACTTTTCCGTTCGCCGAAATATTCCTGCGCTTTTTCACGTCGGCCCGCCGCCGCAAACCCGGCGATTTGCCCCTCCGCAATCGACAGTTCCAGCCCGCCAATTCCTGTCGGTTCGCCCGCGCAATAAATTCCAGAGACCGAACTCTCCTGAAAATCATCGGTTCGCACAAATCCAGCGCGAAGCTCGCAGCCAACGAGCGATGCCAACTCCGTATTCGGGACCAAATGAAACCCGCAAGCCAGATAGTCGCAACGTTCCTTCCATGTTTTACGCTCGGTTCGCAGCGTGACACTTTCAACCTTGTCATTCCCTTCCGCGGCGGCTACCCAACACCCTGCGCGAAACGCAATCCGCGAAAGCTGCTTCTTGAGCTGAAACGCCTGAGAGATCTTCCGTCCGCGAGATGCCAGCGCCATGCCAAATCGAATCAGGCGCGACCACGGCGCCTGTTCCGCAATCGCGCGTACGTCGGCTCCGTGCGCCCTCAAATGCGCAGCAACCGCTAGAAGCAGCGGCCCGCTTCCGGCAACGACTACTTTCTTGCCCGCAATGTCCATTCCTGACTTCACGACCGCCTGTAATCCCCCTGCTCCCATCACGTTCGGCAACGTCCATCCCGGAAACGGCAGGAAACGCTCCCGCGCTCCTGTGCACAGAATCAGCCTCTTGTAACTCAACTCGCACACGCCGTCCGAGGATGTCGTGGCGAGTTTGCCGGCTTCCGGCTGCGCGAACACTTCCATCGGAGCCAAGATCTCGGCGCGCGAACTTGCAAGCTTCCGAAGCCAGCTCGCCGCGTCCACAACATCTGAATTCTGCGCTTCGCCTCGCCAGATCTGCCCACCCGGACGCGCGTTGTTGTCGACAAGCCCCACGCGCACGCCGCCTTGTGTCGCACAACATGCCGCCGCGATTCCTGCGGGTCCCGCGCCCACAACAAGCACATCGAAACTGCGTCGCGAATTATTCATCCGTTCGAATGTCCATTTCCTGCGCGCATCGTATCTGGCATGAGCGGCAATGGCGTTCTCCATTGATCGTCACTCCGCATTCGAAGCACACGCCCATTCCGCACAGCGCGCCGCGCGGCTCGCCGCTCACCGAACGCCGCAAAGCTGTCGTGCCACTCAGAAGAATCGCCACCAGCGCGGTCATGTCTTCCGTCGCGTCAACTTGCGCGCCATTCACCGTCACTGAAACCGCCTTAGGCATGTACGCCCTCGGGAACGCGCGAAGGCAAATATGGCCCAGTCGGAATTTCGGACGTGCGTCGCAACAATTGATCCACCAGCAGTTTCGCCGTTCCCAGTGATGTCGTAATGCCCAAACCTTCGTGTCCCGTCGCAAGAAATAAATTTTCGCGGCCCGGCCACGGACCAATCAGTGGCAGCTTATCAGGCGTTGCCGCGCGAAAGCCTGTCCAACTACGAATCGCGGACAATCGATTCACTCCCGGCAAAAACTCCGCCGCTCGCTCCAGCATGCGCCTCAAAATATTCGCGTCGACTTCTTTGCCCTCCACATCGAATTGCCGCGACGATCCGATCAACATCTGACCCGTGCGCCGCGGCTGCACATTGAACGCCACCGACTCCGTTGTCATCGAATGTGCGCTCTTCAAATATCCAAGCTCCACCAGTTGGTGCTTCACGAACCCGGCATATCGTTCAGTAATCACCAGGTGCCCTTTGCGTTTTTTCACTTCAATCCCCGGCGTCAGCATCGGTGACCACGTTCCCGCCGCATTCACCACGCGGTGAGCGGCGATGACGGTACCATCATTTAACCGCACGCCTTCCGCCGTGATCTCCATCACCACGCGCGGCAGATACAATTCGACGCCGCGTGACTGCGCTCGTTCGATGAAAAAGCGCGCCGCGCACGGCGCATAAATCACCGCGTCGCCGGGCACTCGCAACCCGCCAACTAACCCTTCGCGCAGGTTCGGCTCCGCCATGCGCAGCGCCTTCGCATCCAGCACTTCCACATGCACGCCGCGCGTCTCGTAAAACTCCTTTTTTTGCCTGACGGCCTCCATTTCCTCTTCGTCGGCGGCTACCCAAATCGTTCCGCATGATTCGTACTCCACATCGTCCGGCAATTCCCTCGCAAGCTGCTGCCATAGCGAGCGCGAGTATCGAGTCAGAGCGAACTGCGCCTCGGAATCGTCCATCACCACCAAATGGCCCATTCCCGCCCCGGTCGCGCCTCCTCCGATGATGTCCGCTTCGATCACTGCGACGCGCAGTCCCTCGTTCGCGCAAGCCCAAGCACACGCAGCGCCAACGATTCCCGAGCCGATAATCACTACGTCATAGGCACCCGCCCTCATTTTGTAATTCCGAAACGAAACGGATCGTTTTCGTCGAGTATCAGGTCCCCCTCTGCATCAATGTACGCCGCTCCCCTTATGCTCGGGTGTACATGCCCTGCTCGCATCCCGTCCTGAACCTTGATGCTGCCTTCGAACACGCTCCCTACAATGCTTTCTTGCCGCCAGACCGCGCCTTCTTTCAACTTGCCGTCCGCATAGAGACACGCCATCTTCGCGCACGTGCCCGTTCCGCACGGCGAACGGTCGTAGCTCTTTCCCGGACACAACACAAAATTCTTGCTGTTCACTCCAGGAATCTTTGAAGGACCAAACAACTCGATGTGATCGATTTCCTCGCCGTTCCTGCCCCTGATACCTGCGCGTGTAATCGCCTGGCGAATTTGCCACGTGAATTCCGTCAGTCTTTCGATGTTCGCAAAGGAAATTTCCATGCCGTGCTCGTTCACCAGGAAAAACCAGTTCCCGCCCCACGCCACGTCTCCAGTGACCAACCCATGCCCCGGCACATCCACGCCAATTCCCGCGCCTGTGCGATAGCTCTCGACATTGTCCACGGACACTTCGCCGGTTTCGTGCAATCGTGCGGTTACATTTCCTACAGGAGTCTCGATCTGATGTTCGCCGGGCTTAAGCCGCCCGAGGTGCTTCAAAGTTACAAGCAGCCCAATCGTTCCGTGACCGCACATTCCCAAATACCCAACATTGTTAAAAAAAATCACGCCCGCCGTGCAGGATGGGTCCTCCGGTTCGCATAACAGCGCGCCCACAACCGCATCCGATCCGCGAGGTTCGTTTACTACCGCAGACCGGAACCAGTCGAATTCCTCTCGAAACCGCGCCAGCCGGGCGGACAATGGTCCCTTACCCAGCGCCGGGCCGCCTCCAACAACGACACGCGTTGGCTCGCCGCCCGTATGGGAATCGATTATCCGAACACAACTAACTTGTTCTCGCATAGACTCTTTACTTCATCGGAAACACAATAAGCCAGCGCACACTTCGCCCCAGTTCCTGAAACATTGAAATATAACCTGTTGAATATACTATATACAAGACGTTTGGACTCTCTTTCACTTTTTCGCACCACTGGAGGCGCTCGTGCAGTTCTCGCGCATGATTTCGGCGGTCGACGCTCACGCTTGCGGGGAGCCGGGGCGCGTCATTATTGGCGGAGTTCCCGATGTCCCGGGCAAAACAATGTTCGAGAAAAAAGTTTACCTCGAGGCGCACGCCGACAGTCTTCGCAAGCTCATGCTCAGGGAGCCCCGCGGCTACCCTGCGTCCAATTGCAATTTGATTCTCCCGCCCGCCCATCCCGACGCGGACGCCGGCTTCATCATCATGGAGCAGGTCGAGTACCCGCCGATGTCAGGCACGAACACCATTTGCGTCGTCACCGTGCTCCTCGAAACCGGCATGATTCCGGTTCGCGGCCACATTATGCGCCTGAAATTGGACACGCCTGCGGGTCTAATCGAAGTCGAAGCGGAAATCGAGAATTCGAAAGTCACTCGCGTCACATTTCAAAATGTCCCTGCCTTCGCGGTTCATCTGGATGCGTCGATTGAAGTGCGGGGATTGGGCGCCGTCAAGGTGGATGTCGCTTACGGAGGAATGTTCTACGTTATTGCAGATGCCGAACCCTTGGGAATCCGTCTGGAGCCGAACGAAGCCCGCGACATCGTTCGCGTCGGAGAAATGATCAAAGCCGCGGCTCAGGAGCAGCTCCCCGTCGCGCATCCTGAAAATCCCGCGATCTCAGGAATCACCATCGCGCAACTTTCCGCGCCTTCATTCAATCCAGAAATTCACCGCAAGAACGCCGTGATCGTTTCCACCGGCAAGCTCGATTGGAATCGCCCTTCGTCTTGGACTGGCGCGCTGGACCGCTCGCCCTGCGGCACTGGCACCTGCGCAAAAATGGCCGCATTGCATGCAAAAGGCACGCTGCCGCTCCATCAGGATTTTGTTCACCAGGGAATTCTGGGCACCACGTTCACGGGCCGCCTCATCGGCGAATCGCGCGTCGGCCGCTATCCAGCCGTAGTTCCTACCATCAGCGGACGCGCGTGGATCACCGGCTTCTCTCAATACGTTCTTGAAAGCGACGATCCGTTTCCGGAAGGCTTCAGCGTAGGCGATATCTGGGGCAACACAAAATAGGAAACCTCATCGACTGCGCACGGTCATAAACCTTGCTGGGCAATGCACGCAATTAGGACAACACCGAACTTGTAACGCTGCTGGCATCCTGCTCCTGACGGTCGGAGCTTGCCTGCGCGGCGAGCTTTGCCTCCAATAGAGAACTTCTGAGAATAGAGGGGAGGTTAACCCCTGAAGGCCGCCAATGACATGCATCGAAATTTACAATTCACCTAAAATAAAACTCGTGTCATTCCGAGGAGCGACGCGACGAGGAATCTGCTTTCCCCTCTTCTCAAAATCGTCAGCCCTACTTCCGCCGCTGAAGCTTTATCGATTTCCGCCTGCGCCAACGTTCGGTGCCGGACTGACCGCCGTAACGGGAATCACCCCATGCTCCGCGAGCGAGCGATTGAACGCCGGAATATCCTTGTTGATCAAACTTTGGTAATCGGCCTTCGCAGACGCCAAATCCTTCTCGATCATTTGCAGCAAACTCATCTCCGTATCCGTTGGCGCGAACGCCGCGCCTCCCGCCACGTCTCCCGCGCCCGAACCTACTTCGCCGTTCAGCCACAACAAATTCAGATACACCTTATAGGCCGAAACGAAATATTTGTCGTCGCTATTGGCCTCCACGCGCGAGATCAACTTGAACTCAACCCCCTGCAACTTCTCGTCCATGTCTTTCACCGACTTCAGCAAATCACCTTTGGTCTTTTCATCCGTCAGCATCGACTGCACGTCGCCAAGCTGTTTCCGCATCCACTCGATCTGATTCACCATGTCCGAAGTAGTCGTGATGTCGTCGCGTATGCGCAGCAGCGCTCTTACAGAGGATTCAATTTCGGCATCGCTGCTCGGCACATTTGGGTCACGCAAGATTGTCAGCGGCTGCGTGTAGCTCTTTCCATTCACTGTTAGCCTCACTGTGTACTTTCCCGGCGCGACAATCGGCCCCACTTCCGCCGGATCAAGTCCCCAGTGGGTAATTGGACGTGAGTCCTTGTCGCGGAACCGCACCTCGTCCCAGATGTGCGGATTATCCGGAGCCGCTGTCCGCAGTGCCACCAGCCTTGGAGGTTCGTAGTGTAGGTCCCATTGCACTCGATTCATTCCTGCCTTGCCGGGACCTTTCAATTTCCGGACCATCTTGCCATTCGAATCGAGAATCTCAATTTGCACCGGACCCTTAGCTTTGTCCGCGCTCGTTGCCGCGGCTTGTTCCGTATCTTCGGTGGCCTCTTTTTTGTCTGCCGCTTTACTCTCCCCGTTCGCTTTCACTTCCGTCTTCAACGCGTATGTGATCGAAGCTCCCCCCGCCCCGCGCAAACCGGTAAGTCGCCCGCGGTTCGAACAATCGCACCGATTCATCTGAATTGTTTTTCGCCATCTGCTCGAGTGGCGTGATGTCGTCCAAAATGTACAGTCCCCGCCCGTACGTTGACACCACCAGATCGTGAAATTGCTTCTGCACTACCGCCCACGAAACCGTCGAATGCGGCAATCCTTTGTCGAACATCGTCCAGTGCGCGCCGTCGTCGAGCGAATAGTGCAGCGCGTTCCCCGTGCCCGCGAACAAGAGCCCTTTGCAGTTCGGATCCTCGGCAATTACCCGAACGTACGCCAATTCTCCCTTCGGCAATCCGTCGCTGATTTTCGTCCAACTCTGTCCAAAATCCGTCGTCTTGTAAATGAAGGGGTCCCGATTGTCCATCAAGTGAAAGTCCACCGAGACGTACGCCGTCCCCGCATCGAAATAGGAAGGCTGGATGCTGGTAACGGTTCCCCACGCTGGGAGCCCAGAGATATTTTTCGTCACATTGTTCCAGTGCCCGCCGCCGTCTTTCGTGTACCACACCTGTCCGTCATTCGTTCCCGCCCAAATCAGTCCCTTCTCAATTTGCGAGGGCGCAATCGCAAACACCACTTCGCCGTAGAATTGCCCCAGGTTATCGCCTTCCAGTCCGCCCGACGGAACGATCCGGCTGGGGTCGTGGGTGGAGAGATCAGGACTCGCAACCGTCCAACTCTGCCCCGCATTCACAGTCTTGAAAATCACCTGGCAGCCGTAATACACCGTGTTGTGATCGAACGGATCAATCGCCAGTGGCGGCGTCCAATGGCAGCGGTATTTGGTGTCATTCGGCGGCGAATCGAGAGTGTGCAGCCAGGGGCTCACCGAGCGCGCCATCTTCGTTTTCGCATCCCAACGCGTCACCTCGTCCCCATAGCACGTCGCCCAAACGATGTTTGGATCGGTAACATCCGGCACAGTCCAGCCGGATTCGCATCCGCCCATTCCGTGGTCCCAGCCAACTTCTTGTGGCCCGCCATACCCATATCCGCCGCTCGCCAAACTCGGCCCGCGCATATTTCCATCGTCCTGCATGTTGCTGTAGACGTAATACGGAATTTGATTATCCACGGTGACGTGATACATCTGCCCGATCGGCAGCGACACGCGATGGAATCCGCGTCCGTGCACCGTCGTAATCATCAATCCGCCGTCATTGGTCAACGCAAAGTGATCCGGATTCTTCGGGTCGATCCAGATATCGTGATTGTCGCCGCCCCACGGGACATCCTTGAACGTTTCTCCGCCGTCCACCGACTCGTGGAATCCGCTGCTCGCCACATAAACCTCGTCTTCGTTTCCGCTCGAAACTCCGATACGGATGTAATAACCCGCGCGCCCAGTCAGAGACCGGTCGTAGCTCACCGCATGCCAATTTTCGCCGCCATCATCCGACCTCCACAGCGAGCCCTGATCTTTCGTCTGAATCAACGCATACACGCGCTCCGAATTCGTCGGCGCCACCGCGACGTCAATTTTTCCGACAGGCGGCTTCGGCAAGCCGTGGCCCTCAATGCGCGTCCACTTCGTACCGCCATCGTGTGACACGTATACTCCGCTGCCCGGCCCGCCGCCCAGCTCAGCCCACGTATGCATCACTACTTGCCATGTACCGGCAAACAGCGTCCTCGAATTGTGCGGATCCATCGACAGACCGGAGCATCCTGTGTTTTCGTCTACGAATAGCACGCGCTCCCACGTTTTCCCGCCATCCGTCGTCCGATAGACACCGCGTTCCTGCTGCGGTCCCGTCGTGCGGCCCAGAGCGCACACGAAAACAGTATTCGGATCCGTAGGATTCACAACCACGCGCCCAATTCTTCCCGTTGCGCCCAGACCCATGTTCGTCCACGTCTTTCCTGCGTCAATGGACTTGTAAATACCATTTCCCATTACGTCGCTGTCGCGTATCGCCCACGCTTCGCCGGTCCCGGCCCACACCTCATCTGGATCCGAAGGCGCCACCGCTAACGCGCCGATCGCCGAGGCCGGTTCTTTATCAAACACCGGCACCCAGCGGTTCCCCCCGTCCGTCGATTTCCAAACGCCGCCCGCCGCCGCTCCCGCGTAATATGTGCTCTCATCTCCCGGAACGCCCGCGACCGACGCGACTCGATTCCCCACAATCGGCCCAACAAATCGGAATCGAAATTGATCCTGCTCTGCTGCCGCACTCCGCCGCTGCGCAACATTCGTCGCTGCGCACAATCCAACGCCAACCAGCGCCGGCAGGATTTTTCGAAATCCAAAATTCAAAACTCGCATTTTGCCCTCTTTTCTTCTCGCGGACGCATCTGTTGCTGAATTCCACTTTGGATGTAAGTGAGACCCAGAGAACACAGAAAAGCCTCGGAGCCAGGTCCTTGTGCCAGCGCGCCGAAGTCTAAGTCCCCTCTAAATAAAGTCAAGCGCTCTTTTGCCCGCTCCCGCACTGCGCGTTGCTTTTCCCCTTGATAGCCTCGAACGAGCCGGTTACAGCTGCGTCAGTAATACCGGCGGCCTCTATCCGACGCGCAACAGTTCCGATGTTTTCGTCTCGTTGTCCCCTTCGAATGTTCGCGCATTGAAAATTGCGCATGGCAATTGCGCAAGAAAATCGAAGGGGGCAAATATGAAGCAGCACCTCAAGTCAACCGCAGTCGCTACCCATAATCGCGCTACCCGTGCAGCTCACCCGCAAATAAGTTTCAGCCGTCGGTTCGCCGCGCGAATCCGTCGTTCACGGACGAGGAGGCGATCGTGCTTCGCGCCCTGGTCGGCGGGAAAACGACAAACAGATCTGCAGCGAACTTGGCATTCCTTTAGGCTTGTTCGCTTGCTTCGCGACATGCACGAAAAGGCCGGCGTCACCGATCGTTTGTCCCTGCTCGTTTGGGCGCTCCAGCGAATGGAAATTGGCGAACGCAGAACCTGCCCCAGAGACGGAGACGGCTACCTTCGCCCAGCTTAGGGTTCGAATCATTGACACGTTTGTTATGAAGAAAATGCAGAGTCCGTGCCTCGCTTGACTGGCGCAAGATTCGCTGCTTGCGTCGGTTGAGCCCGCATTTGAGACGTTCATGCGGAGCCAGGACCCTCTGTCTGGCGGCCCGATGTCTGCACCCTCCCGTTGCAAACTCTCATCTCTGCGCTTTGCGCCAAGCCCAAGTCAGGGTATGCTTCCCGTATCGTCCCTGCTATCCTTTTGGTGGGAGAGAAATTGATGAACATTACGACGCGCCCCAGCGGCCTCGCCACAATTGTGGATGTTGACGGTGATATCACCCTCTACAACTCTCCGGACCTCCGCAAAACACTTATGGAATTGCTGAAAGTACAAAAAGTTCCTCGCGTGGTTGTGAACCTGACCAACGTGAAATACATCGACAGCGCGGGCGTCGCTTGCCTTGTCGAAGCCCTTAAGGTCTCCAGGGAATCAAAGCTCGGTCTCGCTCTCTTCGGTCTCAGCCGCGTGGCCAGAGAAGTTCTCGAGTTGACGCGCCTGATCAAAGTCTTCGAAGTCTATGGCACGGAAGAAGAGGCGGTCCGCGGCGTTCAGCCGGTCTCTTCTGGCGCCGCAGCCTGAGATTCGTCTCGTGTCCGTCACGGAGACAGTCGGTCAAGCAACGATCGACGGCCTCGCCTACCTTGGCGACCTCACGATCCTGACTGGCCGTTCACTCCACGCCGTTGTCATAGCACCCTTCCAGGGTCAGCGCATGCGCGTCGAGCGCGCGGTCCATCAGGCAATGGCTGTCGGCGTCGGCGCCATTCCTATTCTTTCCCTTATTTCTTTTTTTATTGGCACGATCCTTGCCCTTCAATCTGCCTACGAACTTCGCAGGTTCGGCGCCATGGAGTTTGTCGCCAACGCCGTCGCTGTTTCCATGACGCGCGAACTCGGTCCGCTCATGACCGCCATCGTTGTCATTGGACGCTCCGGCTCGGCCTTTGCCGCCGAACTTGGCACCATGAAAGTGAATGAAGAAATTGACGCGCTTCAAACCATGGCCCTCGATCCCGTTCATTTTCTTGTCGCACCCAAATTCGTCGCCATGGCCTTGATGCTGCCCTGCCTCACCACCTGGGCTGACTTTATGGGCGTCCTCGGTGGCTCTGCCTTTGGCATCGCTGGCGCAGGCTTCACTTTCGGCTCCTATATTCACACAACCCTCAGCGCCCTCGTCCTTCGCGACATCGTTACGGGCTTGATTAAAAGCGTCATGTTCGGCATGGTTATCACGGCGGTGGGTTGTCAGGAAGGACTTTCCACCGGCTTGGGTGCCGAACAAGTAGGCCGCTCAACCACATCGGCGGTTGTGAAATCCATCTTTCTGGTCGTGCTGGTGGATTTGGTTTTCACGATGCTCTTTTACCTTACGGCGCCGCATTCATGACTATGTCGAGCGAAAGCGAATCGGACGGACCGGTCAACGAGGGAGTCGCTATCTCCGTGCGCAATTTGCGCGTGAGCTATAGTGATCGCGAAGTTCTCCACGGCGTGACCTTTGACGTAAACGCTGGCGAAACGATGGTCATTCTCGGTGGCTCGGGCTCCGGCAAGAGCACTCTTCTTCGCACATTGATGGGCCTTGAAAAACCCTCTGGTGGTGAGATTTGGATTCGTGGCAAAAATCTGTGCTGCATCTCCGCGCATGACATGGCCGAACTGCGCAAGAGGCTCGGCGTTTCGTTTCAGAGCGGCGCGCTATTTGGCTCGATGACCGTCGGAGAAAACGTCGCCCTTCCGCTTCGCGAGCATACTCGCCTCGACGACTCCACGATCGAAGTAATGGTGCGATTGAAGCTGGAAGAAGTGGGCCTCTCCGGCTATGAGGATTACATTCCCGCGCAACTCAGCGGCGGAATGAAAAAACGCGCGGCAGTCGCTCGTGCACTGGCCATGGATCCCGAAGTTTTATTTTTCGACGAGCCTTCCGCGGGGCTCGATCCCATCATCGCCGCCGGCATCGACGATCTGATTCTGAAACTGAAAAAAGCATTCCGAATGACCATTGTCGTCGTCACCCACGAACTCGCCAGCGCTTTCCTGATCGCCGATCGCATGATCTTGGTCGACAAGGGAAACATCATCGCGCTCGGCACGGTCGAAGAATTGAAATCGAGCCAGCAACCTCGTGTGCGTCAGTTTCTCGACCGTGTTCCGGAGCCGGATGTTGCCGAAGACGAGGGCTTCCTCGACCGCCTCACCGAGCGTTTGCGTTTATAACTTTGTTCTCACCGGTGGCCTTTCGCGGCGCTCTCGAAAGCCGGTGGTGGGTCAGTTTGAATTTTCTTGATCGTGACACAAAGAGTCAAAATTCAAATTGACCCAATACCCGAAAGTCGCCGCCTGAACGTTTCGAGTGTGGGTCGTGCTATACTCCGCCGGCTTGGCGGGCTCACTGCCAAATTTAGCTTTTCCGCGGATATTTGAGAGGCGCCATTGCAAGCCAAACGCGAGCGCGCGTTCGTAGGTGTATTTGTTCTTGTGGCGGCAGGTCTCCTGGTGGTGACCCTTTTCTCGCTGTCCGGAGTTTTCGGCCGCGCGGAACCAATTTACCTTACCTACTTCACAAATGCCGGCGGTCTCGGACCCGGTTCCGAAGTGCGTTACGCTGGCGGCCCTCCGGTGGGCCGCGTGGTCTCCGTCCGCAGCGCCCCGCAAGATCCCACGCGCATGGAAGTCAAGTTTCGCGTTGACGACGAAGTGCCCGTAAAGACGGACAGCAAAGCGAAAATTTCAAGCCTCGGAGCCCTCGGTGAAAATTTCCTCGGAATCGTGCCGGGAACCGCGGCTGCTCCACGCGCGCGTCCTGGTGCGGTTTTGGCTGCGGTGAACTACGCAAGTTTTGACGAACTCGCCGCAAGAATAAACGATCTCGCGCCACAAGCAACGCAGTTGTTGCAAAACCTGAATGCGCGCGCCACCGAGTTGCAGGAAACCATCAAGCGCGTCAACGGGCTTCTCGATGCCCAAAATCGCGCGAATATTGCGGCGAGCCTCGCGAACGTCCGCGGCATGCTCGCGGAAGATCGCCCCGTGCTGCACTCCACGCTGAATAACCTGAACAGCACCAGCGCCAAGCTCACGCCATTGATCGACGATTTCAAGAAGACCATAAATCAGGCCGATACCGCCCTATCGCACGTGGACGCCACGTTGGTGGAAAACCGCCCTGACCTGCGGCAAGCAATCATACAAATGCGCGCTACTCTCACCTCCGCCTCCGCGCTCGTCGATCAGCTCAACAGCACGCTGAACATCAATAGCGATAACATTGATGAAATCATCGCCAACATGACCAACATAACCGAAAACTTGAAATCATTTACCGACACCATTAAGACCCGGCCCTATACGTTGATTCGCGCATCCCAACCCGCGCCGCACGTGCCCGGGAAGCCGCTCAAACCCCAAGAGCGAAAATGAAAATCCACTTCGACCAAAAACGAATCGCCAGCGCCCTCGTTTCTCTTTTGATGTTCGCGGGAATTATCGTCACCGCGAACTGCGGCGCGGCGCGGCCGGTGAAATACTACACTCTGAATCCCGCGCCCGTTCCTGAGCCTTCCGTTTCCGTGGAAAACGACGCACCGCTTCCCGTCACCATCCTCATTGGACGCATCACCGCCTCGCATCTTTATCTCGACAGCCCCATTGTTTACAGCAGCGGCGGCGTGGAACTGGGAACATACCCAAGTCATCGCTGGGCTGAGGTGCCCACGGAAATGCTCGAAACGATGCTGACGCAATCCCTGCGCGCCAAAGGCAAATTTCGCTCCGTCGGACGCCTCGGCAGCAGCGCCCGAGGCGACTACATTCTCCGCGGCCATTTGTATTCACTCGAAGAAGTCGATTCGCCTTCCCTCGTCGCCCGCTTTTCTCTCGCCCTCGAATTGTTTCAGCCGAAGACCGGCAATGTCGTTTGGAGCCAGTCCTACAGCCACGATGAACCTGTAGGCAAGAAAACCGTCCCAGCGGTTGTCGAAGCCCTCCGCCAAGACGTGCTCGCTGGTATCGACCAGCTTACGAACAGCCTCGACGCCTACATTTCCACCAAGGCATCGCGCTGACGCAGGACCTCGTGCCGTTTCATGTGTGTTGGTTCAGCCTGAAATGGAGACATGACGTTTTCCGTTAGTGAGTATTCCGCCCTTAGGGCGGGATTTTCAAGGCGTGAAACTAGGGTTCCCTCAGCGTGGTCGCATTCTTGCATTTCCCGCTTCCGTTTCGCCCGGCAAGATTATCGAAGCTTCACACGCCTATCAGTCTCAACCTGCGGATAGGCCATGATCCATTCGGACGGGTGGGTTCGCGGCTCCCTCACCTTTGAGACTCTGGCGGAAATGGGCCCAAGGTGAGCCTTGGAGGAAGTGCCTCATTCGGCTTACACGCTGATCGTCTCGCCCGTCGCCGCATATGCGACGCGGGACCCCAGAACTTCGCGAAGGGCCGCGTAGCCGTTGCGCCCTGTGCAATGGCCGGTTAAGATTGTTCCAATCGGCAGTGCATTGAGAGAACGCCCAATCTGCAGGACGCTATCGCTGGGTTCCGCAAAGAGGCCAAGAAAAGGGAACCCGACAAAGTGAAACCCACCCACCAACGCTTTGATCGGACGGTCAGGGAAGGCATGTCGGACGCCGTCGACCATGTTGAGTACACCGTGATGGCCACAGCCAGTGAAGACGACGAGACCGTCGCCATCGTCTAGCGCCATCACGAGTTCATGAGCGAAGTCGTCGGGGACCCGCTTTGCTGCGGTGCCGCGGAATAGCAGCCGGTTGCCACGCGGTCTGGGGTGAGTGAAGGGGATGCGCACGAGGAGGTGCAACCCCACCTCGGGTTCGGAATCAGCGTCGACGAAGTGCAGCCGTTCGTGTGCGCTTACCAATACGCGAGGATCCAGGCCAACATCCTTCTTGAGGCCGAACAATGACAGCCAGAGCCGCTCGCGCACGCCACTAGCGGCATACACGGTCGCCCGTTGGTTTTCGTTGAGGAAGCGCCCTAGTCCCCCCGAATGGTCGAAGTGTCCGTGAGACAGAACCGCGGTGTTGATTTCGGTCACCCGAATTCCCAACGTGCGCGCGTTGTCGGCAAACAGTCCTGTGATCCCCGTGTCGAGCAGCAGGGAACGTCCGTTCCAGCGCACATGAAGCGAGTGACCTCGCTCCGTGCGGAGAAAAGGATCCTCCCTTGGTGGCTCGTTGTCGACCAATACCGTGATTTCCATTGCCATTACCTTCGCTCTGGTGGGACCATCCCTGCAAATGAAATGCTCCTGGTCAAAACTCTCTTACCCTATTTAGGGGACAATCGCTTGTCGGGGTGATGTACCCGATGGTGCTGTTCAGACGCACGTTGTTGTAATGCTCCGCGTAACCCTTAATCAGACGCCGCGCATCTTCGAGCGACAGAGGCGTTCCGGGACGGATGCACTCCCAATCCGCCTCAGAATGGCGACCTTCTCTTCCGGCGTGTCGTGCTTCCGTTGCTTCTTCCTGTGTTCGCTCCGTTATCTTAACGGATGAACGCTTTCTCCAATTCCAGCTGAGGCAGGACACATGCTACTGCGCGGAGCTGACCTGCGTGCAGAATGCGCACCGCCGCGCGGCAATCGGGATTTCGCTGAGGCATTCTGGACATTTGCGCGTTGTCGGATCTGCGGGCGGCTCCCGGCGCGATCTGGCAACCAATGCGTTGACTGGGACCACCACGAAAAAGTAGACCGCTGCCGCGATAATCACAAACGACAGCAAAGCGTTGACAAAACTTCCATACTCGAACTTGCTGCCGTTGAGCGTGAACGTTAGCGCCGAAAAATCAGGTTGCTTCACAATCGCGGCGATCAGGGGCGTGAGCAGGTCCTTCACAAACCCAGTGACCACGCTGCCGAAAGCCGCTCCAATCACAATACCCACTGCCATATCTACTACGTTGCCTCTCAGCAGAAATTGCCTAAACCCTTTCGTCATATCGGGCTCCTTTTCAAAAGCAGCAGATATCTGGCCCTATTGGGCCGTTTTGCCGAATGTCAGTCGTAGTCCAGTCGAGAGCAACAAGTCATTCCCCTTGATTCCAACGGGCGGATTGCTCAGATAATTGTC
>DASYYI010000140.1:0-8049 GCA_035933995.1 Candidatus Acidiferrales bacterium | reverse complement strand
GAAGCGCTTCGCGGCGGGTTGGAGTCAGTGAACACGATGATTGCGGAATTTGCGAAGCGGCGCGCAAGAATCATCGCAGGCCTGCGCGAAATTCCCGGCGTGAGCTGCCACGAGCCTGAGGGAAGTTTTTATGTTTTTCCCAATGTCGCGGGCGCGGCCACGGCAAGCAGGAGCGGCGCATCACAGTGCGATACGGTACAAGTGGCCAAAGAGTTGCTGGAACGCGAACACGTGGTCGTGATTCCCGGCGAAGCCTTCGGCGCGCCCGGCTACTTGCGTCTTTCGTACGCCACTTCGATGGAGCGCATCGAAGAGGGCCTGCGACGAATGTCTAGCTTTTTTCGCGCCGAGTCGGCCGTGAGCTCAGCCGCGATGCGCGGATAAGTTGTGAAACTGCGGCCCGTCCGGTTGGAACCGCAATTCGTGCCGCGTATTTGGGGCGCGCGAAGCCTCGCGCCACTTTTTCCCGACAAGCAGTCGTTGCCAGAGCCTATCGGCGAAGTATGGCTGACTGGGAACGACTGCCGATTCGCCGACGGCCCATTCGCCGGAGAAAAACTCGGCGATGCGTGGCCGCGCATGAGCGACGATTGGTCGGGAAGCAACGTCTCGCGCGACAAACCTTTTCCCTTGCTGGCGAAATTCATTTTCCCCGAAGAAAAACTTTCCGTGCAGGTGCATCCCGACGACGATTACGCGCGACAAAATGAGGCTGCGGCCGGCGGCGTGGGGAAAACGGAAATGTGGTACATCATCTCCGCGCGCAAGGGCGCGGAAGTGCGCGTGGGGCTGCGGCCCGGCGTGGACCGCAAGAGTTTTCAGCGCGCGATTGTCGACGGGAGGGCCGAAGAATGCCTGGAGCACGTCGCAGTCCATGCAGGCGACGCGATTTTCGTTCCCGCAGGGACCGTGCACACGATCGGGCCGGGCATGACGATTTGCGAAATTCAGCAGAATTCAGATATCACCTATCGAGTTTTCGATTTCAATCGGCTGACGCCCGAAGGGAAGCCGCGCGAGATGCACGTTGCCAAGTCCATGGATGTGATTCGTTTCGGCAAACGGCATGGCGGCAAAGTGGCCGCGGAAGCGCTCGGTGCGGTTAACACTCTGGTCGAGTGCCCTTATTTCGCCGTGATGAAATCCGTTTTCGCCGAACCGGAACATCGAACGAAGCCAGTGGGTTTGATGGAGGTCCTCATCGTTATCGAAGGCACGGGAAAGATTGGCGCTCCGCATGCGGAAATAGAATATGCGGCCGCGCAGGCGTGGCTGGTCCCGGCTGCGTTGCGCGAATGCCGGTTCGTGCCGGCGACACGAACTACGATGTTGCACGCTTACGTGCCCGGCGGTCTTTCGACATGAAGCACGCCAAAAAACCCACGCCGTACGCCGTGCTGCTGGCCGGCGGAAGGGGCACGCGCTTTTGGCCCCGCAGCCGGACGCGAACGCCGAAGCAGCTTCTCGACATTGTGAGTTCGAAGAGCATGTTGCGCGAAACGGCGGATCGCCTGGCTCCGCTTTTTGCAGAGAATCGGCTGTGGGTGGTGACCAACGGCCAGCAGGCGGCGGGCGTGCGGCGCGAGTTGCCGCGCGTGCCGCGCAAACAAATTTTAGCCGAGCCCGTTGGACGCAACACCGCGGCGGCTATCGGACTCGCGGCGATTCATTTGGCGCAAGCGCATGGCGAAGCGCTGATGGCCGTGCTGCCGGCGGATCATCACATTGCGGACGCGGCGCAGTATCGCAAAGTTGTCCGCGCCGCAATGAAAATTGCCAGCAGCCCGGGAAACCTTGTGGTGCTGGGAATTCCGCCGTCGCGTCCGGAAACGGGATTCGGCTATATCGAGCGCGCAGAAGTGGCGGCGCGGTTTGATGGGACGCCCGCATACATTGTGCGGCGATTCACGGAGAAACCCAATGCGGCGCGCGCGAAAAGATACGTCGCGTCGGGGCGATATTTCTGGAACGCGGGAATGTTCTTCTGGCGCGTTTCGACTTTTCTGGAATGCCTGCGGAAATATCTGCCGAAAACGTGGCATGCGCTTGGCGAACTGCAACAATTCATCGGTACGCCAGGGTACGCGCGGGCGCTCAAACGAATTTATCCGCGCCTCGAAAACATTTCCGTGGATTACGCCATCATGGAACCGGCGACTCATTCGCGCGCCGCTCACGGAAGATCCGTAAAGCGCGGAACGGAGCGCGTTTTTGTGCTGCCGGCGAAAATCGGCTGGAGCGATATTGGATCTTGGGCTGCGGTTCACGAACTGCTGGCGCGCAAGCCGAGTGAGAATGTGTCGCTGGGCGATTCGTTTGCCCTCGATGCGACGGACAATTTTCTGTGGAGCCGACGGAAATTCGTCGCGGCGATTGGCGTGCGCGATCTCGTTGTTGTGGAAACGGATGACGCTTTGCTGATTTGCCCGCGTGAAAGAGCGCAAGACGTGGGCAAAGTGGTGAAATGGCTGGAAAAAAAGCGGCGCCACGATTTGCTCTAAGCAATCAGCCTTCTAATGAACCGATTTTTTGCAAGCACTCAGGGCGCAATCCTTTCCGCGCGAAGCCCTATCGCATATACTTTTCAACCGTGACGCAAATCCACTTCGGCACCGACGGCTGGCGCGGCGTGATCGCCGAGAGTTTCACCGTTGCGAACGTACGCAAAGTCGCTGCGGCGATTGCGCGCTACGTGATTCGCGCGGAGAATTCCAAAAATGGCGTCCTGATCGGCTATGACGCGCGATTCGGCGGGCCGCTGTTCGCGCGCGCCGCGGCGGAAGTCGTCGCCGCCACAGGAACGCCTGTTTGGTCGGCGGACGGACCGTGTCCCTCGCCCGCGATTTCTCTGCTGGTGCGGCAGCGTGGCGCAGCCGGCGGAATCATGATCACCGCGAGCCACAATCCCTACCGCTGGAATGGCGTGAAGTACAAGGCAAGCTACGGAAGCTCGGCATCTCCGGCGATTACGGCGCAGATCGAAAAAGAACTGGAAGCTATACTCAAGAGCGACTCAACCGACTTGCCCACACGCCAGGATTTAATCCATTCACTGAATGTGCGTGAGCCGTATCTGGAAACGCTCGACAAGCTTGTCGATTGGGAACGCCTGCGCGGGACGAAGTTCCGCTTCGTGGCAGACCCGATGCACGGCTCGGCGGCCGGGCTGTTGCGCGAGCTTTTCACGCGGCACGGTGTGGCGTGCGATGAAATTCGCGGAGAATGCGATCCGCTATTCGGCGGAGTGAATCCGGAACCGATTGAGCCGCACATTGCCGCGCTGGAAGCGGCTGTGACGAAAGGCCGCTACGACGCGGGATTTGCCGCCGACGGCGATGGCGACCGCATCGGGGCGGTGGACGCGGACGGCACGTTCATCACGCCGCACCAGATTTTCTCGATTCTCTTCTGGCATTTGGCGGGCACACGGAAGCTCGAAGGGGATGTGGCGAAAACATTTTCGACCACGAAAATGATCGACCAAATCGCCCGCAGATTTGGCCGAAAAGTTTACGAGACGCCCATCGGCTTCAAATACATCTGCGAGTTGATGCTCGAGCGCGACATTTTGATCGGCGGAGAAGAAAGCGGCGGTATCGCCACAAAATTGTATTTGCCGGAACGCGACGCGACCGTGAGCGCGCTGCTGCTCGCCGAAGTGATGGCGTACCACGGAAAGCGGTTGGGTGAGCTTGTACGCATGCTCGAAAAGGAATTTGGCGAACATCACTACGGCAGGGTGGACCTGGAATTACTACATGGACAGAAGGAAAAGGCGATCGCACACTTTGGTTCGGCCAAAACGACGAAGCTCCTCGAATGGCCGGTGGTGCGCAGAGAAAACACGGATGGCCAGAAACTATTTCTGGGTGACATCGGCTGGTTGCTGGTACGCGTTTCCGGAACGGAAGAAATGTTGCGCATCTATGCGGAGACGACGCGGGTGGAAACGACGAGGCGCGTGCTCGACGAAGTATGCGCGGCCGTGAAGAAACTGTAGCATCCGAACATTTTGACGAACCAAATTGTCCTGCTTGCATCAGACCAACAATGAAAACCATAATGCGCAAAATGACGAAACCAGTGGCAGAATTGGAGCGCATTTAACGAATCTTCACCGGCCGCACGGAGATTGATTTGAAACGACGCCTGTACCAGCTCGACGTTTTCACCTCGAAGCCGTTCGAAGGGAACGCTCTCGCCGTCATTACCGACGGCGACAATTTGTCGCGCCCGCAGATGCAGGCGATTGCGCGGGAAATGAATTTGGCGGAGACCGTGTTCGTCCAGCGCCCCACCAACAATCGCGCGCTTGCGCGGTTGCGAATTTTCACCACGACGCGCGAACTGCCCCTCGCCGGACATCCCGTGATTGGCACATGGTTTCTGCTCGCCGAACTGGGCGTCGTGCCTGCTTCGGAAGGCCCGGTGCTAATCCAGCAACAGACCGGCGCGGGAATTTTGCCGGTCGAAATCACGTTTCGCGGCGGGCGGCCCGTGCGCGTAACGATGACACAGAAGGAGGCGCGCTTCAAGACTCCGAAGTTTTCGCGCGAAACCCTGGCCGAAGCGCTGGGCCTCCGCGCGGGCGACATCGATTCTGATTTGCCACTCGAATGCGTGTCCACGGGAATTTTTAATTTGATGGTTCCGCTGCGGGGCAAGGCGACGCTGAAGCGCATCCACATGAACATGCGCGCGCTGTTTCACGTGCTCAATGGCGACAGCACCATGGCTTATTGCTTCGCTCTCGGCGGACGCGGGAAAGCCTTCGCGCGCGGGATGCTGCCCTGGGAAATCATCGAGGATCCGGCTACGGGATCGGCGGGCGGTTCACTCGGCGCATATTTGGTGCGTTACAACCGGCTAAAAGCAGGCGAGCATCTCTCGATAACGCAAGGCGTTGAGATGGGGCGTCCCAGCGAAATTCACGTGGAAGTTGCCAATGAAAAAGGAAAGCTCGTACCGCGCGTCAGCGGCTCGGCAGTGCGCATCTTCGAAGGCCACATAGATTTTTGATTGCTCGCGATTGGTAAAATTAAATAGCCCGACGCAAAGAAAAGGCCGGCCCCGCACGGAGCCGGCCTTTTTTTGGTCTTCGGAGAACGATCATGATATGGCCCAGCCGTTCACTTTCGCTCTGATTAGCGGCCGCGACGAGCGCTGCGAACATCATGCCGGACATCACGCCGATCGTGGCGGATGTCACGCCTGTCGTGGCGAACATCGCGACGATCGTGATGGATGTCGCGAGTATCGGCGTTGCGGTCCTTACGGTCGCCGCGAATGTCGCGCCGCAGCGCCTGTGATCTCTTGCTATCAACGCCGTTCCTGGCGTTGGACCTGGCGAGCTGACGTCTGTCTCTGTTAATGTCGCGCTGATCGGCATTTCGGTCGCGGCGATCGCTGCGAATATCGGTTCTGTCGGCCCGCACATCGCGTCTGTCCTGGCGAATATCCTTGCGGTCGTTGTGAATGTCGCCCGGTTGCGGACTGGTGGTGGCGGACTGCGGCGGAGTGGCCGAAGATTGGGCCCATGCCCCGGTTGAAAGCAGGCCAGCAGCGGCCAGCGTGAAAATGCTTCGTCGGATCATCGTCTCGATCTTCATGTCGTTCTCTCCTCGGGCTAGGTAAATATCGTTTGCATTCCATTAAACACCGCGAAAAGCGAAAAGTTGCGGAGTCCCCGTAACGCCGCCATATTCGCTGCAGAAACGCCCATAAATACGGGGGAAGAAAGGAGATGTAGAAATCGAGCTTTTTGGCGGAAAGCAAAGGAAAAGATTCCTATTGTCGTGCGGGCGGAATTTCTATTCTTGCTTCTTGTTGTTTTGATCGAGGGATTTCGAGGCGGCGTCGAGGATTCCGTTCAGAAAACGTGCAGATTCGGCGGTGGAGAATTTCTTGGCAAGTTCGAGGGCCTCGACAATGACGACTTTCACGGGCGCTGTGCCGGAGCGAAGCTCGTAAATCGCCAGACGCAAAATGCCGCGATCAATTTCGGGCATCCGTTCGATGCGCCAATTCTTCGAGAGCATTTCAATCGTGGTGTCGTTTGCTTCCGCCTGCGTCACCGCGCCTTCAAAAAGCTGATTGGCGAAACGGCGCGTCGATTCCGCGGCACGCGCGGATTTCCAGAATGATTCCTCAACGCGCGCCGGCGATTTGTGGTTCATGTCCCACTGGAAGAGCATCTGCAAAGCGCACTCGCGGGACTTGCGGCGAAGGGTCATTTTTCGCGGCGTGTTCCGGGGCGTGATGCGCGCCGCTTCGATTTGCGCGAGTTGCTCGATGCACTGCGAGGATTGGCCGCCAGCTTGGGCAACAGGTTCGCCATTTCGATTGCGGCGAGCCCCGCGTCAAAACCTTTGTTGCCGCTCTTGAGGCCCGCGCGGTCGATGGCCTGTTCGAGCGTCTCGCAGGTCAACACACAGAAGGCCATGGGCACGCCCGTGTCGAGTTGCGCGATTTGCACGCCGCGCGCGACTTCGCTGGACACATGTTCGAAGTGGGAAGTCTCACCGCGTATAACGCAACCGATGCAAATAATGGCGTCGCAACGGCCGGCTTTCCCTAATTTCTTTGCGGCGACGGGAATTTCGAGAGAACCAGGAACGCGAACGAGTTCAATTTGCTTTTCCGTCGCGCCCGCGCGTTGGAGCGCATCGAGCGCCCCGGCGAGAAGGCGGTCCGTGATGAAACTGTTGAAGCGGCCAACAACAATCCCAAAATGCAAGCCTGCAGCGGAAAGTTCGCCCTGCGTCGCCGTGGGGCGGAGCTTCCCGGGACTTTTCTCAGGCGTTTTGTCCGGCATGTCGCTATTTTCCCTTGAACTGCGCGGGACGCTTCTCGATGAACGCGCGAGTACCCTCGCGCATATCTTCGGTAGCGCAGCAAAGGCCGAAGAGCATAGCTTCCAGGAACAGGCCTTCTTCTTGCGGCATTTCCATTCCGTGTTCCACGGCTTCCATGGCGAACTTGACGGCGAGCGGCGCGTTCGCAGCGATCTTTTTCGCGATGGATTCGGCGGTGGGGATCAATTCTGCCTGTTCGACAACGCGATTCACCAGGCCCACACGCAGAGCTTCGTCGGCGGAAATCATTTCGCCAGAAAGAATCAATTCGTGCGCGATCCCTTTGCCGCAGAGACGCGCGAGTCTCTGCGAGCCTCCATAGCCGGGAATGATTCCGAGTTTCACTTCGGGCTGGCCAAGACGCGCATTTTTGCTGGCGATGCGCATGGTACAGGAAAGCGCCAGCTCGCAGCCGCCTCCCAATGCGAATCCGTTGATTGCAGCAATCGAAGGCTTGCCCATCGTTTCGAGGCGGTGAAATATTTCCTGGCCGAAAAGCGAAAAGTCTTTTCCGTCGACGGGCGTACGCTGAGCGAGCTCGTTGATGTCCGCCCCCGCGACAAACGATTTTTCGCCCGCTCCTGTGAGAATCAGCGCGCGCACCGACGAATCCTCGCGCGCGCGATTCAACGCGTCGCCCAACTCCTCGACCGTTTTGCGATTGAGGGCGTTCAATACTTTCGGACGGTTGAACGTGATATAGGCGATCTGGTCTTTTGTCTCGAACAGAAGATTTTCATAGGCCATGGGCTAAGCTCCGTCGCTCGATTTTGAGCATTTCGTGACGCACTACCTAACGCACCACGTGACGCATTTACGTGAGTCGTATCGCGCGTGGCTTCGCCGGATCTGAATAATCGTAAAAGCCGCGGCCAGCCTTGCGTCCATTCCATCCGGCGAGCACCATGCGTTTCAGCAACGGCGGCGGCGCGAAACGCGCTTCCTTGAATTCGTCGAACATGATGTTCGCAATGTAATACGTCGTGTCGTTGCCAACGAAGTCGAGCAGCGTCAAGGGACCCATGGGATAGCCGCAGCCGAGCTTCATCGAATTGTCGATGTCTTCGATGGACGCGACTCCCTCTTCGAGTACACGGACCGCGTCGAGAAGATACGGCACCAGCAGGCGATTCACAATGAAGCCCGTGCGATCAGAAGTGCGCACCGGGACTTTTCCCACGCGTCCGGCGAACGC
>DASYYI010000262.1:0-3836 GCA_035933995.1 Candidatus Acidiferrales bacterium | reverse complement strand
CTTTTTCGAGCGGAAGAAATTCGGCTTCTCCGGGACATAGCCCGGGCCGTAACTGGAGCCGACAAAATCGCGCACTTGTGCAATCGCGTCGCTCGATACGTGCACCGAATCCGTGCGCATATAGGTGATCAGGGCCACGGAACCTTCGTCGCCGAGCTCGACGCCTTCATAAAGGCGCTGCGCGAGCATCATGGTGCGCTTGGCGGAGAACCGAAGGCGATTGTAGGCGGCCTGTTGGAGCTTGGAAGTGGTGAATGGCGGCGGGGCCCAGCGGCGTTTTTCCTTCTGCGTGACGCTGGCGACTTGCCACTGGGCATTTTCCACGGCGCTGACGATTTCCTGCGCCTTCCCTCCATTGGGGACTTCGATTTCTTCGCCTTTGTAGCGCCACAACTTCGCTTCAAACGCAGGCGGCTCTCCCGCCGCGACCATCGCATGGATGGTCCAATATTCCTTGGGAGTGAAAGCGCGAATATCGCGTTCGCGATCTACGATCAGGCGCAACGCAACGGTTTGCACGCGGCCGGCGGAGAGGCCGCGGCGTACTTTGTCCCAGAGGAGCGGCGAAATTTTGTAGCCGACAAGGCGGTCAAGAACGCGACGCGCCTGCTGCGCGTCCACAAGATTCGTATTCAGCGCGCCAGCGTGATCGAAAGCGGCCTTGATGGCCTTCGGCGTGATTTCGTGGAACATCACGCGGAAGATTTTCTTCCGATCGACTTTGCTCTTTTTTTCCTTTCTCTTCTTTGGCGCGCCGTTCTTGGCGGCCTTGGCGGCTTTGTCGCCATTTTTCTCGGCGCCCTTCGCGCCATTCTCCTCGGGCTCGACGGCGATTTGCGTTCCGGTCAGGAAGTGTACGAGGTGCGCGCCGATGGCTTCGCCTTCGCGGTCCGGGTCGGTGGCAACGTAGATCGCGTCAGCGTCAGCGCCCAATTTTTTGAGCTCGTTCAGTATTTTCGATTTTCCCGGAATCACGGTATACGTCGGCTCGAAATCGTCCTTGATGTCTATGCCGAGTTCTTTCTTCGGCAGGTCCATCACGTGGCCGTAGGAGGCGCGGACAGCGTAATTGCGCCCGAGATATTTGTTGATTGTCTTGGCCTTGGCCGGCGATTCGACGATCACTAGAGAACGTCCCATAATTTTTCGAGATTCCCTTCCCGCTTGCACCGTTACAACAATACTTTCAAGAACTGCTTACCCGGCAGTTGCTGCACCAGGCCCTTCATCTCGAGCTCAAAGAGCGACGAGAGAACTTCCGAAGAACTCAGCCCCGAATGCTCGACCAAATCGTCGACGTGTCTGGAGCTGTCGACTTCGAGCATGGCGTAGAGCGCCTTCTCGGCCGGGCCCAAACTTTGCTCCACCAACGATGCGCGGGCGGCTCCATCCGTTGTCTCGACGGGCAGCAGCTCGGCGCGAATGGGCGTCGGCAGCTCCTCAATCACATCTTCCCAGGACGCCACGAGCTTCGCGCCCTGCTTGATCAACTGATTCGGCCCAAAGGCCACCGGCTGCGTCACGTTCCCCGGCACCGCGAAAACTTCACGGCTCGATTCCATCGCGAGCCGCGCGGTTATCAGCGACCCTGAATACTGCGCTCCCTCAACCACGACAACTCCGCGCGCCATCCCCGCAATCAGCCGGTTACGAATCGGAAAATTCTGGGGCGCGGGAAACGCTCCCATGGGGAACTCAGATATAATCGCCCCTCGCTGCTCGATTTCCGCAAAAATCTTTCGGTTCTCCTTCGGATAGATAACATCGACCCCGCAGCCCAAAATGCCTATGGTGGCGCCTCTTGCCGAGCTGAGCGCTCCTTTGTGGGCGCAAGCGTCGATTCCGCGGGCCAGCCCGCTGACGATAACGAGCCCCCGATCGGCGAGATCCCGCGCCAGCCGCTCTGCCATTTGATTGCCATAAGGGGTCGGACGACGCGTCCCGACGATAGAAATCGCGTGACGGTTTAAAAGCTCCGCATTTCCTTTTACATAGAGAAGCGGCGGGGGATCGTAGATCTCGCGAAGCAGTTGCGGATACTGCGGTTCGTCCCAGGTGACCAGGCGGCATTTGGCCGCCTCCGCCTGCGCCAATTCTTTGGCTGCGGCGTTCAACGGTTGCCGGGAATGAATCGCCTGCGCGACGGCGGCGGGGAGTTGATTCGCTTCAAGAGAGGTGAGCGAGGCGCTGAAAATCGCGGTTGGACTGCCGAATGCACGCAGTAGTTTCCCAGCCATGCGCGCGCCCAGTCCCGGAGTGAGCGCGAGCGCCAGCCATCCCAAGTATTGGTCAGGCTCCATTGCCTGCGCGCGAGCCTACGCACCGCATCGTCCTGTTGTCAAGTAAGCTTATTGAAGAGTGGTTACTGCCAGCCGTCAGCGCCGATGGGGTCGCCGGCGGGCGGCGGCGCCGGCGGCGTCAAATGCAGCGCTGCCGGATTCTTTTCGAAGCGCTCGATTTCCTGAGCCGCGAAGAAGAACTGCGCGCGGCGGCCTTCATCCGCGGTTGATTTCGACTGCGCCGCGAGCCAGTTTTTCAGTTCATCGAGTTTCAGCGAAGCGATAGCGCGCGTTTGAGTCGCAGCATGGTCGTCGGCGGCGAGGGCCATCAAATGATTAAGGACCACCGAATCGACCGTTTGCTGGATAGCGCCCTCGTAACCGGTTTGCGGCTGCGCCTTCCACGTGGCCGTGAGCAAATCATCGAGCAATTCGGCGAAGCCGGGATAAATCGCTTCGCGGGCGTGATATTCAACCATGCGTTCATCGCGATTCGGTTCGAGCAGCAGGCTGGCGACGATTTCCGCGGCGGCTTCGGCAGGCGCCAGGGAATCGAAGGCTGGTGATGTGCGACGCGCGAAATTTTCATTTGAGTTTGGATATTCGGGTGGGCGCGGCGGAATTTTCTTCAGGAGCGATTCCGGCAACGCCAGGACATTGGGCTGCAAGGTGTCGAGCACGGCGTGGATCGCTGCGCGCTGCTGAGCCGCGGGGACAATTTCCGGATCTTTTTGCGCGCCACCGCGGACATTGAATGAATAATCGAGGCCGCCAATGCTTTTGGCGACGGCGGTTACTTGGTAGCGGTGGTAAAGATAAATCGGGACGAGCACATCTTCAAGTGTGGCCATGGGCGCGTCTTGCGGAATGGCATCTTCGGAGAAGCGCCTGAGCGCGGCGGCGCGCACGGCCATTACTTGTTTCAATCCATCGAGGTCATTGCTGCCCACGTCCCACAAATGCGTGACAGGGCTGGCGGAGCCAAGCGGGCGGGCATCTTGATCGGAGAGATAAATTTGGCCGTGGGAAAAAGCATCATCGAGAATTTTATTGAGCGCCTGTTTTTCGTTCGTGCCTTCGGCAAATTGACGGTAGCCATAATCAATGGCGACTTTGTCCCACGTGCCGATGCCGACTGCGTAGGCGTTCGAGACATCGGGAGCGCCATTCGCGCCGACGGTAACGAGGGGCGCGGGATAATCCATCACGGAGCTGCGGTTGACGATGCTTCCAGCGAAATTGTGCATCAGGCCGATGGTGTGACCCGTTTCGTGCGCGGCGAGTTGACGAACGCGCGCAAGAGCCATCTCGTTTGCCTGACGCAGCGCAGCGGGATCGTTGCCAAAAGGATCGAGGAGGCCCTGCGCGATGAGGAAAACCTGACGGATGCGCAGCGCGTCCATATTGACGTGTCCATTGATGATTTCGCCCGTGCGCGGGTCAACAATCGCACTACCGTAAGACCAACCGCGCGTTGCTCGTGGCACCCACTCGATCACGTTGTAGCGGACATCCATGGGATCGACGCCGTCGGGCAGCACTTTCACCTGAAACGCG
>DASYYI010000055.1:0-7477 GCA_035933995.1 Candidatus Acidiferrales bacterium | reverse complement strand
TTCTGTAACCACCGCCGCAGCATGGTGCCGGCACACATTATAAAAAGCGCGCAACTCGCGATCGGCGCTTCGCACAACGACGATGCGCTCTCCGGCAACTTCGGCGGTGAAAAATTGCCCGGACTCAGCGACCTGACTGGCGCGCCCGACTGCTTGCCAATTCCGGCCAAACACCGCGTCGTTTTCCAGTTCCGCGATGCGCGTGTCGACATACCACGACGACGGGATCGTGTGCGCTTCGGCAAGGGGCGAATTTGCGTCGTATCCGGCGATGATGTCGTTCAACTTTTTGCCCATTTGCCCGCCCATTATGGCTTGAAACAGCGGCGCGCGAAAGTCCGCTCAGCCATTTCCATGAAGTCCTCGGCACTGTCACGAATGTTCGCGACAAAGAGCGAATTACGAACCGACAGAGCGACGTAGCCGCATCCCGCGCCATCTTAATTGTCGGGAGCGTGCGATTTGCAACCAAAAATCAACTGCGGTTCTTCTTTTTGCGCCAGAATTATTCGATCCTCGATGTGCCGGTTACTGTGCATCGTTGTCTCTATTCTGATTCCACTCACGCTCAAAGCGCAAACGCAGCCCGCCGCCAGCGATCAAAGGACTCGCGTGAAAGTGCAGATGCGCAACGTGCTGTATCACTTTTCGGATTCCGTCGTCGTCCACATTGAAACGCTGAACGGCGATGTCGTCCCCACCAGCGAGTACAAATTCCCGATATTTGACGACAACAAATCCTTCAATATTGAAATCAGCTCCGGGAAAATCGCGATTGATACCGCTTCGCTCGCGAATGTATTTAATTCATATGTTTTCGCAAGCGCGAATGCACCGTTGAAAGATATCTCAATCACGATCGAGAACAACCGCCTAAAAATAAAAGGCAAGCTGCATGCAAAAGGCGACATACCGTTTGAGACCGATGGAGTTCTGACTCCCACCCGGGACGGAAAGATCCGCCTGCACAGCGAAAAAATCAAGGCATTGCATCTTCCGGTGAAAGGTTTGATGGATCTCTTCAATGTTCAGATCGCCGATTTCGTTAAGACCGGCAAAGTGTCCGGCGTCGCAACCGACCAGAACGACTTGATTCTCGATCTCTCTGAAATTTTGCCCGCGCCTCATATTCGGGGGAAGGTCACGGCCATTCGATTTGAAGGCAACACTCTGGTGCAAACTCTTGGAAGTGCCGACGCCAAATCCATCAAATATCTGCGCCTGGGCAATTACATGTCATACGAAGGAAATCAGCTTCGCTTCGGTAAGTTGACGATGGACGACGCGGACATGATTCTGATCGACATGGACCCGGGCGATCCCTTCGATTTTTATTTGGACCACTACAAGGAACAAGTTTCGGCGGGCTATACAAAAATCACGCCGAGTTTCGGCCTACGCGTGTTTGTGAAGGACTTCAACAAACTCCATCAGCGCCGACGTACTCAAAACGTCGAGAAAAAATAGGAGCGTCGAACCCCGGTCAAAATTCGACCGGGGTTCGGAATGCAATTTCGCGGACATTTCCGCCGAATCGTGGGCTAGCTTTCCATTTGCGCTTGCAGCACTTCCCCCGGCAGACGGTCCATCCTGTATATCGGAGCGGGTACGCCATGGTCGCTGCTGTTCGATGCACTCATCCTTGACGACTGCATCGCGCGATAAGCGGGCGGGCGGCTTTGACTATGATCCGCCTTGGGGAAGTGGCTGCCGTCGTCTCGCATCCTCTCGATTTGAATGCCGAGCGTGCGTTCCAACTGAAATAATTCCGTGCGCTGTTCGCGTGCGAAGAGCGTCGAGGCGACTCCGCGCTCGCCCGCGCGGCCCGTGCGTCCAACGCGATGAATGAAATTCTCGGCGATTTCGGGAAGATCATAATTGATGACGTGCGCGATATCCTGCACGTGGATGCCGCGCGAAGCCAGATCCGTCGCCACCAAAATGCGGTAGCGTCCTTGCTGAAATCCGGTGAGCGCAGCCGTTCGCTGCGATTGCGAGCGGCCGCCGTGAATCATGGCCGCCGCAAAACCTTCACGATTCAGATTTTTTGCGAGCCGTTCCGCGCCGCGTTTCGTGCGAGCAAAAATCAGGCAGCGGCCCGTTTCCTTGGCCAGCAATCTCTGCAGAAGATCCTGTTTGCCATCGGCGGGGACTTCGAATGCCTGCACGCGCACATTTTCCGACGGTTTGAGCGTCGAGCCGAATGCGAGCCGCACCGGATGACGCATGTAGTCATGGACCAGGTGCGCGACTGAGGCCTCGAGCGTCGCGGAAAAACACATCGTCTGCCGCTCTTTCGGCAGCACTCCCACGATTCTGCGAATCGCTGGCAGGAATCCCATGTCGAGCATGCGATCCGCCTCATCGAGAATCAGAATTTGCAGCGTGCGGAAGTGGACCAATTTGCGGTCCAGAAAATCCTCCAATCGTCCCGGAGTGGCGACCACAAGCCGCGCTCCCTTGCGCAGCGCGGTGAGTTGCGAGCCTTCTGCCAAGCCGCCAACCACGAGCGCCGCCGGCGAAAGTTTCGCGCCTCTCAGCGCGTTGTACTGATCCACCACCTGCATGGCCAGTTCGCGCGTCGGCACCAGAACGAGCGCCGCTATTCCTGGAGCGTTTTGCTGCAGCAGCCGCTCCATAATTGGAATCAAAAACGCCAGCGTCTTGCCCGTTCCTGTCTGCGCCGTTGCCAGCACATCCTTGCCATCCAGAGCCTGCGGGATTGCCGCGGCTTGCACGGGCGTCGGTATCGAAAAACGATTCGACGCGATGCGGTCCTTCGTGTAACTGGAAATCGGTAATTCTGTAAAGCTATTCATCTTGTCTATTGCCTTCTCTAACTGGCGGAATCGATTCCGTGCGGCACAAACGTTCAGACACGCACGGTAATTCTGATTACCAGTGTTGGTTTGAAATTACGCTGAAGACATCGGAGAGAACTGAAGGCGGGGAATCTCAGGTCTTGCTATGTATCCAGAGCAGCCGCACAACACAACCGCGGTATTAAGCGCAGAACAACTATAACACATCCACGGTCCGCTGCCGCTTATTTTTCCGGGGTTTCCATCAGCGGGATTCTTCCGCCGGAAGATCCGCGTGCCGGCTCCAGTCCTGCCACGAGCCGTCGAAGAGCCTCGCGTCATAGCCAAGATATCTGGCAATGAAATAGAGCAAGCTTGCCTGCTGTCCGATGTGGCAGTAAGACACGACACGATCCCCCGGCTTGATTCCGGCAGCGTGGAACAATGATTGAAGTTCACCGGAGCTTTTCAGCTTCCCATTTTCCTCAACGACCGATGTGTATGGAATATTGCTCGCGCCGGGAATGTGGCCACGACGCTGCCCGTCGGGTTTTTCGGTGCCCGTGTAGAACTGTGGAAGGCGCGCGTCCACGATATGCACTCCTGCGCGATTCAAGTTCGATTTTACGTAATTCACATCCACCACCACGTCGCTACGCGGGCAAATATCAAGTGTGCCGGCGGTTACCGCGCGAACATCGGTTGTGATGGGACGTCCTTCGCTCAGCCAAAGCTCATAACCGCCATCGAGGAGCGAAGCGTGCGCTCCCAGCCCCATCGCGTCCAGCGTCATGTAAGCCCGCGCCGCCGGCGCCGCCATGTGCGCATCGGCGTAATACAAAATGATGTGGGAGTCGTCGGTCACGCCGAGCCGCTGAAAGGTTTCCTTCAGCTCAGGCATGGGGCGGAGTTCCATCGTCAGGCCGTTGCTTTCGGTAAACACGGAGTCATATCGCAATAGCAGCGCACCGGGAATGTGGCCCTTTTCGTAATCGCCGTCCATGCCCACCGAAAGAATCACTACGTTCGGATCATGAAGATGCTCGGCTAACCAGCCGGTGGAAACGAGCATGGTGCTGCTGTCACCATGCGCGCCGCAGTTTACAGAAGCGGCCTCCGCGGGCGCTGCCAAAATAATCGCCGCGAAAACCAACACGCAGACCCCGATTGTCCCACGCAGTTTAGTAATTTGTTCTCCCGGCATGGATTGTCTCCGCAACGAAATTTCGAGATCATGTTCCGCGCGTTTCTGAATAGAACATACTATACCGTTAGGGAACTGGCGAGGCGATATCACGAAAAGTGACTTACTCGGTCTGGCTGTGGGTGCCGCACCCCTTTGGTTTGGAAGGGCGCGGTTCAATCTCGAACATGCGAAATAAAAGTTCCGCGGATTTACGGGCGGGTGGCCGCGACCGTGCGAGATATGTTATCGTTGAAGCGCTGTACAGGGCTGTTTTTTTTGCGTGTCGTGTCGGGGCGTAGCGCAGCCTGGCTAGCGCGCCTGGTTCGGGACCAGGAGGTCGAAGGTTCAAATCCTTTCGCCCCGACCACTTCCAAAATCCTGCCTTTCATCGGCTTACGCTACTCTCTCCGTTTTGATTGTTGCGACGTTTTGTGGACCAATGTGGACCAATTGAAAGCCTAAACCGATGCGCTCGGCCCATTCTTGCCGGAACGCAACATCCTCTTTGAGTTTTGAGTAGAGATCCCCTACCTCTTCGGCTGCATGACCCATCCAGAAGCGCTCCAGGTCTTTTGGAACAGCATTCTTTCTCAGCCACGTTAGGCGAAAGCGCCGAAAAGCGTGAAAGCCCACGCGTTTGACCCTGTGAAGGACGCGCAACACGTTTCGCTGCTGGAGAGGTTGGCCCTGCGCTGTGGCGAAAAGATAGCCACTGAGGCCGGAGACATAATCTCGAAGGTAGCCTGCGAGACCCTCGGGAATGTCCACGACGCGCACGGCATTCGACGTTTTTGGCTCTTGCTCCTGTCCACGCCAAAGGCTGCGGCGAACGTGGAGCAGGCGGCAACCGGGCCCCAAGTCGGTTGAGCGCAGCGCAAGCGCCTCACCGATTCGCAATCCTGTACCCGCCAGGATCGCGAACAGCACAGCGTACTTGCGCTTTTTGACGTTCGACAGGATTTCCCTTAAATCGGCTTCCGTTACAGTGGGCCTGTGTTGTTTGTCCTTTCGCACGACGGGGAGCTGAATGAAATCGTGATTCCAATTGCGCGGGTGGATTTGCTCGCCCTCCTCATCCACTGATGACGCGACGACCAGCTTAACCACCTGCACATAGTTGACGATGGTTTTTGCCGAAAGCCCCGCCGCTGACATCTTCTCGACCAGCTCGCGCACTGCCTTATTGGAAACGTCGGCGAGCAACTTGTCACCGAGATGCAACAGGAGCCACGCATTGAGAGCGTCTCGCCAGCCAGAGACCGTAGCAGGTTTGACCGGACGGCGCCTGCGACCGGGGAGCGAGGCGATCCACCACTGGGCCTGCTGGCGAAACGTAGTAGCAGGAGCTGTATTCTGGCGGAACGACTCCTTTGAATTGATGCACTCTCGCTCGAGATGCTCGCGAAGACGCTGGCGCGCCATGGATTTTGTACGGCAGACGCCCAGCGCTACCGTGCACCTCTTTCTCTCGGAACTCCCCGGCACGTCTGCCCAAAACTTTCCATAGCAGGGTGCCGCTGGGTCCCACGTTTTTGAATGCTGAAACACTGTTCCTGATTGTCCTGTTCGGCGGTTCAAGGATGGTACTCGTTTCCGCCTTGCAGGTGTCGCGATGGCACTGTACGATGACGCGCCGCCGCAACTCAAGCCTTGATTTTCCGCGTGCATTGCCGCCGAATCTTAGGCCGATAGGCCAAGCTGTCAATTTGCGCCATGGATAGAAGTGGCAGTTGCTCGATGATCCGCGCCATCGACGCTGGGGCGCCGACGAGTGCAACCGGATTAGGAAGCCGAGATTTAGGTCGCAGCACTAGTGATTGTCAGCCCAAGTGAATTGTCCTTTTTTTGGCCCACCATTTTTTCGCCAATTCGTAGTTTCATAGCTAACCCTCGTTCTTTGGCCACCAAAGGACGGTTGAGGTGAACGGAAGGGCAAAAGTAAACACAGCCCCCAAACCTCTGTTCCTCATGCCGAGGTTGTGCGTGCTGACCGGCACTTCCAACGAGTTCAGTGCGCCCTTCCTTGTCAAAATTCCTATTGAAAATCCGCGGCAGCTCTTGAGAGGTGAACCATGCACGCATTGAAACTGGGGCCGTCAAACTTTGGGTGACAAGGAAAAGGGGGCCGAGGAAAGTCAAGTGCATCTGCCGATCAGAGCGAGCAAGAGCACTCTGACGGCGAGCCAACTCCGGGACTTGCATGAATGGTTCGAAGAAGAAGAGGCCCGGCTTGTGCGGAAATCACTTGTGCGGGCAAAGAAGCAAGCGCCTGTTTTTGCCTTGGGCGAGACTTGCGCCATCAGTGGCGAGCAGTTCGATTTGGACTCTTTTGGGAAGAAGGAGATCTACGTCAAGGTTGTCAGCGTGGGTCCGTTGAGAATCGAGGACCCAAAGGGAAAGATCTGGAGTGCTGGTTTGGGCTTCAAGCTTCGGAAGTTGACGGCCGAGGAGGAGGACAAGCTGCGATGGAAACGCCGCTGAAGGTGCGACCCAGACCGACGTTCCGATAGGTGCTTCCCCGGTGATGGTCAAGAGTGATTCCGTGGAAAGGAGCAACAGAATGGCTGAAGAAGAAAAACCCGCTCTCGATAACGAGAGCACTCCTCAACAAATCGCGACATTCAAGAAGACCATCATCCCCAAGTTGCGCGCGCTTGGTGTGAGAAAGCTCACCGTCAATTACAGCGGGTCGGGTGACGAGGGTTCTGTCGACGGGATGGATGTCGAACCCGAAGGGCTCGCAATCCCCGAGGAATTGGAAAAGCAGATTTGCGATCTAGCCGACGAGTTTCTGTATTCCGAACATGGCACGTGGGAAGACGGAGACGGTGGAACGGGCATGATCGTCATCGATCCGGCTGAGGGCAAGATCGTCAACGAACACGGCTGGTACTCGACGGATGTAACTTACGAGACCAAGGAATTCTGACCATGGCACACCCGTTGAAGCATGCACAGAGTAGCACGAAGAGGTTCGGCGGTAAGCCCGAAGACTACCTGCCCATTCATAAATGGTTTGATGAGTCGAAGGCGTTCCTTGCTGATTTCCGTCACCGAGCACTTCGCCATCACGCGGAAGGTATTTTCCTGTGCGAAGAGATCTTCGGCCTCTCGATCACCAATAGTGAGGGCAAGGAAATCCCCGTACGGTACATCGGAGAACAGCACGTTAACGAAGATCTGGGACGAATTCCGACAGTTCAAGACTGGCTCACACAAATCAAGCCTGAACGCTGGATGTACGGGCAGAAACTGAACATTTGAATGGCCAAGCGCTAATCGCTGAATTGTTGACAACGACTCAGGACTTAGCCCTGACGCATCTAACTTCCGGTTTGCCGACAATACGGCCAGTGACACCGGCTCGGGTTCGAGTGCTTTGCGAGCACAGGAGTGAACACGCCGCCGATGGCCAAAATGAGGGATGAAGCGCAACACTTCCCTAACCTGATAAGGGAAGGATCGCCGCCTAACTGGACGCGATTTGCGG
>DASYYI010000023.1:0-4666 GCA_035933995.1 Candidatus Acidiferrales bacterium | reverse complement strand
TTGGGGCGTGGACCCATCCAAATATCGCCCCTCGTCGGAAGCGCTGTTGCGGCGTGTGATTCAAGGCAAAGGCCTCTACCACGTGTCGAATGTCGTTGATCTCACAAATCTAGGCTCAGTCGAAGCAGGTTGGCCCTACGGCGTTTATAACCGTTCGCAAATTTCCTCGCCGATAACGCTGCGCCTCGGTGCTCCTGGCGAGTGCTACGAAGGCATCGGCAGGCGCGTTTGGCATCTCACCGGCCGTCCCGTGCTGGCCGACGCGACCGGCCCCTTTGGCAGCCCCATCAGTGATTCCACACGTACTCAGATCTCAGAAGGCGTCACCGAGGTCCTCACCGTCATCTATGCCCCGGCCTCATCGTCTGACGTTGCCATCGAGCAAGCAGCAAATCGTCAAGCCGCACGGCTCTCCGCCTTCGCCGGCGCTTCCCAGACGCGCACGCGCATCATAGGCTGAAACGAGATTAACGTTTCAACGCTCCCGCATCGCCCCACGATCATCCAATCTCTGTCGGCTTAGCTGGCAAGAATCTCCGGAGCCGGGTATCCTGAGATTTACACGCGGAGGCGTGAAGGTGTCTCGTTTTAATCTTGTCCTCTTGGTTCACGCGCACCAGCCCGTCGGCAATTTCGACGGCGTAATCGAGCACGCTTACCAAAAATCCTATCTGCCTTTTGTTCAACTGCTCCTGCGCCATCCCTTTCTTCGCGTCGGCCTCCACTATTCCGGAGGCCTGCTTGAATGGCTCGAAAAAGCGCATCCGGAATATTTCAAGAGTCTGAAAACTCTTGTCGAGCGCGGACAGGTGGAACTTCTGGGTGGCGGTTTTTATGAGCCGATTTTGATTGCCATTCCCAGACAGGATGCACGTGAGCAAATTGAGCGCTTGGCGGATTACATTGCGCTTCATTTTGGGCAGCGCCCGCGCGGCGCGTGGCTCGCCGAGCGCGTTTGGGAGCCTCAGCTGCCCTCGATTCTCGCTCCCGCCGGTGTTGAATACACTCTCGTTGACGACAACCACTTCCTCAACGCTGGATTCGATCCCAGCCAACTCTTCGGAACTTTCGTTGCCGAGGATCAAGCCCACGCCGTTCGTCTGATTCCCGGTCTCAAGGCTCTTCGTTATCTCATTCCCTTTCGCTCCACGGACGAGGTCGTCGAATTTTTTCGCAGCGCCGTTCGCGAGCATCCCGGCGGCATGGCTGCCATGGGCGACGACATGGAGAAATTCGGCGTCTGGCCCGGCACCTACGAGCATAGCTACGTCAACGGCTGGCTCGAGCGTTTCGTCGCGGCACTCGAAGCGAATCAGGATTGGCTTGCAACTGTCCCGCCCGGCGAGGTTGTTTCGTCGCAATCGGCGCTTGGCCGCGCCGACCTGGCCACCTGTTCCTACGCTGAAATGATGGAGTGGTCCCTGCCGACTCCCGCGCGCGTCCGCTTCCAAGCCCTGGAAAAGGAATTCGCATCGCGCGAGGACGTTCTTGCTTTCCTGCGCGGCGGTTTCTGGCGCAATTTCCTCACCAAGTATCCTGAATCGAATTTGATGCAGAAGAAATCCATGCTTGTGTCAAGGAAGCTCCGGCATTTGGAAGCGAAACTCACCGGCGACGCCGCCTCTCTCAAGCAGCTGAACGAGGCGAAGACCGATCTTCTGCGCGGGCAATCTAACGACGCCTACTGGCACGGCATTTTTGGAGGGTTTTACGCCCCTCATTTGCGCAGTGCCGTTTGGGGAGCTCTCGTGCGCGCGGAAGCCGCCATTGATTCCGCTTCACATCGCGGTGCGAGTTTCGCGGACCTCGACTGCTTGGACTTCGATCTTGACAGCCATGAGGAAATCTACATCACTACGAATCGCGCTGCTGTTTTAGTCTCTCCAAAAGACGGCGGCACGATAGCGGCAATCGATTTTCGCGCTGCCGGAGTCGCGCTCGTCAATTCGCTCATGCGGCGGCCGGAGGCGTATCACGCTCGCCTCGGCCAAACGAATGCCGAGCCCGGGCAAGTTGCCTCGATTCACGACCAGGTGCGCGCCAAAGAGCCAGGCCTCGAGAAGCTGCTCAGATACGACCGTTGGCCGCGCCACGCCTTTCGCTTGCTGGTCTTTCCTCAGCAAAGAACGCGGGAGGATTACGAGAATTTGCGTCTCGGCGAAAACGAAACCATCGCCGCTGGAGCTTTCCGTGTTCGCGAAGCGACTTCTGCAAAAGTCACCCTCACATTGGAAACGCCCGGTGAATGGAAAGTGGGAAAGGCATTTTCATTTTCCTCTCCGAACGAAAGTTTCCGCATTGCCTGCAATGTAAAGCTCGCCTATGCCGGAAGAGTTTCCCTGAAAATGAACGTGGGCCTCGAGCTCATCGTCAACTTCCTCGCTCCAGACGCGCCCGATCGTTACATCGAAGTAGCGGGCAAACGGAACCCCTTGCGCTGGTCCGGCGCTGCGCCCGCGTCTCAGCTGCGCCTCGTCGATGAATGGCAAAAAGTCAGCGTAACCGTCCAGGCTCCGAAGGCGCGTGACTACTGGGTCGCGCCGGTCGAAACCATCTCCGAATCCGAGGAAGGTTTCGAGCGCATCTATCAAGGCTCGCAAGTTCTCGCCGTCTGGCCGGTCGAATTTCAACCGGGCCATGTTTGGACTGGCCGCCTCACATTCACCGTCTCCCCGTTGCGCTGAATTCAAAACGACGAACGGTTGCCCTGCCCAATAGCCCTCTGCTAAAGTTGCTCGCGGAGGTGCGAATGGCTGTTTCCCAGGATTTGCTCGACATTCTTGTATGTCCGGTTTGCAAGACGCCCGTCAAGCTGACTGGCGACAAGCAGGGCCTCAAATGTTCCACCTGCCGCCGCGTTTATCCCGTTCGGGACGACATTCCCGTGATGCTTGTGGACGAAGCTCGCGTTGATCCCTCGTGATCCATCGTCCCTTCTGCCCGGTTTGCCGCAGGGCGCGCCAATCTTAATCGTCCGTCTTCGTTCGCTCGGAGACGTCGTTCTTTTGACCCCGGCTCTTTCCGCGCTCCATTCCTGGCGGCCTGATCTGTGTTTGTGTGTACTGGTCGAGCCTTTCTGCGCTCCATTGCTCGAAGGCAATCCTGCTGTTTCGGAAATCTTGCTGGCGAAAACTTTTCCCGCCACCGCCACCGAGCTTCGCCGCCGCCATTTTCCGGTCGTCTACAATCAGCATGCCGGACCCACCAGCGCTCTGCTAGTCGCATTCATCGGAGTGCCGCAACGCGTCTGCTGGACCCATCGCCAATTCTCGTTCGTTTATAACGTGCTCATTCCCGATCCCGGCGACCGCATACATACCGTCGAGCATCGCATGGAGCAGTTTTACGCCACCGGACTCCCGCGCGCTCCGATTCCGCCCGCGCGAGTGTATCCACAACTCGACGCTCAAGCTGACGTGGCACAGCAGCTCACCGCGCGTGGCATTCCACAGGGTAAACCGTACGCCGTGCTGCATCCTGGCGCGAAATATTTCACCAAGCGTTGGGCCATCGACAAATTTATTGCCCTCGCGCGAGACTTGCGCGGCAAGCATGGAATCGAGCCTGTCTTCAATTTCGGACGCGGCGAATCCGAAATCGCCGCCGAAGTCCGCCGCCAATGCGCCCCGGAATTCATTCTTCTCGATACGCTCGACCTGCGCCAGCTGATCGCGCTGATCGCGGGCTGCCGCATTTTCATTGGCAATGACAGCGGCCCCACGCATATCGCTACGGCCCTCGGCCGTCCCGTCGTCGCAATCTTCGGTTCGAGCAGCTCCGTGCACTGGCGCCCCTGGCAAACAAAGAATCGCGTCGTGCAGAACGATTTTCCCTGTAATCCTTGCCGCGGCGATCGCTGCTATGCCTTTTCGGAGCCTCGCTGTATCTTGTCTGTCACGCTCGAGCAGGTTCGCGCCGCTTCCAGGTCCCTGCTCGCGGAAACATCCGGCGCGGCTGATGTTCTCGATTCTGCGGCCATTCAAGCGAGAAAAGCGCAGTAGTTGCGCGCCTCGATTTGGACGATGATGTAGACGAAAGGGAACACTCGATGAGCGGTTTCGTTTTAAAGAGGCGCGCAACGCAAATCCTTCAACGTATGCGCGGTCGCCGCCTTGCTGTCGTCGGCGATTGGATGCTCGACCGCTACGTCTGGGGAAATGCAAATCGCATTTCGCCCGAAGCCGCTGTGCCGGTAGTCGACTTCCTCAAGGAAAGCGAAACTTTAGGCGGCGCGGGAAACGTCGCGGCAAATCTCGCCGCGCTTGGCGCACGCGTTGCCGCCTTTGGTGTTGTGGGACGCGACGAAGCCGGCGCCTCGCTGCGCCGCTGCCTCCGCGAAATTCATCTGCCGGAGAAGGGAATCGTCGACGCGCGCGACCGCCCCACCACTCTAAAGACGCGCATCATCGCGCGCCAGCAACAGGTTGTCCGCGTGGATCGCGAAATTCGCACGCATTTACCCGAGCAAGTCGAAGCCCTGCTCGTGAAGAGTATTCTTGCCTCGCTCAAATCCCTCGACGCCCTGGTCATCTCCGATTACGACAAAGGCGTCGTCAGCGATTCACTGGCCGAACGTATTCTCAACTCCTGCGCGCGCCGGCGAATTCCATCATTCGTCAAGCCCAAGTGGTCGCGCCTTCCTGCGTATCGAGGTGCATCCGTGGTC
>DASYYI010000471.1:0-5571 GCA_035933995.1 Candidatus Acidiferrales bacterium | reverse complement strand
CTTCGCCGCATTTACGAAGTCTCGGAGCGCGACTTTCGCGAGCGCATGGAAAAATTTAATCAGATCCTCGGCATTCAGGATTATTTGTACACGCCTGTTCGCAAACTTTCCCTCGGCGAGCGCATGCGTTGCGATCTGGCCGCCGCGCTGCTTCATAATCCCCCGCTGCTTTTTTTGGACGAGCCGACTATCGGCCTCGACGTTGTCGCCAAAGATCAGATTCGCAAATTCCTGCGCGCCATCAATCGCGAATTTCAAACCACCGTACTGCTCACTACCCACGACCTCGACGACATCGAGGAGCTTTGCCGCCGCATCATGATCATCGACCACGGCCGCCTGCTCTACGACGGGCCACTCGACTTGCTCAAACAAAAACTGCTGCGCACCAAGCAAATCAAATTCGCCGTGAAAGACTCGGAACAGCTCGCCCGCGTCCAGTCGATTGCGCGCAATGGCCTGGAGCTCGAGCAAGTCGACCCGCTCACCTATCGCATCCGCTTCGACCGCTTGAAAGTCTCCACCGCGAATTTGATCCGTCAAATTCTGGACACAGTCGAAGTTCGCGACCTGCTCATCGAAGACGAGCCTATCGAGGAGGTTGTCAAGCGCATCTACGCCGGCGAAGCCCTCCACGAAGTCGCCCTCTAGCCGCGTGCTCGAACAACGTGAAACCCATGCCTGAAAAATCGAATTTCCACATGACGCCCGAGGAATTCCGCCGCCACGGTAAAGCCGTCGTCGACTGGATCGCCGATTATTACGAGCATGTTGAATCCCTCCCCGTGATGTCGCAAGCCAAGCCCGGCCAAATCCGCGCCTCCCTTCCGAAAAGCGCGCCACAAAAAGGCGAATCGTTCGAAACGATGTTGAAAGATGTCGACCGACTCATTCTCCCCGGCATCACTCACTGGCAATCGCCGAATTTCTTCGCGTTTTTTCCGTCGAACACTTCTTTCCCTTCTATCATGGGCGAAATGCTTTCCGCCGGACTCGGCGTGCAAGGAATGCTCTGGGCCACCAGCCCCGCATGCACGGAACTCGAGACCCACGTTCTCGATTGGCTGGTCGAGATGCTTGCTCTCCCAAAAAGTTTTTCGTCGACAACCAACGGCGGCGGCGTGATTCAGGACACGGCTTCGAATTCTTCTCTTTGCGCTCTGCTCGCCGCGCGCGAACGCGCCACAAAATTCGCGTCAAACGAACGCGGCTGCGACGGCCGCCTTGTCGCTTACACATCCTCGCAAGCCCACTCGTCCATCGAAAAAGCCGTGAAAATCGCCGGCTTGGGCCGCGAAAATCTGCGTCTCATCGAAGTCGACGAAAAATTCGCCATGCGCCCCGCCGCACTCGCCGCGCAGATCAAGCAAGACCTCTCTGCGGGCCGCGTGCCCTGTTTCGTCTCCGCCACCGTCGGCACCACCTCCTCGAACGCCATGGACCCCGTTCGCGCCATCGGCGAAATCTGCCGCGAACACAAAATCTGGTTGCACGTGGACGCCGCCATGTCTGGCACAGCCGCGCTCTGCCCCGAATTTCGCTGGATTCACGACGGCCTCGAATTCGCCGACAGCTATTGCTTCAATCCCCACAAATGGATGTTCACGAATTTCGATTGCGATTGTTTTTACGTCGCCGATCGCAAAGCGCTCATCAACACCATGAGCGTCTTGCCCGAATATCTGCGCAATCAGGCCACGGAGTCCGGCGCGGTCATCGATTATCGCGACTGGCACGTCCCGCTCGGCCGCCGTTTTCGCGCGCTGAAGTTATGGTTTGTGATTCGCCACTACGGCGTCGAAGGTTTGCAGCATCACGTCCGCCGCCACGTCGAACTCGCCCAGCAATTCGCTTCCTGGATCCGTGAAGATAAACAATTTGAACTGGCCGCGCCCGCTCCGTTGAATCTCGTCTGTTTCCGCCATCGCGCCGGCGACGTCATCAACCAATCCCTCCTGGATCGTCTCAATCAGAGCGGCGATCTCTTCCTCACGCACACCAAGCTGAACGGCAAATTCACCCTGCGCCTCTGCATCGGCCAAACCACCACCGAATTGCGCCACGTCCACCGCGCCTGGCAGCTCATCCGCGCCGCTGCATCCTCCTCCACGTAGCATTCTTCCCTTACCATTTTGTCAGGGGCTCGCAAGGCCTACCTTGCTCGCAGTCCAGATTCATCCTGTTTCACGTACGAATCTACAAGTTATGGTAGCCAGGGAACTCGAGTCGCTTCTTCCGGCATTTGACCGCAGACAACAAACCACGTATTTTGTGCGCAGTAGATTTTCCTTGTCGATAAATCCGAATATTGGTATACAGAATGCACAAAAGTCGGTAGACGGCGCTTCAGGTTGCATCGCCGCCATTGCAAAGGTGCCTCGTAGCATCGGCCACTTCAGGCACGCCGACACTCTGTCGGCTTACCTGAGCGGGTCGCGCGCGGAGACTTTGGCAGAGGGTTCATCGCTGCCATCCGACGGCGCTCGTTATTATTTTGTGGAGGCAAAAATGAAGAAGCTATGCGGACTGGCATTCCTGTCGGTTCTGGTTCTTAGTCTTGTACTTTGCAGTCAAAGCACTTTCGCTCAAGCCACGGCCAGCGCATCGCTGACCGGCACGATCACCGACCAGTCACAGGCAGTGGTGGTCAACTCGCAGATCACATTGACGAACAAAGATACCGGTGCTGTGCGCACAGCCCAGTCCAACAGCGAAGGTTTGTATCGCTTTGACTTGCTGCCCGCCGGAAACTACGAGCTTAAAATCACGATGGCCGGCTTCAAAACCATCACGGTCGCTTCCACGGAGTTGATCGTCGGCGAGACGTCGACCCTGAATTTCACCCTCGAGCCAGGCTCTGTTTCGCAGACCGTCACAGTCACCGAACAAGCTCCGCTCGTCGACGTTACGAAAACTAGCGTCGGCATGAACATCACGCCACAGGAAATCCAGAACATGCCTCTGAATGGGCGAGACTTCGGCAACCTCGCTTATTTGGCGCCCGGTGCACGTCCTGTCAACTCTTATGACCCGACCAAAAATCGCGTCGCGGTTATTGCCGTCAATGGCTCGAACGGCCGCAACGTCAACGTGACCGTAAACGGCATCGACGACAAGGACAACACCGTCGGCGGCCCCGTGATGCAGTTGCCTCTTTCCGCCGTTCAAGAATTCGACATTTCCACGCAGCGCTTCTCTGCCGCCAACGGCCGCAGCGAAGGCGCCGCCATCAACGTCATCACCAAGGCCGGCTCCAACAAATTCCACGGCGGTGGCTACTTCTTCGACACGCAGACTGCGCTAAACCACAACGATTATTTCACTGAACAGACCCCGGGCTCCTCGACGCCTCAATTCGAGCGCCAGCAGTTCGGCGGCAACATCGGCGGTCCCATTCGCAAAGACAAAGATTTCTTCTTCTTCGCCCTCGAGCGCCAGCGCGAACACACCGCCGATCCCATCGCAGCGTTTGCGCTGCAAAGCCTGACTCTAGCCGAGCCTATCGGCGCCCAGCCTGCCGCCGTCATCCCCACCCCCTACTTCGACTGGCGTTACACTGGCCGCTTGGACCATCGGTTCAATGATAAGGAGTCGATGTTTTTTACTTACAACGCACAGAACAACACCGGCCTGAATGACCAGTCGGGCAACTCCAATGACCTGACTGCCGGAAACTTCACCACCAATCACCTGATCCTCTCCAGTCTGTCGCTGAACTCTGTTCTCTCTCCTACTATCGTCAACGACGCGACCGCCGGCTATCAGTATTGGAACAACGTCATAGGCACAAATAAGTTCTCGCCCTTCACAGTCAACTTCCCCGATGGCAGCACTTTCGGAACAAACGGCAACGTACCGCAACAGTCCATTCAGAAGAAGTGGCAGTTTAAGGACGATATTTCCATCACCCACGGCGTCCACACCTTCCACACTGGCGTGGACTTCGTTTGGGAACCTGTCTTGGGTGGCTTGTTTGAATTCACACCGGTGCCAACTCTGACGTTCCTCGACAATCCGTCTGTTATCGTCTCTAACAGTAACGGTCTCTACCCCAATGGTTTCGCCACGGCGGGGGCCGTAAGCGCGATGACCGGCGCATCCGGAGATCCAGACTTTTTCCTGGCTTCAAAGATGTTCGGCGTTTACTTCCAGGATGACTGGAAGATCCGCTCAGGCTTCACGCTGAACCTCGGCGTGCGCTGGGACAAGGACATAGGCCTTTACGCTAGCAGCCAAATTCCCAACAACCGCACCTATCAGGACTTGAAGGCCATTGGCAACCCACTCGCTTCCAAAATTCCACAAGACGACAATCGCGGCGTCAGCCCGCGCATTGGCTTTGCTTGGGACGTTACTGGAACTGGCAAGCACATCCTGCGCGGCGGTTATGGCCTCTATTTCGGCCAAACCTTCATCAACATCCCGCTCTTCATGATGCAGCAGGCGAATCCGTTACTATTCCAGGTGACTTATTCGATCTCAGCCAATGGCCCGGGAACGAATTGCAACCCACCACCACCACAGGCCCCAGTATGCAACGTGCCCGGAACCAGCATCCCGTTGTCCAGTTGGCGTTTCGGAGTTGATCCCCTGCCCGTATCTCCGCCCGCCCAGGCGCAGCTCCTACCGAATGCGACCGGCCGGCTAATGGATCCAAATTACCGGAATCCGTATTCTGAACAGTGGAATTTCGGTTACTCCTATGAAATCAATGGCTACTCCACCTTTGAAGTCGATTACATTCACGAACTCGGCGTCCATGAAGCCAATACGTTCAACTTCAATCCCATTGACCCGGCCACGAAGACGCGAGTGTTGACGACGGCGCTCACAAATGCGGGCCTGCCATTGCTTGGGCCGTCAGATGACGCCGCTTCGCAGGGCCGGTCGCGATACGACGGCTTAAACTTCGTCTACACGCGCCGCATGAATCAGCACTTCACCATGAACGCCAGTTACGTTCTTTCCCGAGCAGTAGGCTGGGACGGCAGCGCCGCATCCTTTGGTAATCGGCCGGTCGATCCGTTCAATCCGTGGAACCCGAAAGTCGACTTCGGCCCGGTTCCCAATGACGAACGCCACCACGTCGCCCTCAGCGGCATCGTCAGTTTGCCCTGGGGCTTTGATGTGGCGCCGATCATGCAATTCGGCTCGGCGCGCCCGTACACGGCAACAGCCGGACACGACACACTCGGAGTCGGCACCCGCAATGGCGCAGCGCATGCCATTGTTCCAACATCGAACCAGAGCGATTTCACGACTTACGCCCAGGCCTCGGTTTCGACCCAGCAAACGTGCCTGAGCGCCGGAACTTGCATCATGGTGCCCTTTGACAGCTTGCGCGGGCAGGATTTCTTCCAGCTCGACACTAGGGTAACCAAGTCTTTCAACTTTGCCGAGAAGGGTACCTTGCGGTTAATCTTCCAGGCATTCGACCTCACCAACCGCGCCAATTTCGGCAACTCATTCAGCGGCAACGTTCGCTCGTCTTCTTTCGAGCATCCGACCGGATACCTCGCTCCGTCCGGCACGACCATTCCCAAGTCGTTCCGCGGCGAATTCGGTGTGGAG
>DASYYI010000457.1:0-22036 GCA_035933995.1 Candidatus Acidiferrales bacterium | reverse complement strand
GAGCAATTTCCGGAATGCCGCCAGCAGTTTTGAGATGTCGTCGAAATGCAGCCCTGTTGTCGGCTCATCGAAAATGTACAGGACCCCCGTATTCTCTTGCCGCGTAAGATGCGCCGCCAGTTTCAAACGTTGCGCCTCGCCACCAGACAGCGTTGACGCTGATTGCCCCAGCCGCAAATATCCCAGGCCAACTTCTTCCAGAATTTTCAGCTTCGAAGTCACCTTTGGTGTGCCCGCGAAAAATGCCAGCGCTTCGTGCACGGTCATATCCAGCACGTCATGCACGTTTTTTCCATGGTATCTCACGTCGAGGATTCCGCTCTTGTACCGCGTCCCTTTGCATTCCTCGCAAATCAGTTCCACGTCCGCCAAAAATCTCATCTCCACGGTCACCGTTCCGTCGCCCTGGCACGCTTCGCACCTTCCACCGGGAATGTTGAACGAGAAATGCCCCGCCGTGTAGCCGCGCTTTTTCGCATCGGGCGTCGACGCAAATATTTCGCGAATCGGATCGAATGCCTTCAAGTACGTCGCCGGATTCGATCGCGGTGTCCGCCCAATCGGGGACTGGTCCACAAGTTCCACCGCCGTTAGCGCCGCGTCTCCTTCGATGTTCTCGCATGCCTCGCGCCAATTCCCGCCGTTTCGTTTCGCTTGCAGTGTCCTGTACAGCACGTCGTAAACAAGCGTGGATTTCCCGGAGCCCGATACGCCCGTGATCGCCACGATCATTCCCAGCGGAATCATCAAATCCACTTCCTTCAAATTGTGGCTGCGCGCTTTTACAATCTTCAAAAACTTGCCTTGCGTCCTCCGGCGCGTTCCCGGCACGGGAATATGCAGTTCGCCGCTCAAATAACGCGCTGTCAGCGAATGCGTGTCCGTCTCGAGCTCTCTTTGTGTGCCCGCAAACGTGATTTTTCCTCCGTGCTCGCCGGCCCCCGGTCCCAAATCCATCACGTAATCCGCCGCGCGAATCGTGTCGGCATCATGCTCGACGACGAGCAACGTGTTCCCCAGTTCCCGCAAACTTTTCAAAATCGAAATTAAACGGTGGGTATCCCGCGGATGCAATCCAATCGACGGTTCGTCGAGCACGTAGAGCGCCCCCACCAAATGCGACCCGAGCGAAGTCGCCAGTTGTATTCTCTGCGACTCGCCGCCAGACAATGTCGATGTCAGCCGGTCCAGCGTCAAATAATCGAGTCCCACTTCATCGAGAAAACGCAGCCGCTGCTGCACTTCTTCGAGCACCTTGCCTGCAATCGTCGTTTCCGCCGGACTTAATTGCATCCCGCTGAAAAACGCGCGTGCCTCCGCCACCATCATCTCGCACGCTTCGGTGATCGACTTTCCCGCGACGCGTACCGCCCGCGCTTCTTGCCGCAGCCGCGTTCCCTTGCAATCCGGACACATCGCGTAGCCGCGATAGCGGCTCAAAAACACGCGTATATATAGTTTGTATTTTTTGTATTCGAGCCGTTTGAAAAATGGCGTCACGCCTTCGAAATCTTCTTTCGGATCGCCGTCGATAATCCATTTGCGTTGTTGTTCGGTGAGTTGCCGGAACGGCACATGGATTGGAATTCCCTTAGCCTTGGCATACGTTTTCAAATCCTGCACCACTTGCCGGTATCGCGGCTTCGTCCACGGCTCAATCGCGCCCTCGGCCAGCGACTTACTTTTATCCGGGATTACGCGGTCCAGATCGAAATCAATCGTGTTTCCGAATCCCTGGCATCGCGGGCACGCGCCGTAAGGATTGTTGAACGAAAACAGCCGCGGCTCTGGCTCCTGATAAACGATTCCGCATTTCTTGCACTCGAAGCGCTCGCTGAAAATCATTCGCTCCGCTGCCGCGCCGGCTTGCTCAGGCACGAATTCGAGAATCGCTTCGCCGCGTCCTTCGCGATAGCAAATCTCAATCGAATCCATCAGCCGCGAACGAATTTCCGGCGCAAGCGCCAGCCGGTCGACGAGCACGTACACTGGTTTCGCAAAATTCACATCCAGCAGCGTTTCTGGGGAGGAGAATTCGTACACGCGTCCGCCCTGATACAGCCGGTTGAATCCCCGCTTCTGCAAACTTCCCAGCGTTTGCTTCACCGATTCCGCCGCGGGCAGTGGCTTTCGCACGCGCCCTGGCTTCGTGGGGTCAGCCGGAGTTCCCGTCTGCAACAGAAGCGGGTAGAGCACGTAGAATCGGCGTCCCGCTGGCAACTTCAGCACGCGCTCCGCGATTTCGTCGATCGAGTCTTTCTTCACTTCTTCACCGCACTTCACGCAGAACGTGTGCCCTACGCGCGCGTAGAGCAATCGCAGGTAATCGTAAATTTCCGTCGCTGTTGCCACTGTCGAACGCGGATTCCGGGTGGAATTTTTCTGCCGAATGGCAATCGCCGGTGCGATTCCGGTCACTTCGTCGACATCCGGCTTCTCGATCCGCTCCAAAAACTGCCGTGCGTACGCTGAAAGCGACTCGATGTACCGCCGTTGCCCCTCGGCATACACCGTGTCGAACGCCAGGCTCGATTTTCCCGACCCCGACACGCCCGTCACCACCGTGATCGCGTTGTGCGGAATCTCAAAATCCACGTTCTTCAAATTGTGCACGCGCGCCCCGCGCACACGTATCGCGTCTTGGCCGGCGGATGTTTCTGGGCGCAGTTTCGTTTTTCCGGGTGCCCCATCCTGCCGGGCGGATGCTTCTGTGTGCGGTTTTGCTTTTGCGGGTGCCCCATCCTGCTCGCCCTGACGCAGGAAGGGAGCGTCTTTTGCGAAGGGTGGGGTTTTTGTAGTTGCTTGCTCCCGCTCGCCGGATACCTCCGCGCGCGATTTTGCCTTTCCGGGTGCCCCATCCTGCCCGCCCTGACGCAGGAAGGGAGCGCTTTTTGCGAAAGGTGGAGGTTTTGCGGGTGCCCCATCCTGAGCGCTTTGTGCGAAGGGTGGGGCTTTTGTAGTTGCTTGCCCCTGACGACCGGATGCTTCCGCGCGCGGTTTTGCTTTTACGGGTGCCCCATCCTGCTCGTCCTGACGCAGGAAGGAAGCGCCTTTGGCGAAGGGTGGGGTTTTTGCCATTTGCTTTCGATTCAACTCAAAGGTCCCCTGCTCTGTAGGTTTCGTCGCCATAGGCGTAAACCAATAATTATACGTCTCCCCGCAAGCGCCTCGCAAATCCCGCGTTCCCTGTCGCTCAGATGTCGGTCGATAAGGGATCCGTGATCGCGTGCAAAACAAACTCGACACGGAACTTATGATAAATTCAGTCTGGAAGGAAAACATGCCGCCAGTTCAATCTTTCTCCCGCATCATCTGGATCGTCCTCGACAGCGTCGGCATTGGCGAACTTCCCGACGCTGCCGATTACGGTGACTTGGGCCGCGACACGCTCGGCCACATTGCGCGGTCGCGCCCGCTGCGTTTACCGAATCTCGTTCGCCTCGGCCTTGCCAGCATCAAACCCCTCGCGCATCTCGATCCTCCCGCTCATCCCGCAGGCGCTTTCGGGAAGGGAATCACGGTTTCTCCCGGCAAAGACACAACCACGGGCCACTGGGAAATGGCCGGCATCTGGCTCGATCAAGCATTTCCCGTTTACAAAAATGGTTTCCCGCGCGATTTGATCGAGAAATTCGAACGCGCCATCGACCGCAAAACCATCGGCAACAAACCCGCCTCTGGTACCGAAATCCTCAAGGAACTCGGCGAAGAGCATCAGCGCACCGGCTATCCCATCGTTTACACCTCCGGCGACAGCGTGTTTCAAATCGCCGCGCATGAAGACGTGATCCCTGTCCCCGAGCTTTATAAAATGTGCGAAATCGCCCGCAAACTTCTCGACGGCCCGAATCGCGTCGGCCGCGTCATCGCGCGTCCGTTTACTGGCACGCCCGGAAATTATCAGCGCACTGAACGCCGCCACGATTACGCTGTCGAGCCGCCGCGCCCCATGCTTCTCGACGTTCTCGCCGAGCGTAAAATCCCCGTCTTCGGCGTAGGCAAGATTCACGACATCTACAACGGCCGCGGCGTCGCGAATTACGTCACCACGAAAAATAACGCCGACGGCATGGCGAAGCTGAGCGAATCACTTGCGCGCCGGCCGTGCGGGCTGATTTTTGCGAACCTCGTCGATTTCGATATGCTCTACGGTCATCGCAAGGACGTGGCTGGCTTCGCGCGCTCCCTCGAGGAATTCGACGCGCTTCTCGGTCCATTTCTCGCCGCGCTGAAAAATTCCGATTTGCTCATCCTCACCGCCGACCACGGTTGCGACCCGGATCCCATCAATCCGACGACTGATCACTCGCGCGAATACGTTCCCATCGTTTGCTATTCACCGCAAATGCGAGCTGGCCACGGCGCCGGCGTAAATCTCGGCATTCGCAGCACGCTCGCCGACATGGGCCAGACCGTCGCCGAAAATTTCGCCGCCGTCATCCCCCACGGCACGAGCTTCCTTCGTTCCGTCGCGTGAATTGGTTTTCCAGCCGCAAATCGATTGTGAAAGCGGATTTCAACGGATGGCGTTTTTGTACCGATTAGAATATGACGCGATCCTTTGTTTTGTGTAACTTACGCGCATTTCTAATAATTTGTTGTACCGATTAGAAATGCTCGAAATTCGTCGCGGTATTTATCCGAAACGCGTTTTTTTTCTTGACACATAGAACAGCTAGGCATATATGTCGGACTCCGAGGCATCGCGATGTTCAAAGGACGAGTTGCTGGATACATTCATTCACAATAGTGGTTGAAGAGGGGCGCTGACTATGCCGGAAGACAAATCCGAGGTTCTCAAGGGCACGCTCGACATGCTGATTCTCAAAATTGTCGCGCTCGGCCCGATTCATGGCTACGCCATTTCGCAGCGCATCCAGCAAATTTCCAAGGAGTTCTTTCAGGTGCAGCAAGGCTCGCTTTATCCCGCTCTGCACCGGCTGGAGAACCGCGGATGGCTCGATGCCGAATGGCGCGAAGCGAGCAGCGGGCGCGAAGCGAAATTCTACAAGCTGACGAAAAAGGGCCGCAAACAACTGGAAGCCGAGGTTCTCAACTGGGCCCGTCTTTCGGACGCCGTCGCGCTCATTTTGCGCACCGCCGAGTAGCGCGGAGTCTCGCGCTTTTGGGACGCCGCGGTATTTGCCTTTTGTAGCTCAGGTCCCGGCGTCGCGTTCCTTGCGACGGCTGACCTGAGGCATTTGTTTTGTAGCGGCCGCCTTCAGGCGGGCAGCTTTGCTTGTGTTGTAAGGGCTGGTTTACCTCGCCCGCCTTGGCGGGCAGATGCGGCCAGCATCCGGCGAACCTGCCTGCCGCAGGCAGGGAATCTGCTTTTGAAAACGGCGCGGGTTTACCCCGCCCGACTTGGCCTTGTGGGGAGGCAATCATGCGCTGGCTCACTCGTCTCTTTCGGAAACGCGCTCTCGACAACCAACTCGACTCGGAGTTGCGCTTTCACGTCGAGCAGCAAACGTCTGAAAACATCGCCGCTGGGATGTCTCCCGCCGAAGCCCGCCGCCGCGCCCTCGCGCAATTTGGCGGCCTCGAATTCATCAAAGAAGAAACTCGCGACGCCCGCGGCACCCATTTCGTCGGCACGCTTTTCCAGGACATCCGCTTCGCGCTTCGCATGTTGCGCAAATCCCCCGGCTTCACCGCCGTCGCGGTTCTCACTCTCGCCCTCGGCATCGGCGCCAACACCGCCATCTTCAGCCTTGTCGATTGTCTCGTCGTCCGGCCTTTGCCCATAGACCATCCAGCGCAAGTCGCTTTCCTGATCTCTTCGTGGAACGGCAGCAGTTCCCGCACAGCGTTTTCGTACCCGGATTTTCAAGAGATTCGCAAGCAGACCGCAAGCATTTTTTCGGACCTGTCCGCGTTCCGGATGTTTCAAATGGATGGCTTGACCGTGGACGGCAAGAGCGACTCCATGTGGGGCGGCTACGTCACCGGCAATTTCTTCGGCCAGATGGGCATCAAGCCTATGCTGGGACGCTTCATTCTGCCGTCGGAAGGCAGCGCCGCCGGGGCCGATCCTGTTCTCGTCCTCAGCTATTCCTATTGGAAGTCGCGTTTCAACGGCGACCCAAGCGTTGTGGGCAAAAAGGCCTCGGTTAACGGACATCCAGTAACGATTGTCGGTATCGCGCCGCCGGGCTTCCGTGGACTTACTTCATTGATGGACATGCAAGGCTATATGCCTCTTGGAATGGCGGTAGCCCTCAACGATGCTCCCCCGGACCTTTTTACCAGTCGTGAAGATACGAACCTTGCGCTGATTGCACGTCTGAGGCCGGACGTGAGCTTGCAGAAAGCGCAACCGGCGCTGAACGTTGTCGCGCAGCGATTGTCCCAAGAATTTCACGGACGCATGACCCTCGGTGCCTTGCATCTTGGCCCCGCCGGCCTCGCGGTCAATCCAACGAATCCGGGAGCGTTGTCTCTGGTGAGCACGATTTTCTTGATTCTCCCGGCCTCGGTGCTTGTCCTTGCTTGCATGAACCTCGCCAATCTTTTTCTGGTTCGCGCGGCGACGCGCCAGCGTGAAATGGCCATGCGCGCGGCCTTGGGCGCGACGCGCAGCCGTCTGATTCGCCAGTTGCTCACGGAGAGCCTGCTGCTTGCGGCGCTCGGCTGCATTGCTGGAATTATTCTGGGCGTCGCGGCAAGCAGCTCGTTCAGTTCCATTCCTCTGCACACGTCGCTTCCCATCATCCTGGATTTTCATTTCGACTGGCGCGTTTTCGCATACGCGCTTGGCGCCGCAGTTCTAACCGGCGTGCTTGTTGGAATCGTCCCCGCCATCCGTGCCGCGCGCAGCGACGTGAATGAAGTTCTTCACGAAGGCGGGCGCACTTCCACCGGCGGCCGGCAACGCATGCGCAGCGCGCTCGTTATGGCGCAAGTAGGCGGCGCGCTCATGCTGCTGATTGTCGCGGGCCTTTTTGTGCGCAGTCTGGAAAAAATGCAGCACACGGATCTCGGATTCGATCCGCACCACGTTCTCAATCTTTCGATCGATCCTCATGAATCCGGCTACGGCGAAACGCAGACGCGCGAATTTCAAAAGACTCTGCTCGACCGCGCGCGCGTTCTCCCCGGCATCGAGTCGGCCAGCCTCGCCGTCTCGGTTCCCATGGGCTATAACGATTCTGGCGCGAGCCTCGAAATCGATGGTTATCAGCCGCCCAAGGGGCAGAAAAAACCGGTGGCCGGGTACAACTCTGTCTCATCGGAATATTTTGAAACGATGCGCATCCCCTTGCTTCGGGGCCGCGATATTCGCGACTCGGACAGTCAGAATTCGCAGCATGTGGCCATCATCAATGAAGCCATGGCCGACCGCTACTGGCATGGCCAGGATCCCATCGGCCGGCACTTCACTGCGACCTATGATCCGAGCCATGCCATGGAAGTGATCGGCATCGCGAAAGACAGCTATGAGGCCGACTTCTTCGAGCAAAACGAGCCATTCTTCTTTGTACCCTTGGCTCAGAACGACAATTCCTACACCACGCTGCAAGTCCGCGCGACAGCCGCTCCGGAGACGATGGCCCGTGAAGTCACCGGCCTGATTCACTCGCTCGAACCTGCCATGCCCGTCTTTGACGTGCAGAGCATGACGACCGCGCTTGACACGCTGAACGGCTTCCTTCTTTACAAATTCGCTGCTGCCCTTGCCGCTTCCCTTGGAATCCTCGGCTTAATTCTCGCCGTCGTCGGCGTCTACGGCGTCATTTCGTACGCGGCGGCGCAGCGCACGCATGAGATTGGCATTCGTTTGGCGCTCGGCGCGCAGCCCATGCAAATTCTAAAAATGATTTTCCGCCAGGGATTCGTCATAGTGGGAGCAGGAGTGCTCGCCGGGATTCTCGGCGCGGTCGCGATGGCAAGACTCGTTGACAATTTGCTGTTCGGCGTGCCGCCCGGTGATTTGGTGACTTATGTAACCGCAACTGCACTGCTCGCCGTTGTCGCGCTGCTCGCCTGTTACATTCCCGCGCGCCGCGCCATGCGCGTCGATCCCATGGTCGCCCTGCGATACGAATAGGAGGTTGAAACAGTCATGCGCTGGCTACGTCGTCTATTTCGCAGAGGCAAACTCGATAACCAACTCGACTCCGAATTGCGTTTCCACGTCGAGCAGCAAACCGCCGACAACATCGCTGCGGGCATGAACCCTGCCGAAGCACGTCGCCGCGCCCTCGCGCAATTCGGCGGCACGGAATACATCAAAGAGGAATGTCGCGACGCGCGTGGCACGCACTTCATTGAAACTGTGCTGCAAGACATTCGCTTCGCACTGCGCATGTTGCGCAAGTCCCCAGGTTTCACCGCCGTCGCCGTGTTGACGCTGGCCCTCGGCATCGGCGCCAACACCGCGATCTTCAGCATCGTGGACGCGGTGCTTTTGCGAGCGTTCGCGTATCCCCATCCCGAACAGCTCGTTCTGGTGTTCGATGCCCCAGCGAAACAGCCAGACGCACTGTCGGCGATATCGTACAGGGACTTCCGCGAGTGCCGCGAGCAGAACCGCGTGTTCAGCGAGATGGCAGGAAATGCATTTCACGATCTCACGTTGACCGGAGCGGGCGAGCCGTCGATTGTGAACACTGCGGCAGTGACGCCGGAGATATTTTCTCTGCTGAACGCAAAGCCTCTGGCAGGCCGTACATTGCTGCCCGAGGATGGCAAGCAAGGTGCAGCGCCGGTGGCCATGGTGAGCGAAAATCTCTGGCGCAGCCGCTTCGGTTCGAATCCCAATCTCATCGGCCAATCCATCTCTCTGGACATGCGTGCGTTCACTGTCGTCGGAATCCTGCCAGCAAGCTTTCACTATCCTGACGGCGCACCGCACCAGGACGTATGGATTTCTGCCGCGCAGGACCCGCTCTTCGGACCTCTACTTTTGCGGCCTGGCGTGCGCGTGCTGGGCGGAATTGGCCGGCTCAAGCCGGGGATTTCCGTGGCGCAAGCTCAGGCGGAGATGGACACCTTGGGCGCGAGGCTCGCCAAGGAATTTCCCGCGCAAGATTCCGGATTCACGATCCGGATTCAGCCATACCGGCAGGCAGTGGTCGGGAACGTGAAATCTCCGCTGCTGATTTTGCTGGGCGCGGTTGGCCTGGTCCTGCTGATCGCTTGCGCCAATATCGCGAACCTGCTTCTCTCGCGCGCCACTTCTCGCGCCAGGGAAATCGCTGTGCGCATCGCGCTCGGTGCAGGGCGCGCCCGCGTGATTCGGCAGTTGCTGACGGAAAGCGCTTTGCTGGGCTTGCTCGGCGGAGTTGCCGGCGTGCTTCTTGCGGCGTGGACCGTCTGGATTCTCCGGCCATTCTTGCCGGCCGAAGTGACGCAGATCAATTCGGTTCATATCGGAGGACCCGTTCTCGTATTTGCGCTGGCGTTGTCTCTTGCTGCTGCCTTGGCATTCGGACTCGCGCCTGCGCTGCTCGCGACTCCGTCCAATTTGCAGACGAACATCAAAGAGGACGGTGCGCACGCCGGCCAGCGTGGCGGCCAGCACTTGCGGAATTTTTTGGCCGTCGCGGAAATTTCCCTGGCCGTGGTCCTTCTCGTTGCGGGCGGTTTGCTCATCCGCAGCTTTGCGCTGGTCACAAAGGTCGATCCGGGCTTCGATCCGAAAAACGTCATCGAAGCGGAGATATCGCTTCCGCAATTCCGATATTCGACGCCGCGGCAGTGGACCGCTTTTTCGAACGAACTGCTGGCGCGGCTCCATGCGCAGCCCGGTTTGCAGGATTCCGCTCTAGCGGCTCCGCTGCCCATGGACCGTCAAGGCGAAGCGACTTTCGCTTTCAGCATTGTGGGAAATCCGCCGCTGCCGCCCGGCAAATCGACTGCCGCCGACTACGCCACGGTGAGTCCTGATTATTTTCGCGTGATGCGCATTCCACTTCTGAGAGGCCGCTTTTTCTCCGAGCAGGACTCGCCGTCCAATCCGAAAGTAACCCTCATCAGCGAAACGCTGGCGCGGCGTTATTTCCCGAACCAGGACCCCATCGGAAGACAAATGAAATTCGGATTTCCGCCGAACTCCGGTGTGTCGCGCGAAATCGTGGGCATTGTCGGCGACGTGCGGGATGAGTCGCTCGGCCGCAAGCCCGGCCCGATGATGTACGTGCCCTTCGCGCAGGCGCCTCTTTATGGAGGCGAGGTGGTCGTAAGAACTTCCTTGAGCGCATCGAGCGTGGCCGCCGGCATTCGCCAGGCAACTCACGCGATTGACAAAGACTTGCCTGTTACGAATATCGCATCGTTGCCCGAGGCGCTCGGCGAATCCGTGTCACAAGAGAAGTTTCGCACGTACTTGCTGGGTTCGTTCAGCGCGATGGCCCTGGTGCTCGCCGCGATCGGAATTTTCGGCGTGATCTCGTATTCGATATCGCAGCGCACTCACGAAATTGGAATCCGCATGGCTCTTGGCGCACAGCGGCGCGATGTGCTGCTCCTGATTCTGGGGCAGGGAGCGAAGCTTGCGCTGTTTGGCTTGGGCCTCGGTGTCGTCGTCGCGTTGCTGCTCACCCGGTTGATGACCAGCCTGCTCTACGGCGTTTCCGCTACAGACCCGGTGACTTTCAGCGCCATGGCGATCGTTCTGCTCGGCGTGACGCTGCTCGCCTGCTACATCCCGGCGCGGCGGGCCATGCGCGTTGATCCCATGGTCGCGCTGCGATACGAATAGGAGGTTGAAGCAACCATGCGCTGGCTACGTCGTCTATTTCGCAGAGGCAAACTCGATAAGCAACTCGACTCCGAACTGCGCTTCCACGTCGAACAGCAAACCGCCGACAATATTGCAGCGGGCATGAATCCTGCCGAGGCGCGCCGTCGCGCTCTCGCGCAATTCGGCGGCCTCGAATTCATCAAAGAAGAAACTCGCGACGCCCGCGGCACTCACTTCGTCGAATCCCTGCTGCAGGATGTTCGCTTCGCGCTCCGCATGCTGCGCAAATCGCCGGGATTCACGCTCGTTGCTGTGCTCACGCTCGCCCTCGGCATCGGCGCCAACACCGCCATTTTCAGTATCGTCGACGCCGTTCTTATACGCCCGCTGTCCTTCCCACGCGCAGACCGCCTCGTGTGGCTTGCGGAACGAAATCCGCAATGGGGCGACGGAGAGATTCCCGCCTCTCCGCCCACGTTTCTTGACTGGCACCGGCAGCAGCACACGTTCTCGGGCCTTTCAGTCGTTTCGCAGGATCGCATGACTCTGACCGGGAGCGGCGAACCCATCAGGCTCCAAGTGGCGGACGTCTCAGCAAGCTTCTTCTCGCTTATGGGCATACGTCCTGAACTCGGAAGAGACTTTCTCCCCAGCGATGATCGAATCGGCGCTCCGCGAGTCGTGATTCTGGCAAACCAGTTATGGCGCGATCGTTTTGGCGCAGATCCCCGCATAATCGGCCGGATCATTAACCTAGATGACAGAGGGTTCACCGTTGTCGGCGTTGCTCCACTTGCGTTCGACTTCCCCTCGGAGCTCGGTTGGAAGGTCAGTCTGTGGACACCCGCGATGCCGACGTTCGACGCAAACTCACTGTCCGAGCGTGGCGCTCACTTTCTTCCCGTGATCGGCCGCCTCAAGCCCGGCCAATCTCTAGCTGCTGCCAGCGCAGATATTAACGCTATCGAACGCCGCATCGCCCAGAACAGCGCCAATTACTACCAAGGCTTCAGCGCCAGCCTGCTTCCCCTGAAACAATTTATTGTCGGGGACGTGGGCGTTGCTCTCTGGATTCTGCTTGCCGCAGCTGGATTCGTTCTGCTTATCGCCTGTGCCAACGTGGCGAATCTTGTTCTAGCGAGAAGCACAGTCAGACAGAAGGAGGTCGCCATTCGCCGTGCTCTCGGCGCCACGGGCATGAGGCTGGCTCGCCAGCTCCTCACCGAGAGCTTGCTTATGGCGTTCGCCGGAGGAGCAACTGGAATTCTGATTGCCTATGGTGGACTTCGCGGGTTCTTGGCCATTGCACCTCAAACGCTGCCTCGCCTTGCGGAAATTCACATCAGCGGCCAGGTGCTCGCGTTCGCAATTTTCCTGTCGGCAATGGCGGCAGCGATTTTCGGAGTGGTCCCAGCATGGAAAGCGGCAAGATTTGACCCAGCCAGCGCGCTCAGAGGCGACCTCGCGCCGCTCCGCCCGACAGCTCCTGTGAATCGCGGTCGCGCAGCGATTCGGATGCTCGCCGTTGCCGAAATTGCCGTCACGTTGGTCCTGCTTGCGGGTGCCAGCTTGATGCTCAAAAGCTTGCTTCGCTTGGTTAGTGTGAATCCCGGCTTTTCTCCGCGCAACGTGATTGCTTTCGAATTTAGCCTCGACAGTCATCGCTACCCACAGAAGGCGCTGCAAGTAGCATTCTTCGACGGACTCCTGCGCCAAGTACGGGCGTTGTCCGGCGTTCAGCTGGCCGGTTTGGGCAAGGACCTGCCAATGCTCCAGAGCATGAGTTCCATAGTTTCCGTCAATGGCGGAAAGTCGTGGAGCTCCCTTCAGGCGCAACAAGCTACCGTGGGGCCTGAATACTTCCGAACTATGGGCATTCCTTTAATCAAAGGCCGCCCCTTCGATGCCGACGACGTACCAGGCTCCGAGCCTGTAGCCATTGTCAACGAGGCGTTTGTTCACCGGTTCTTCCCGAGGGAGGATCCTCTCAGGCAGCGAGTGCGGACACATTTTCTTCCCCTAGCAAATCGCTTGATTGTCGGCATCGTTGGAGATGTCCATCAGTCCGGGCCCGCAACCTCTCCGCCACCCGAGATCTACATTCCTTTCAGCCAGGCGCCCAACGCCACCATGACTCTAGTGGTGCGCACACAAACGTCGCCCGAATCCGTAATTCCCGCGGTGAAGGGAATTGTCGCAAGGCTCGACAAAGATCAGGCCATCGATAAGATCGTCACAATGGAATCTCTTCTCTCGAAGTCCACGGCCCAGCCGCGCTTTTACAGCTTTCTTCTCGGAATCTTCGCGAATCTGGCGCTGCTTCTCGCAGCCATCGGGACTTACGGCGTAATTGCCTACTCGGTCGCGCAGCGCACGCACGAGATTGGCATCCGCATGGCGCTGGGTGCTCGGCGCGGTGATGTCCTGCGCATGGTGATCCGCGAAGGCATGCTGCTCGCGAGCATCGGAATCGCGCTGGGCGTCGGCGGCGCGCTTGCGATGACGCGATTTTTGCGCAGCCTGCTGTTCGAAATTAAGCCCACGGATCCCGCAACGTTTGCCGCCGTTGCCATCGTGCTCGCTGTCGTCGCGCTAGTCGCCTGCTACATCCCCGCTCGCCGCGCCATGCGCGTCGATCCCATGGTTGCGTTGCGTTACGAGTGATACGGAGCGCGAACCAAGCCGATGACACAAAGCATTCGCGGCTTCCTTGAACACATTACTTACTGACGAATGCCACAGGGAGGGTTGAATCGGACGAGATAAGGACTGAGGTTACGACAACTAGTTTCCCGACACAGCTTCGGTGCCCGGCGTGGCTGTAGGCGCGTAGTAACCGGGCCGCGCGCGCACGATTAATTTTCCGTGGCCTTTCACGTCGGTTAGCTCGACTTTGACAGTGCGATACGTGCCGTCCTTCGCCGTATTGGTCGGATAGTAGCCGATCATGTACTGATCGCGTATGTCCTGCGCAATGCGGTTACAAATGTCATCCACTTCGGCGATGGTTTTGGGGAAATAGACTTCACCGCCGGTCGCTTGCGTCAACGCCAACAGCGCCTTTTTGCCCTGACGCTTGTCTTCTCTGTCGTCATCATTGTCCGTAAACAATCCCACGGCATAAATCACGGTGTTGGATTGCTGCAATTTCTGCACCGTGCTCGCTAGCGAATTCCTGCTGTCCTTGTCCACTCCGTCCGTCACCACCAGCAGCACTTTCTTGTCTCGTTTCGCTTTTCTCAGGTGGTTCATCGAACCGAGGATGGCATCGTAGAGCGCCGTGCCGCCCCGCGAATCGATCCTTTCAAGGGCCGCCTTCAACACCTTGGGGTCGTTTGTAAAATCCGTGTCCATGTCCAGGTAGTACTCATCGTTGAAATTCACAACGAAGACTTGGTCCTGCGGATTGCTCGTTTGCACGAACGACATCGCCGCGGCATTCACCCGCGCGCGTTTCGATTTCATACTCGCGCTATTGTCGATCACCAGCCCTACCGCGATGGGAATGTCGTCATTGCTGAACGCCGCAATCTTCTGCGGAACGCCGTTCTCCAGGATGCGGAAGTTCTGCTGCTTCAGTTCCGGAACGAAATTCCCCTTCTTATCGACGATGGTCACGGGCAACCGCACCATGTCCACGGTTTTCTTGAGCGTGTACGGCCCTTTTTGCTGTGGCGCGTCGGGCCGGGGAATCTGGATCGGTGGCTGGTTCTGAATCGGCGGCCCGCTCTGTGCGGACGCACCGGTGGCGCAAAATAGAAACGCGGTGACTAAGAAAAAACACAGATATCCAAAGAGGGAAGGGAACGCGATTCTTTTACGGATTTGGTGCGTAGTACCCGTACCTCGAATATACGGTGAGCGGCGGCAATCCTCGCGGTGGGCGGATCTTGACCTTGATCTTGCGCCATTTCCCATCGCGCGTCGTGTTCCGTGGTCGGTAGCCCAATACATATTGATTCCGCAACTCCATGCTGATCTTGGTGGCTATGTCACCGAGGTCATCCAGGTTTCTCACCGTGAACGACCGGCCGCCTGTCATCGACGCCAGCCCTTGCAAAAACCCGGGTCCCGCGCACTCCTCGGGAGTTCTGTCGCAAGCGTCCGGGTCGATAATCCCAATCGCGTAGATCTGGACGTCCGTCTCACGCAGGAAGCGCTTGACGTCGCTGTAATCGTAGCGACTATGATTATCGCCTCCATCCGATATGATGAGCAAAGCTTTTCTCGCGTTGCGTGCTCCTTTCATCTCGCTCATGCCCAGGTACACAGCGTCGAGGAGCGCCGTCATTCCCTTTGGCGCGCTGAAAAGCAAACGGTTCTGCAACTCCTCAATGCTGCTCGTGAACATCGTCGCCAGTTCCGCGCGATCGGCGAAATCCACCAGGAAAAATTCGTCCGCGGGATTCGCGGTCTTGAAGAATTGCACCGCCGCCATGCGCGATTTCGCAATCTTGTCCGACATGCTGCCGCTGACGTCGAAAATCATGCCAATCGAGATCGGTACGTCCTCCTCGGCGAATCGCATGATTTCCTGTTCCTTCCCGTCCTCAAAGACCCGGAAATTCTCCTGGTCCAGCCCGGTCACCAACCGCCCGTACGGGTCCGTAACCGTGGCATTTACCAGCACTAAATTGACATCTTTCCGGATTTCGGCTACGTGGGAGGTCTTGCTTTCTGGAGGAGGCTTGTAAATCAGTGGCCCTGTACTTTGAGCAACTGCCATGCCACAGGGAATCATGCCGACTGCCAGCGCCAGGACCGCGCATGCCGTCCAACTTCGTCTCGCCAGCCTGGCCGCTATCAGCACGCTACCCCCGGCCCAAATCTTGACGAGATTCTATCACCGTTGCGCCCCATTGCAAGGGTACAAATACCGAAATTCCGCCCGGTGAACCTGTATAGATTCGCTCACGCCTGTTTTCTTCGCATCGTGGATGGCAAGTCCGCCAGACACCGCCAGGAGCCGGCGCGGCAATTTCCGTCAACGTGGTAAGATGCTCCTGAAGCGTGGAAGTTTCTCGTGACGAAAAAGTCCCAAAGCGATTCACCTTCCGTTGTGGTGGTGATTCCTGCGCGCTACGACTCTTCGCGTTTCCCCGGCAAGCCCCTTGCGCCCATCGCTGGACGCCCCATGATTCAGCACGTCGTCGAACGCGCCAAGATGAGCCGCCGCGTTTCCCGCGTCATCGTGGCGACCGACGATGACCGCATCCGCGACGCCGTTGCAGGTTTTGGCGGCGAATCCATCATGACGCGGCGCGAACACCGCTCCGGCACCGAGCGCATCGCCGAAGTCGCTGTCCATATCCCCGCCGAGATTTACGTCAACGTGCAGGGTGACGAACCCCTCATTTCTCCTGAAGCTATCGACGCCGCGGTGGACGAAATTCTTTCAGAGCCGGAATCGCAAGTCGCTACGCTCTGCGCGCCTATTTCCCATGCGGCTGAAATCATGGATCCCAATATCGTCAAAGTCGTCCTCGATTTTGATGGCAACGCCCTTTATTTTTCGCGCGCGCCCATTCCCTGGGTCCGCGACGCGGGCGAACGCGTCTCCGCGCGCCATTTCAAACACATTGGCCTCTACGTCTTTCGCCGCGATGCGCTTCTCGAGTTTCCGGCGTTGCCGCCCGGCGAGCTCGAGCGCCTTGAACAGCTCGAACAGCTCCGCTGGCTCGAAAACGGCTACCACATTCGCGTCGCCGAATGCGCCTATGAAGGCATCGCCGTCGATACACCGGCCGACGTAGCCAAAGTCGAAGCCGCCCTCCGCTCCCGCCAAGCCGCCGCCACGTAATTAATGAATCGCCGTGCGCGGCCTTCCCCAGACATGCTTTTACGACTAGAATGCTTCCAATGTTTCCTCAGATTCCTCGCCAATGGACTCACCCGAGCACCTGGCCCTGGATCATTTATTTGTGGCTGGCATTGTTTGTCGCTGGCTGGTTCAAACCACTGTGGCATTGGCATCGACGTAACCAAGCGGCTAGCTGGCTGTCCGCTCAAGGGCGCATTGAATCGACGGGCATAGACACGGGAAAGCGATTCATCGTGTCCACTGCTTCGCGAACCAATTCGGAAGTCTACAAAGCTGAGATCGATTACTTCTATTCTGTGGCAGGAATCACTTATGCAGGGCAGTACAAACGCGATTTCTACACCGAGGCGGATGCTTTGGACTTTGTACGAGATCTCAAAGGCAAGGACGTAGCCGTTCAATACAAGCCGGGAAAGCCCTCCACGTCGACGCTGCTGGAGTCCACTGTTGAAACGCTTTTGCAGGCTCGCGCACCTGCACCGGCTCTGGAATTGGTTTTGTCGCTCCCGGGAGCGTCTGGCCAGTTCTGGGTGGGCCGATTCCTCTGGCCACTTATCACACTTTCCGCAGTCGGGCTGGTTGTGAGCCTGTGGATACATCTCGGGGCCGTGGCGGGTCGACGCGTTGCGCCAGAAGCGCTCTTTTGGATTCTTCACATAGGCATTTTCGTTGTTTGGTTTCCAGCAATTCTCGTCGCGAAGCAACGGGCGGGCAGTACGAGGCGAAAGGACTTTTGGAAGGTTGTGTTGAAGGGTTCGCCGGACTGGATGCGGTACACGGTTTATATGTTCTTAATCTACGCGCTCGTGAATTTCTCATTGTTCATGCTTCAAATTCCGACTGGCGGCAGCGGCAGTGATCCACCTGCGATTGTGTGGCGGGGATTCTCCGGGCACTGGATGGCATTCTACTCCGCTGCACTTGCGATTTTCTATGCCGCTGCGCGCGAGGGCGACAATCGTTGGCGCTGCGTGAACGGGCATTCGGTTTCGCCGAATACAAACTTTTGCGCACGGTGCGGCCAGCCGGTATTACACAGCCGCTAATACGGGCACGCAGAAGTGTTTGCTACTCCCCGAAGCGAAACGCAGGGCCCTCTATCCTCGCGAAATCGCTTCTCGTTTGCGACCCAGAAACAAAGTCATCGTGCGCGGCGAAGGCCCTGCGGGAAGATACGTCGTCAAGTGCCGCGCCAGCCGCTTGAAAATATGCAGCGTGGTGCCGGGGCCTTCCGAAATCCCGTGCGTGCGATTCGGATACACCATGAAGTCGAAGGCCTTCCCCAGCTCGATCATCCGATTCACCAGCAATTCCGAGCCGGCGAAATGCACATTGTCGTCCCCGCTGCCGTGAACCAGCAGCAACTTCCCCTGCAGTCCTTGCGCGAAATTCACCGCCGACGCCGCTTTATACCCCTCGACATTTTCCTGTGGCAATCCCATGTAGCGTTCCTGATAAATCGTGTCGTAGATGCGCTGATCGGGCACGGGCGCCACTGACATTCCCACTTTGTAAATTTCTGGCGAGCGGAACATCAAATTCAGCGTGTTTGTGCCGCCGCCACTCCATCCCCACACCGCCACACGCTCGATATCCACGTATGACCTTTCGCGAGCGATCGCTCGCACGGCCGCAGCTTGCTCTTTCGACGACAACACGCCCACCGCGCCGTAAATTATCTTGCGCCACGCGCGTCCCTTGGGCGCCGGTGTGCCGCGATTGTCGACCGACGCAATGATGTACCCTTGATTCGCAATTGCGCGGTGAAACAGCGAACCGCCGCTCCACCCATCGAGCACTGTCTGCGCCGCTGGCTCGCCGTACACGTTGAAAAGAATCGGATATTTTCGCGACGCGTCGAAATCGGCTGGCTTGATCATCCAAGCGTCCAGTTTCACGCCATCTCCGATGTTGATTTGAAAAAACTCCGTGGCACGAGTACCAAAGACTTTGAGTTTTTCGCGCACTTCGGAATTATCCGCGAGCACACGCGCCACGCGATGCTCCGGCAGGCTCACAAATTCCGTTGTGGGCGGCACATCAAAGGACGAAAACGTATGCAAGGCCCATTTGCAATCGGGAGAAATATCGTAACGGTGAATCCCGTTCGTATTTGGCGGCGTCACACGTTCTGGCGCGGCGGAGCCGTCCATGCGCGCGCGATACAAATAGCGTTGCGTCGCATTGTCCGGCGATGCGATGAAGTAAAGCCATTCCTCCTCGGGATCCACAGTGAGAATCTCGATGACGTCGAAATCCCCGCGCGTAATCAGCCGCGCGCCGCTGCCATCTCGCGCGATAACGTAAACATGCCGCCAGCCGTCGCTCTCGTTCGCCCACAGGAATCCCTTATGCTTTGCCAGCCAGCGCGTGTCTTCATTCACATCCAGCCATGCTTTGTCTTCGTCGTGGAAAATCCGGTGCGCGTGCCCGCTGCGCGCGTCGGCTAGATAGACGTCGTTCATGTTTTGCCGCCGGTTCATGTGCTGCAGCAGAATCTCGTTCGAATCCCCGACCCACTCCATGCGCGGGAGATACGATTTTTCCGGATCTGCCGTGACGTCAATCCACTTTGTCTTGGCATCGTCGACATTCACAACGCCGATGCGCACCGCGGAGTTCGGCGTCCCGGCGGACGGTATGCGAAACGTCGAGACTTTTGGATACACGCCGTATTCTGGGTAGGGAATTCGCGCAACAGGTTGGCGGAAACCTGCGCCGAGGTCGTTGATCATCGAGAATTCGCGCACGGGACGCGTGTCGAATTGAAAATATGCGATGCTGCGCCCATCGCCGCTCCAGCGAAAGCCGTCGCGCACATCGAATTCCTCTTCATACACCCAGTCGGAAGTGCCGTTGATTGTGGTCTCCGAGCCATCGCTGGTCAGCGCGCGGATTTTGCCGGATGAAATTTCCTCGACGTAAATATTATTCGCGCGCACGTAAGCCACCTGATCACCGGACGGGGAAAACTTTGCGAACATCAATGACGACGGAGCCGCATCTCCGCCCATCTGGCGCAGACGCTTCGCCTCGCGCTCGTATACCCAATAATCTCCCCGAGTATTTTGCCGCCACACGCGCGCCGAATTTGTGTAAATCAGTATTTTCTTCCGGTCCCGCGACCACTCGAAATCCTCGACGCGCAACGGTTCTTTTGTCCCAGGGGGAATCAACTCGGCGGACGAGAAAAGCACGCTCCGTTCGCCGCTCGCGGAGTCGTACCGTGCCAGTTCCTGCGCTTCGCGATTGCCGTGCGCGGATTCCAGAACGGTGTACGACTTTCCGTCCTCGTCCCAGCGTGCCGGACCGAAACGTTTGCCCACGAATTCGCGCGAGAAAATGCGCTCGATCCATTCGTCCAAGCTGCCAGAAGGTGCGCTGGCGACTCCCGCTTGCGATTTTGCCGGCGGCATAAATGGGAGGCGAGTCTCGCCATCCAAATCGCACAGAGGCGCAAAGCCGCAGGCGAGCGCCGCCCCCGCAAAAGTTGTCGCTCTCAGGAACAATCGTCGCGAAATCTGCGATTCTTTTTTCATTCCGCAGCTCCTTGATTTGTGTGAATCGAGGCTACGTTTCCATGTGCGTCTATCGACGGCCACGCATTGTGTCGCGTTGCGGGGAATTCGTCACGGAGTTTTTGTCGCTGCCAATTCACATGCTCAAGCGTCTGAGGAATGGAAACTGGCGATTGACAGAGTTGAGCGTCGCGGCGATAATGATTTGTACGCAGCCTACCTGGGAGGAAAAACGGGAGCCTTGGTGACGCGCCCGAAGTATGTGTTCGTAACGGGTGGCGTGGTTTCCTCTCTCGGCAAAGGCGTTGCGGCGGCCTCCATCGGCTGTCTGCTCGAATCGCGCGGCCTCAAAGTCACTCTTCAGAAGTGCGATCCCTACCTGAACGTTGATCCTGGCACGATGTCTCCCTATCAGCACGGCGAGGTGTACGTCACCGACGATGGCGCGGAGACGGATCTCGACCTCGGGCATTACGAACGCTTCACGAATGCCAAGCTGACGCGCGATCACAACTGGACCACCGGCAGAATTTACGAATCGATTCTCGCGAAGGAGCGGCGCGGCGACTATCTCGGCAAGACCGTGCAAGTGATTCCGCACGTGACCGACGAAATCAAAGCCGCGTTTCGCAAAGTTGCCGATGATGTGGACGTGGTGATCGTCGAAATCGGCGGCACGGTGGGCGACATTGAATCGCTGCCATTTCTCGAAGCGATTCGGCAGATGCGCCTCGAACTCGGCCCGGAAAATGCGATTTACGTTCATTTAACATTGGTGCCGTACATCGCCACGGCTGGCGAGCACAAGACCAAGCCGACGCAGCACAGCGTGAAAGAATTACTAAGCATTGGAATTCAGCCGGATATTTTGCTGTGCCGCAGCGACCATCCCATCGCGCCGGAGTTGAAGGCGAAAATCGCGCTTTTCTGCAACGTGAATCAGTCCGCCGTGATTTCCGCGCCCGACGTGCGCAACATCTACGAAGTGCCGATGTCGCTTGTCGCCGAAGGCCTCGACGAACAAATTCTGCGCCTGCTACATTTGCAATCCGGTCCGCGCGACATGTCGCCGTGGCTCGCCATGCTCGAAAAGCTCGAGCATCCTGAAGGCGAAGTGCGCATCGGCGTCGTCGGAAAATATGTGCAGCTCGAGGACGCGTACAAAAGCTTGCGCGAAGCCCTGATGCACGGCGGGCTGGCGCATCGCGCGCGCGTCGCCATCGAATGGGTGGAGTCGGGCGACATTGAATCGCTCGAAATGGCCGCCGAGCGTCTGCGGCACATGGATGGGATTCTGGTTCCCGGCGGATTCGGCAAGCGCGGAATCGAAGGAATGATTTACGCGATTCAATATGCGCGCGAGAAAAAAGTGCCGTTCTTTGGAATTTGTTTGGGAATGCAATGCGCGACGATTGAATATGCGCGTCACGCTGCGGGCCTGCAGCATGCAAATTCCACGGAGTTTGATGCGCAGACTCCCTATCGCGTGATTTACAAATTGCGCGAGCTGCTCGGCGTCGACGAAATGGGCGGCACCATGCGCCTGGGCGCGTGGCCGTGCAAACTCGACGCGGATTCGTTTGCCGCGCGCGCGTATGGCACTACGGAAATCTCCGAGCGCCACCGCCATCGCTACGAATTCAATCGCGATTACGAACCCGCGCTCACCGCGGCAGGATTGAAAATCACGGGGAAAACTCCGGATGGCGTTTACGTCGAAATCGTCGAAGCGCCCAACCACCCGTGGTTCCTCGGCTGCCAGTTCCACCCCGAATTCAAATCCAAGCCGCTGGAACCGCACCCCCTCTTCGCCGCCTTCATCGGCGCCGCCATCGAACACAAAAAATGTCGCCTGCACCAGTCAGGCTCGGTTCCCGCCACCACCACGGACGCCGTCCGCGAAGTTCAGCACGCCTCCGCATCTCCAAACGAACCCCGTGCCAGCGCCATGTCCGCCGCGCCCGCCGAAGAAGTGCAGCGCCCCGCCGCGCTGCGGGCCGCACCCCACGC
>DASYYI010000430.1:0-5974 GCA_035933995.1 Candidatus Acidiferrales bacterium | reverse complement strand
ACTTGAGAGGAGCTGTCCCTAGTACGAGAGGACCGGGATGGACGAACCTCTTGTGATCGAGCTGTCACGCCAGTGGCATCGCTCGGTAGCGAAGTTCGGAAGAGATAATCGCTGAAAGCATCTAAGCGAGAAGCTCGCCTCAAGATAAGGTTTCCCAAGGTGGCTGCGGTCACCTAAGAAGGCCGGTCGTAGACTACGACCTTGATAGGCGGGAGGTGGAAGCGCAGCAATGCGTGTAGCTTACCCGTACTAATCGGCCGTTCGGCTTGACCATAAAACTTTCCCAACACGTGCCGATCCGACCAGGATCGGCATCCTGAGCCGCAGTTCGGCGAAGGGGTCCGCAATAAAATGCGGAGTGCTTGGAAAGCAACCTCTTCACTTTCACTACTCAGATGAGTTTGTGGATTTTGCCCGCTTCCTTCAGTTTCAAAGTTTGTCGCCGGTGCCAGGTTTTTTTCCAACCTCTAAGCTCCGGCCTCAAACTTTACAATTTTCGGCTGCGCTTCTGGTTCTTGGCTTTTGAGTCTGTTTTGTTTAGCCTCCAACCTCCAGCTTCCAGCCTCTGATTTTCCTGGTGGTCTAACCGCGGGGGTCACACCCGTTCCCATCCCGAACACGGCAGTTAAGCTCCGCAGGGCCGATGATACTGCACGGGTAACTGTGCGGGAACGTAGGTCGCCGCCAGGATTTAGTTCCAGCAAAAAAAGGGCTCCGATTTCTCGGAGCCCTTTTTCTTTTTGCGCCACTGCATTGAAGTCAGCTAGACCAACTACGTCAAGCGATCGTCAACTGTAAATCGTTGCGTCCGACTGATCGCACCGCGCCGCTTCCGTGCTCTAGGCCGTCGTGCGCTGTTTGACAATCGCCGCCATGGCGAGGCCGGCGAAGAACCAGTCTAAGATGCCGTTGAAGATGTACGCGCATGTGTAGTTCGTGGGGAAGTTGTACCAGTTCCAATATTCGAGGCCCAAAAAGACTGTCGCGAAAAGGCCGGCGAGCGTCACGGCGAACACGCGCTTCCAATACGAACTTCTGCCGCCCGCGCCCATCGCCAGAATGCAAGCAAGAAAAAACGCGCTGACTACATCGATTACGAACTCGCCACCAAGCAGCTTCCCGTAATTCAAAGCCACGCCGCTGCCGGTCGTATAGACCAAAATTCCAGAAGGCCCTTGCGCGAATTTCGCAGCGTATGCCGCATTGTCCGACTGGATCTGCGCCTTGCCGCGCCCAGGCGTCATGTTCGGTGCAGGGAAAACATAAAATCCTGATTCGTGAACGGCAGCGCGCATCGCAAAGAGCAGCGCGTCTTCCTGCGGAATTGCTTTCACGCCCACTTCGCCCAAGCCGAGGACTGTATGCAGGAGCGCGCCCACGATAAACACGACAATGCCGCCCACTAATGCGCCCAGGAGAACTCGCTTCGTCATGGCTGCAACCTCCGATTGGCGCGGGACTATAGCTTCGAAACCAAATCAACGCAAGCGGCACGGTAATTTGCAGCCACGGAAATCTGACGCGGGAAGGCAACCTCTGTTAGCCTCCATCTCACAAAATTAGCAACAGGAGACCGGAGATGAAATTCCGCACGGTGGTTTTAGTCTTCGCGACTGCGCTCTTGCCCGCGGCATTCCTGCGCGCGCAGCAAAGCAGCCGCGTTGATTACTTTCTGGTCTGTGCGGTGACACGCGTGTAAGTCGTTGCGAGTGTCGAAGTCGCGCCTCCCGGCCCTTCGCCGAGCAGGCGCACCACAAAATGATCCGCGTCCTGCTGTTCGACGATTACGCGAAGTGTCTGCCTCGCGCCATCGGGGCCGATGAAACGCGCCTGCGTAGCGGACGGTCTTGCCGTTGTCGTCGCGCGATCAGTGTCTCTCCGGCAACCCTACCTGCCGGACCAACGCAGCAAATCGCGGATCGGAGCGCAGGGGATCGAAACGCGGCTCCGAATTCAACCAAATCATGCAGATGGAGCGCGCCTCATAAGACTTTTGCAGCCACTTGAACGCGTCCTCCTTCTTTCCCAGTGCGGTGTAACCGGTTGCGATTTCATAAGGACAAACGTATCGCTGCTTCAGCTGAACCTGGAGGCTCTTTTCCAAGGACGTGGCGCGTGTCATTTCCCCAGCAAACGCCAATATGCTGACGGTCGTCGCCACATCAATGGGAGCGGCTTCCGGAAACTTGACGGGTTCAATTTCCTGTGTGGCCTCCCTGAATTGCCCTTTCTGTACCTCGGCGAGCGCAACGTACGTGCGACAGGTGTAGCAGCGGGGATCGAGCTGCAGGGCTTTCTGTCCCTGATCGATCGCGCGGTCGTATTGCCGTCCCATGTAGAAATAGAAACTGCTGTCGGCCAAAATCGTCAGCGAAAAGGGATCAAGTTCCCGCGCAAGCTGATTCTCGGCAAATGCCTCATCTCGACCTCTGAGCGAGGCGAGAAAATATGCATAGTGATCGTGCGCCAGCGCGTTGTACGGGTTCAGTTCCAGCGCACGCTTCAAATGTTGTTCCGCTAATGGCCAGTTCCACTCATAGGCAAATTCCACCCATCCGAGTGCGTCGTGGGCTTCGGAAAGAGTCTCGTCGAGCTGCAGCGCACGTGTGGCCGCCTCTTTTGCCTTGGGCATGACCTCCTTCGGCGCACGATAGAAGTCAGCCAGAGCTGCGTACGCCACCGCTAGACCTGAGTACGCCAGCCCCGATTGCGGATCCTTAGCGATCGCCATCTGGAAATTGGAAATGCTGCTCTCTAGGTCCGCTTCTGAGGTCGCTTTATTTAGATCACGACGTCCCCGCAGATAGGCTTCGTAGGATTCCGGGTTCACCGGGCGAGCGGACGGAGCAGGTCGCAAACTCCCCCGCACTTCGCCCACTATGTCACGAGCGATTTCGCCCTGTAGAACCAGCACGTTGCGGAGATCGCGTTCGTAGCTGTGCGCCCAAATGTGGCGATCCTCTTGGGCCTGAATGAGCTGAGCCGTGATCCGCACGCGGTCTCCCGAGCGAACTACCGAGCCTTCCAACACCGCGTCTACGTTTAGCTCACGTGCGATCTGCGGCAGAGTCTTCTTCGTGCCCTTGTAAGACATGGCCGAGGTGCGCGATATCACGCGCAGGTTGCCGACTTGAGCCAAGTCCGTAATTAATTCGTCGGTCATGCCATCGGCGAAATATTCCTGCGCGGGATCACCAGAGAGATTTTCCAGAGGCAATACGGCTATGGAGCGGATAGGGTGATTGCGGCTATACAACCAAGTCCGAGCGCCAAGCAGATCGAAGGTAAGAAGCGTGACCAGCAGCAGGGCGCCACCAACCAACCCAGCCAACAAGCTGGTTGGAAGCCGCCGAAGACGAATTATTTGTTGGCCTCCTCTGCCCGGTTCAGACTTGGCAGGCGTAACGCCGCTGGACGAGACAGCCGAGACAATCGGCACGGTCACGGGAGCGATGAACCGATATCCGCGACGCGCAACAGTCTCCACAAACCGTGGGCTCTCCGAAGAGTCGCCCAAGGCATCGCGCAATCGGGCCATGGCGCTGTACAGACTTTGATCAAACTCGACGAAGGTATTGGCGGGCCACACGTGAGAGCGTAACTGCTCCCGGCTGATGATCTCGCCAGGATTATCGAGCAAGAGTTGCAAGACCATGAACGGCTGTTCCTGCAGCTTGACTTTGACTCCCTGCTTGCGCAGTTCGCCACGGTGCAGGTCGAGCTCGAAAGCCCCGAACTGAACAAGTTTCGGGCTGGTGTCTTGCGCTGACATTGCGAGAAAGGACTGGACGGAGTTTATCACAGGGGGTCAGGTCTCCGCAAGAGGGCAGCGTAAGTCACTGGTAATGCAGCCCCTATGGCGTTAGGAATAGGTCGGTTGACGGCATGCGCGACGGAAACTATGGTCGCTGTCAACCGTGTTGTGGGCGAGGCCCGAGCACAGTGCGAGACGCGAGGCCGAGGTCCAAATCGGAAATTCCGGTTAAAACAAACGAAAGGATACCCTCTATGATCACCGACCGAGTCTTGACCAATGCAAGCAAGCCCGGCAGCGGACAAGAACCAACCAACCCACAAAGAAGAACTTTCATCGGCGGGTCGCTGGCCGCTCTGCTCTTATCCGCGGGACGGTTGATGGCCGAGGAGGAAGATCGCCAGCCCAACAATCCGTTCATCCTTCTGCTAAGGGGAGTCTATCAGCCTGTGCCCGCTGGTAGCGGGCAAGGAAACCTCGGCCTGAACCCGAACACACTGAACCTCGATGATGGTTCGTACTCGAAAACGAAGTTCTACCCCATTTTCGGAATTCGAGGTAGCAGGGACCAGGACAAGGCTATCGGCAAGTTTTTCGTGCAGTTGGCAGGGAATTTGTGTGCATACGACCTCCCCGGAGGCGCAATTGCGATGCAATTCCTCGACGTACCGCCATTCCTGCCTAATCCCAATTCTCTTGGATATAACAATTACTCAACGATTGCCCACCCCGACGGGATGGGTGGGCAGTTCTTGGAAGGAACCTTCGAGCTAACGATACTGGAGGCGACCGGGATTTATTCAGCTTTTGCTGGCGGTCATAACCACATGGTGGCTAGAACGCATGCGCTAGCTAACGGGGGCCTCGATGAATTTTGCTTCTGCAATATCAGCCAGTATCAGTTCCCATAAACGGAAAGATCCGGTTGCACGCTCGACGCAAGGCCCTCGCACAACGGCTGAGGGCTTGTCGTCTTTCCACATAGGTGTTCTGGGCCACATTCCTAGAACCACCCGTTTCTCAGTTAAGAAACGGGTGGTTGCCGTGACGCGCGTTGGAGTGTTTCCGCTGCTTCCGATGGCGTACATTGTGAGCGCGCAAGAAGCGCAAGAGGAGCAGCAGAGGGTGCCTGTTTTCACGGATCCGATCGTCGGAGCGTGGAATTGCACGATTCCTCCTGCGGGCGGCGCTCCGGCCTTTAACGACATCGAGAATATTCATGTGGGCGCGGGCCCCAGTCCGAGATTGATGATGCAGCTCCACCGTCGCAGCAGAGCCCTACGGTCGGAACTTGGGCCAGCACGGGGCCGTTGACGTACTCACAGAAGGCTTACCAGAAATCGTGGGACGCGAGTGGCAACTTCCTAGGCACATTTCACTACCTGGGTCCGATGTCTCTCAACGCTGCCTTGAATCAGCTTTCGATCAAGGGAACCGCGACGCTGCTTGACGCAAACGGCAACGTGGTCACATCGTTTCCGTTCACCGCCAGTTGCAACCGGCTGTAGCAATGGCAAGCAGAGAAGGGGAGCGCGGCACGTGCGATTACTTTCTGGTCTGGGCGGTGACACGCGTGTAAGTCGTCGCGAGTGTCGAAGTCGCGCCTCCCGGCCCTTCGCCGAGCAGGCGCACCACAAAATGATCCGCGTCCTGCTGTTCGACGATTACGCGCAGCGTCTGCCTCGAGTCATCAGGACCGATGAACGCGCCTGTGTAGCGGACGGTCTTGCCGTTGTCGTCGCTGGAGCCGTCGAGCACAAGAAACGCCGTTGAGCCATTGTAAATCCAGATCGCTTCGTATTGCTTTGAGCCATTGTTGTATCCATATAGCCGCAACCCCGCCGACGGCTGGCCCCCCGACTCACCGGAATTTTCTTCTTCGAGGAAACGCCCCCCGAGGATGGGCTTCAGTGTTGCGGTTCCCGTCGATTCCTGCGGCTCGGTCCCGGGCGCTGAAAACGTCATCGTAGTTGTGTACTTCCCCGCCCGTTTCATCAATTGCGCATGAATCGGCCCTGGTTGCGCAGCTTCGGCAACTGCTTGCTCCATATCCTCCTGCGTTGGCGGCGTAGGCTTTTGGGTTGTCTGTGCCTGCGCACACGTGGCTCCCGCAATGAAAACGACCGCTGTCAAAGCCGCGCTGAACTTCGATAATTTCGTCATTGGATCCATCGTCCTTTGCGAATCAAGCTGTGTCGCAAGAATGCATTGTTGTCCCGA
>DASYYI010000419.1:0-5439 GCA_035933995.1 Candidatus Acidiferrales bacterium | reverse complement strand
ATGGGTACCATACAAATCACGCTGCCGGACGGGGCGAAGCGCGAAGTCGCGGGCGGGACCACTCCCGCGGAGATCGCGCGGCAAATTTCGCCTCGACTGGAAAAAGAAGCGCTCGTTGCTCGCGTTGACGGCGAATTGTGGGACCTTTCTCGCCCCCTCGATCAGAATACTTCGCTCGCGATTCTCACTCCGAAGGATCCCGAGGCGATTCAGGTGTTGCGCCATTCCGCTGCGCATCTGCTTGCCGCTGCGGTCATCGAGCTCTTCCCGAACGTAAAATTGGGCATCGGCCCGCCCATCGACAATGGCTTCTTCTACGATTTTGTTCGCGACGAACCATTCACTCCCGAAGACCTGGAACGCATAGAGAAAAAGATGCGCGAGCTCGCTTCCCAGAATATTCCGAACGAGCGCAAACTGCTGCCCAAGCCGGAAGCGTTGAAGTTTTATCGCGACTCGCGGCAGGAATTCAAATGCGAGCTGATCGAGGAAAAAGCCATCGAGCCCATGGTGTCGTTTTACACCACGGGAAAATTCATCGACTTCTGCAAGGGCCCGCACATTCCTTCGACTGGACGCATCAAGGCGTTCAAATTGATGAACGTCGCCGGCGCTTACTGGAAAGGCCACGAAGGCAATCCGCAGATGCAGCGGATTTACGCCGCGTGTTTTTACACCCAGGCCGAACTCGACGAATATCTGCACAAGCTCGAAGAAGCGAAACGCCGCGACCATCGCAAGCTCGGGCAAGAGCTGGACCTTTTCAGCATTCAAGACGAAGCCGGCCCGGGGCTGATTTTCTGGCATCCCAAGGGCGGCCTGATCCGCACGATCGTCGAGGATTGGTTGCGCGCGGAACTGCTGCGCCGCGGCTACGATTTAGTTTTCACTCCGCATGTGATGCGCCTCGATTTGTGGAAGACCAGCGGGCACACCGGGTTTTATCGCGACAGCATGTTCAGTCCCATCGAAATCGAGAAAGCCGATTACCAGATCAAGCCGATGAATTGCCCCGGCCACATTCTGATTTACAAGTCGCATCTGCGCAGCTATCGCGATTTGCCGCTGCGATATGCCGAGCTGGGCACGGTTTATCGTTATGAGCGCTCGGGCGTGCTGCACGGGCTGCTGCGCGTGCGCGGCTTCACGCAGGATGATTCGCACATTTTCTGCCGACCTGACCAGATCGAATCGGAAGTGCAGGGCTGCCTGGATTTCGCTTTCGCGGTGATGAAGACCTTCGGCTTCGACCGTTACGAGGTCGAGCTTTCCGAATGGAACGCCGCGCATCCGGAAAATTACGCCGGCAAAGCGGAAGACTGGAATCGTGCAACAGCCGCGCTCTCCGATACTCTCCAGCGCATGAAAATTCCGTTCAAGCGCATCGAAGGCGAAGCCGCGTTTTACGGTCCAAAGATCGACGTGAAATTGATCGACGCGATTGGGCGTCCGTGGCAGCTCACCACGGTGCAATTTGATTTCAATTTGCCGGCGCGCTTCGCCCTCGAATATGTTGGCGAAGACGGCGCGCGTCACCAGCCGCTGATGGTTCATCGCGCTCTCCTCGGCTCGGTCGAGCGTTTCTTCGGCATCCTCATCGAGCACTACGCGGGCGCCTTCCCTGTTTGGCTTGCGCCCGTGCAGGCGAGCGTGTTGCCGCTCAGTGAGAAATTTACGGAATACGCGGAAGCTGTCCAGGAAAAATTACGCGCCGCGGGCGTTCGCGTTCACTTGGACGATCGCAACGAAAAGCTCCAGGCGAAAATCCGCGATGCGCAACTCCAAAAAATTCCCTACATGCTAATTGTCGGCGCCAAAGAGGCCGAATCCGGCGCCGTTTCCGTGCGCCATCGCACAAAGGGTGACCTCGGCCCTCAGCCGCTGGATCAGTTCGTTGCCGCGCTCCGTAATGAAATCGAAACCAAAACCCACGACTGAAATAGTCGTTCTCCGCCAATGAAGATTCAGATTCGCCACGCAGTTCCCGCGGATATTCCCGTTCTGCGTGAATTGATCGACGCCTCTGTCCGCGGATTGCAAGCGCAAGATTACACGCCGGCTCAAATTGAGCTCGCGCTCCAGACCGTATACGGAGTGGATAGCCAGTTGATTGTCGACGGCACGTATTTCGTTGCGGCAATCAAATCATCCAAAAAGAATCGCTCCGTAATCGCCGGCTGCGGCGGCTGGAGCAAACGCAAGACGCTCTATGGTGGCGATCATTGGACGGGACGGCAGGATACGCTACTGGAACCGGCCCGTGATGCCGCAAAAATTCGCGCTTTCTTCATACATCCCGCGTGGGCCCGGCGCGGCATCGGGAGCATGATTCTCGAAGCTTGCGAATCGGCTGCGAAGTCCGCGGGCTTCACTAGCTTCGAAATGGGCGCCACGTTGACCGGCGTGCCGTTTTACCGCGCGAAAGGCTACGTCGAGTTGGAACGTCTCGAAGTTCCGCTCTCGAATGGCGTCTCGCTTCCCATCGTGCGAATGTCCAGACACGCATAGGCACGAGACGAAACAAGATAGTTTGCAGCCCGTGTATGGTATCTTCACGGAAATGCCAGACACTGTTCCCGTCCTGACCCACGAAGAGAAACCCGTGCGCACCGCCGCCGTCAGCGCGCGAATTATCGCTGCGGGAATTGTGATCGGGTTTTTCTATCTGGCCTCAAGCGTGGTGGTCACGTTGCTGGTGGCGATCCTGCTGGCCTATTTCCTCGATCCGTTGGTCGTGTGGCTCGAACTTTTCCGCTTGCCCAGAGTGTTGGGTTCGCTCGTTGTTTTGATCGTGGCGATAGCGTTGCTCTTTCTTCTTGGTTCTTCGCTCGTCAGCCGCGTGGACCAATTTGGCGCGGACTGGCCGATATATCGCGCCCCGCTGCGCGCCGTCACCAGCGACATCGAGCGCCGTATGAACCTGCTGGAATCGCGAGTCAACGAACTTTCGCCGCCGCCGCACGAATCACGCGAGCAGCGCGTAGTCACCGTTACCGAATCGCATCCGGTACGCGACGCGTTACTTCAGCGGCTCGGTTCCCTCTATACGGGATTGTTCGCCGCTACCTTTGTGCCCTTCCTCGTTTTTTTTATGCTCGTAGGAAAGCGAAAAATCTGGCACGGCACGATGGAACTATTTCCAATGGCGCAACGAACACCCGTAAAAATTGCCCTCTCCGAAGTCAGCAATATGCTGCGCAGCTATGTGGTGGGAACAGCGTTGGTAGGACTGATTCTGGTACTCGCGAGTTGGGCGTTTTTCTGGGCCATGGGATTGGATTTCTCTTTCCTCACCGCGCTCGTTTCCGGCTTGCTGAACCTCGTACCCTATCTCGGCATGGTCCTCGCCTGGATGCCGCCCGCACTAATTGGTTTGAAGCAGTTTCATAGCGTGGGCCCATTCCTCCTGATTTGTGGAGTACTCGGATTTTTTCACTTGATGGCGGCGAACTATCTGCTGCCCGCTTTCGTCGGACGCCGCGTCCATCTGAGTGCCGTGTCCGTCACGATCGCCCTGCTTTTCTGGGGATGGATGTGGGGCGCGCTCGGATTGTTACTGGCGATTCCCATCACCGGGACGATCAAAGTCGTTTGCGACCACGTGCAAGGTTGGGAGCCGGTGGGAAAGTGGCTGGGAGACTGAACATTTCTGCAATAGAGTGGCAGGAGCTGATCTTCTGTCCTAATTATTGCGCGCTGTCCAGTCGAATCGTGCGCAAACGCGAGACGACGCCGCACAACGATGCAGCATCTCGCGGTTGCTGAAACAGGCGAATTGCTGCGATGCCTGCCGCGCCGGCTCGCACGCAAGCTTCCGCATTTTCCTCGTCGATACCGCCTATGGCCAGCACCGGGATTTGAACGCTCCGGCAAACTTCAGCAAGCTTATCGACACCCTGCGGCGCGCCAAACTTCATCTTGGCGGGCGTCTCGGACACGGGCCCGAAGAAAATGTAATTCCCGCCGGCGCGTTCAACTGCGATGGCTTCTTGAACGTTATGGCATGACGCGCCAACCATGAAATCCGGCGGAGCGTTTCCGGCGCGACACCATGGAACAGCTTCGGCAACCGAAATTGAATCGCCGCCAAGATGCACGCCGGCTGCGCGCGCGGCGATTGCCACATCGAGCCTGTCGTTTACTATGACGCGCGTCTGAGGATTCGCTTCTTGTCGAGTTACCGCGATGACTCGGCGAGTAAGCTCCAGCAATTCGCGCGCCGGCAGATCTTTTTCGCGGATCTGGATCCAGTCAACGCCCGCAGCGACAGCACGCTCGATGCGCGCGAACAAATCGCCGGTGGGAGCTGCGTCTGAAGACTGCTGACTTCGCAGGAGATGCCGGTCGGTCACATAACAGAGAAGCATGTGTGTAGCCGTGGAGTTAATTGCTCGGTGTGACTGCTGGTCGCTTGCGCCGGAAAGAATCCACAGCGAGCACGGCATCCACCACGCCCAGCCCGGAAATCGCTCCGCGAACGTAAGGATTGAGCAAAATTGGTATCAGCGACGGATAGTGATTGAGAAAATAATTCGTTTCCCAGAATGTCGACCATGGGATGAGGATAATCAGCAGGCCCATTTCGAGCCACAGAAGCAGCAACAGCACGCGTAGGAGACGGTTGGCCAATGGAGGTTAGTGTTTTTGCAGTGTTGCGATGCGCTCCGCGACGTCGCGGTAATCGATGTTCATCGCGTAAACCTGCCTGAAGCTATCGAGCGCCGCTCCGCTGTTGCCTGCTTGCTCTTCTGCCAAGCCCAAATCATACCGCAAAGCGAGAACTGTTTCTGGATCAAGTCCCGGAAGTTCCAGCGCGCGTTGATACCACAGCGCGGCAATCTTGGGCTCTTGCTTCTCCATAAAAACCAAGCCGAGCAGCGTCGCGCATTGCATCGAGTAGCGGAAAGGGCGCCCTTCCTGAATCGCTTTCGCGACTCTTTGAAATTCGCCGATGGCTTCATCGAGCAAGCCCATCTCACGATACGCGATGCCCAGATTGTAATGTGTCTCGAGGTCTTCGTCCTCGTCCTTCTCGCCCATCTCGCCGAGTTCGCTGCGGAATTCCTGAAAAACTTCGCTTAACTCATTTTTGCTAACTGGCGCGGCCGATGCGACCTCAGGAACAGGTTCATCGACGCGCTTCGGTTTTGTTTCCGCGGGCGGTTCTACGGTAGAAGTTTCCAGACCCTCCACTTCCGCGACGAGCTGATCGAGAAAACCTTCTGTGGTTGTAGCTTCGTTATTCGCGCTGGGCGTTTCGGAAACCAGTTCGAGTTCGAATTCCGCCGCTTCGGGCTCCGTTGCTGCTGCGGCGGGAACCTGCGCTTCGGCACTGGCTGCAGGGGAGTTGGGTGCATCGCCAACAGCCTCGGCATTTTCTGACGCGGTTAAGTTAGCCCACTCGTCCGAAAGATCAATCTCGTGCCCGCTCGCTCGAGT
>DASYYI010000403.1:0-1854 GCA_035933995.1 Candidatus Acidiferrales bacterium | reverse complement strand
GTGGGTATGCCTTTGTGCTCGAAGCGTTCGCCCATGGGGGCGTAGTAGGCGCGGAAGATGTAGCCCATGGCGTCGACGAGGAAAAGTGTTTTGCGCGATTTGGCGGTCATGCGTCAGCCCGAATGTTGAACGGGAAGCGAGAAAACAAGGTAACACGCTGCACGGAGTTTTCGATGAAGCGAAAATATGGGTAGTGGATCAGTTTGAATTTTGACCGCTATTGCCACGACTAAGAAAATTCAAACTGCCCACCACTAAATTATGATTATAGCAAAGAGACGCGCCTCACCGAGAGCGCGGCATGGGCAACGCGAAGGATACGGATTACACTGAGCGAATGCCGAAGGCCAGCGCGGGGTTGGTGATGTATCGCATGCGTGGCGGGAAGATTGAAGTGTTGCTGGTGCATCCGGGCGGGCCGTTTTGGGCGAAGAAGGATGCGGGCGCGTGGTTCATTCCCAAGGGCGAAGCGAAGGCGGATGAGGATTTATTTACGGCGGCGAAAAGGGAATTCACCGAGGAGACAGGACTGAAAGCGGAGGGGAAATTCCTGGAACTGGGGAGCGTGAAGCACAAAAGCGGGAAGACGGTTACGGCATGGGCGTTTGAGGGAAATTGCGATCCCGCGGCAATCAAGAGCAACACGTTCACGATGGAGTGGCCGCCGCGATCGGGGAGGCAGCAGGAATTTCCGGAAGTGGACCGCGCGGCGTTTTATACGATTGAGGCGGCACGAGAGAAAATGCATCCGGCGGAACTTGAGTTTTTGACGCGGCTAAGGGACCTGTTCGTGTAACTTAGCGGCGTGGCGGTGCGTAGACATATATGCAGCCCAAGATGGAACCCGGAGGACAAGACGCAGGGCTGGAGCGGGCGATAGCGCAGGCGCGGGACGGAGACTCCGAGGCCTGGGCGCAGCTTTATCGCCAGTTCGCGCCCGCGATTTTCCGGTTCTGCCGGCGGGCCATGCCCACCCGAGAGGACGCCGAGGACGCCACGTCGGAGGTCTTTGCCAAATTGCGCGGGAAGCTGGAACAATACGATGGTTCGCGGCCATTCAACGCGTGGCTTTACCGCGTGACGGCGAATCACTGCTGGGATTTGTTGCGGCGGCGGCGCGTGCGGCAGGACCTGGAAACGGGCGACGTCGAAAGCATGCCGCTGGAGCATCCGGACCCGGGGCAACTGGAGCGATTGCTCGAACAGCATTCGCGCGAGCAGGTGCGGAAAGCGCTCGAGCAGTTGCCGAGCCGGACGCGAATGGCGCTGACGTTGCGGTACTACTCGGATATGAGTTACGACGAAATCGCGGAGACGCTGGGCGTGCGGCGGCCGTTTGTGGGCGTGCTATTGCTGCGGGCGCGGCACCAATTGCGGCGGACGCTCGAACAGATGGCGCCCGGGCTACGCGCTTCCGCAGCGGGGAGCAGGCGATGAAACACTTCGACGAGATGGCGGCGCTTCTGTATTTGGATGGGCAGCTCGAACGCGCGCAAGCGGCCGAAGTGCTGGCGCACACGAGCGAGTGCGCGGAGTGCCGGGCCGTGCTGGCGTCGCTGGAACACGAAACTCGCTGGCTCGAAGGAAGTTTGCAGGAAAAAGACGCGGTTCCGGCGCGATTTGCGGCGCCAGCGACGCAGTCGAGCATGTCCTGGGGATGGATGACGGCGATGGCCATGGGCGCGGCGGGAATTTATACGGTGTGGAATGGAATCGTGGAACCATTTCAGCAGCAGCTCAATCAGGCAGGGTTCAGCGGAGGAAATTTGATGACGATGCTCTTTTTTAGCGGCGCATTCTGGAAGGGATGGTCGAGCGTGCTGAGTTTTGTGGAATTTTTCACGGTGGCGGCGT
>DASYYI010000355.1:0-7020 GCA_035933995.1 Candidatus Acidiferrales bacterium | reverse complement strand
CGTGACGACGTCGGGGCGGTAATTTTCGAGTTCCTGAATTTGCGGCAGGTCGCTGCTGTAAACAAACAGCAGCCCAACGGCCGAGCCAAACGCAATCGCGCAAAGAACCAGCAGAATAATCGCGACGCGGCTGAATGCCCTTCCCCCCGCGATGCGAATTGCGCCCTGTGGCGGATCACCCATTCCAATTTGATTGTAACGCAATCGTCAGGAGATGCTTCGAGGGTTCCGTCTCTGCGTCGCCTAAGAAAACACCCGCGATGAATTACTCGCCATCCAGAATCACCGCGTCCGCCTCAATTTCCAGCAGCATATCCGGCGACACGAAGCCGCTCACCTCCACCATCGTGCACGCGGGACGAATCCTGCCGAACATTTCCCCGTGCGCGCGCCCGATTTTTTCCCAGTCCGCTATATTCGCCACGAACAATCGCGTGCGCACCACGTGTTCGAGCTTCGCGCCAGCTTTCGTCAGCGCCGACTCGATATTTTTCAGTACTTGCACCGCCTGCGCGTACGCGTCGCCTTTCCCTACGATCTCTCCTCGCGCGTTCGTCGCCGTCGTCCCCGCCACATACACATGCGCGCCAACGCGCACCGCCCGCGAATATCCCACCACCGGTTCCCACGGCGTCCCGCTCGAAATATTCTGCCTCTTCATCGAATACCCCTTATCGCGTTTATCAATCCCGCCACAATTCGTAAAAAAACAGCTTACGGTGTAAACACCCGCGCGACACCGTCTGGACTTCACGCCCCAAACTTCGTAAGCTGGCGCTAGCTCAACGAAGCGAAAGGCCGCTGCCGACATGCGTTGCAAAAACATCCTCGAGGCCATCGGCGAAACGCCGCTCATCCGGCTGAATCGCATCACGAAGGATATCGAAGCCGAGGTCTACGTCAAAGCGGATTACCTGAATCCCGGCGGCTCCGTAAAAGATCGCATCGCCACTTGGATGATCGACGAAGCCGAACGCAAAGGCCTTCTAAAACCCGGCGGCACAATCATCGAAGGCACTTCCGGCAACACAGGCATGGGCCTCGCGCTCGTCGCCACCGTGCGCGGATACAAAATCGTTTTCACCATCACCGACAAGCAGTCACGCGAAAAAATCGATCTACTGAAAGCCTTCGGCGCCGAAGTCATCGTCTGCCCCACTGCCGTCGAGCCTGACGATCCCCGCAGCTACTATTCCGTCGCGAAAAAACTCGCGCGCGAAATTCCCAATTCGTTTTACCCCAATCAGTACGAAAACCCCATGAATCCCGAGGCGCATTACCGCACCACCGGCCCGGAAATCTGGAAAGACACCGAAGGCAAAATCACGCATTTCGTCTGCGGCATGGGCACGGGAGGCACGATCAGCGGCGTCGGCCGCTTCCTCAAGGAAAAAAATCCCGCCGTGAAAATCATCGGCGTGGACCCCATCGGCTCGCTCTATTACGAATTTTTCACGACGGGCAACGTGGGCAAAGCGAAAACCTACGTTGTCGAAGGCATCGGCGAAGATATTTTCCCCTCGACCATGGATTTCAAAGTCCTCGACGACATTCTTCAAATCACCGACGAGGAATCTTTCGTCTGGGCGCGCCGCCTCGCCAAACAGGAAGGCGTTTTCACCGGCGGTTCCGGCGGCGGATGCGTTTCAGCCGCGCTGCGTCTCGCGCGCGAATGCAAAAAGGGCGACGTCGTTGTCGCGTTTCTCCCCGACACGGGCATGCGCTACCTCAGCAAAGTCTACAACGACGGCTGGATGCGCGAGCACGGCTACGTCGAATCCGAAGTTCCTCTCTGCGCCGCCGACGTCGTCCGCGTCAAATTGCAAAACGGCAAGCATCGCGAACTCGTCATCGCGCGCCCGTACCAAACCGTTTTCCACGCGCTCCACATCATGCAGCAGCAGGACATTTCCCAGTTGCCGATTTTCGAGGACGACACTCCCATCGGCACGATTTATGAAGACCAAATTCTGAATCTCGCGCTCCAGGGCAAAGACCTCCGCAAGCTCGTCATCCGCGAAGTCATGGCCGAAGCCCTTCCGCGCGTCCCCAGCGATTCTCCCGTCGAACGCGTCACCCATCTCCTCAGCCATTCCGGCCCTGCCGTCTTCGTCGAAATGTCCAACGGCAAATTCGAAATCCTCACCAAATTCGACTTGATGGACACCATCGCCGGCATCATGGAACAAAAGCGGTAGAGTAATGCAATATTTATTGTATTGTATTATATACATCTCTGTGTTACACACTCATTCACGTAACGAACAGAATTAAAGCCTTGGGAGGCAGCCATGGAAATTCCCTCTCGGGTCCCTTGGGTATCCCGCGCATTTTCGGCTATCGTCCTGATTGTGGGCACTGCCTTCTCGGAATGGCCGCGCAGTCATCTCTCAACTCTCGCGGACAGACGACCGCACAGAGGGTTTCGCTGCCGCCGTTGCCGCCTCCGCCAGCTACGGAGCAGGAGCAGTTCCTTCCGTATTGGACTACCGAGCCCGGATGGGCGAGCGAAATCCAGCTTCGGAATGATCAGGTCAGCCAGGACCTGACGGTTACGCCGGTTCTGCGCTCCTCGAACGGCGCGGAAACGATCCTTCAGCCAGTCACAATCAAGCCCCACGAGGTGGTCATTGCCGATGTCGAGACGGCGCTAGCTTCGGTTGCGCCGCAATTGATTGGCGCTTACGGTTCGGTCGTGCTGCGCTACAAAGCCCCCACCGAGACTAGCCTCTTCTCGATGGCCATGATCCGGGGTGTTGGAAAACCGATCGCGCTGCACATCGATTCCTCGTCGCAACTCACGAGCTATCAAACTGGAAGCCGCGAGGGCATTTGGTGGCTGCCAGCAAGCGCAACCAGTGACTACCTGATTCTAACCAATGAGGGAAAGAGCCAGCTTCTGCTTGGTCTGTCCCTGTACGATGCCAGCGGCAAGGGATTCTTGCAGCAGGTGGCGCTTGCGCCCGGTGCGATGGCTCGGTATTCGGTCCGGCAATTAGTCGCCGCTGGAGGCCTCTCCGGCTCTTACGGAGGCATCACAATATCTGCGGCCCAGAACGCTGGCTCGCTCGATACGCTACACTTTCTCTACGACCGGAACGCTGGATTCTCGGCCTTGCTCAAGATGTACGATCACGACGCCAGCACGACGCTTGCGGAACGCGACTTTGCGAAGACCGGCTCGTGGACGCTTCACGCCCCCATGCTCGCGCTCTCTGTCCCCGATCCAGTTCTGGAATTCCCTGCTGGCACAGTGCTCCAGCCGCAGTTGCTTATACGAAACGCGACGGCGAAGCCCCTCGATGCGAACCTGAGCTTCGAATGGAAACGGGGCGCGCAAACCGGAGTGTCTGCCGGTCCCAGCCTCAGCTTGGGACCCTACCAAACGCAAAATGTGGATGTTGCGGTATTGCAGCACAGCGGCACAGTTCCCTTGGACGCCAATTGGGCCGCTGTGAAACTGACCACCAACGGCACGCCCGGCGATGTAATGGCAATCGCCTCAAGCTATGATAAAACTCTGAAATACGGCGCGCAGACTCCATTTTCCGATCAGTTGGCCTTCCATTGGGTTGCGAGTGTTTGGGAGTACGACGCGACCCACGATTCCATCATCACAGTCGGCAATGGCGGAACGAAGCCCACTCAGGCGGCGCTCACCCTTAACTACGATCACGGCACGGGCGCCTACGAAATCGACCAGCTGCTTCAGCCCGACCAGCAAATGTGGATCGACGTTGGCCAGTTGATTCGCGACCAGGTCCCGGATAAGAATGGCACTGTGCTCCCAGCATCCCTCACCGTGGGCTCTTACGAGATTCGCGAACTCACCAGACATGTCGGCGCGCCCAGCCTGTTTGAAGGCAAGATCGTGTACGACAAGAAGTACGGCAACGTGACTTACGGTTGCGGCTCTTGCTGCGCCTACAAAACCGCCAAGTTCTATTTCGACCCGCTCGGTGTACCGCTAAATGGTTTCGCGGACCAGGGTGTGGAAGTCATCGACACATGTAGCGGCACGTGGGTAGACATCACCAGCGATTTCGACAATACTTGGAGCACTGCCAATCAGTCCGTTGCCACGGTTGACGCCTACGGGACCCACGGCGGAGTGGCGACCGGCACCACAACCACCAGAGCCTCCACTGAAGAGCAGGTTTGGTACAAACTGAACGATTGTCCCATCCTCCCCATGACCCCACAGGGCGGCGACAACGTCAACGTCGCGCCCACAGTCACGTTCTCCAGCCTTCCCGGCGTCGCCATCGGCCAGACCGCGAATATAACCGCCACGGTTATGCCTTCGAATAACTCAACGCCAATTTCGCTCACCATCACCAGCTCTGCCTCTATTGTCAGTCCGACTGGGACATTTACCTCAAGTACTGGCGTGGTTGTCAAGGGCCTCACAGCCGGTACAGCCACGCTAACTGCCACCATAACCAATCCCGACGGCGGTGGCACCGAAACCGTCGGTTCGACTACGTTCACAGTCCAAGTGCCGACGAGCCTCTCTTTATCTCTAGGCTCAGAGATAACCTATAACGGAACAAACCTGATCGAGTGCAACGGAACCAATGACGGCCCGCACTGGGGTTATTCGCGGTGTGCAGCCTTTACACTGTTGGATCAAAATGGCCACCAGATCACTTCCGGCAGCTTTACCGCGACCGAAGTCGTTACTACAGTTAATTCAAACCCTCCGGGATTACAGGCAAACCAAGGCGGTGGTGCGCTGACCAGCGGAGCATTTCAGGACTTCTGGGCGTTCACGGCCAAAGCGCCGCCTCCGCCGCAGCCAGGTGAGTTTGTTATCGTCCGTCAGAATATCATGATTACCAATAATTCGACCGGTACGCAGTACCCTAACATTAGGGTCAACTGCCTTAATTTTCAATCGACGGACGTGACCGCCAAGGACATTACGACCTCTGGCACCTGCCCCTAGGAGGGATTATGGACTATCAAAAATCTTTGCGATCCATACGTGGCCTGATTGGGATATTTGCTTTCTTGTGCTTGCAAATGCTTGCGTTTCCGCACTCGGCCCCTGCGGAGACATTCGCCGGACTTGCGCCCGCTGTACGTGCCATTGGCACTAGGTACAACGTTCATATAGGGCTGGAATATGCATCCGGTTATGAGGACTCACCGGTGACCTTGAATCTATCTGCGCGCAAGGCCGAGATCGTGCTCAACCAACTTGTCGCGCAGAACCCGCAGTACGCTTGGTCCACGATGGACGGCGTGTTCGACGTGCGCCCGGTATCGCAGTCGGACAGTGTGCTGGATATCGAGGTCGCCCGTTTTTTGCTGGCGAGGGCCTCCAGAGAGCAAGCGTCCAAAGCTATAGGCGAAATCCCCGTTGTGAAGGCGTGGCTGGCGAGTCACAATGTTGTCAGGAGGGAGTTGCAAGCGGGTGCTCTTCAGAGAGATTCAAAGGTCCGAATATCTTTGACGCTCACGGATGTTACACTTCGCACGATTCTCAACGAGCTGATTGTCAAGTTTGGGAGTGTAGACTGGGTTGTGGTGCGCTACGGCGATGAAGGCCGATTTTTGGGAATATATTTTTAGCAAAACCGCGCATCGATCAACCTCGGCGGCCGCTGTGAGCTAGTATAAGCCCTTTCGGGGAGAGCCTTAAATCGCGCTATACTCCCCCCATGCCCATCGTCATCTCCATGCTCCGCGGCGTCAACGTCGGAGGCCACAACAAAATCAAAATGGACGCGCTTCGTGCGCTCTACGAATCCCTGAAATTCACCGGCTGTCAGACTCACATCCAAAGCGGCAACGTCATTTTCAAAACGAAAGAGCGCAACCTCGCGAAACTTTCCAGCCAGATTCAGACCGCCATCGAACGCAGCTTCGGCTTTCGCCCCGATGTGATTCTTCGCACGTCTGACGAACTGCGCGACGTCATCGCCAGGAATCCCTTTGCCAAGCGTCGCGGCATCGAGCCCGGCAAACTTCTCGTCACTTTCCTTGCGAGCGGACCCACGCCGCAAGCACGCGACAATCTTCTGAAGCTCAAACCCGATCCCGAGGAATTGCACCTCGACGGCCGCGAACTTTACATTTATTTCCCCGACGGCATGGGTCGCTCAAAACTCTGGCCGCTCGTCGAAAGAACGCTCAAAGTGTCCGGCACAGGCCGCAACTGGAACAGCGTCACCACAATACTCGCCATCGCCGACGCGCTTGCATCAGACACCGGCTCAACTAAGGAGTAGCGCAAATCCCTAGCTGCTTTTTTCCACAGCCACGCCGCCTATCGCTGCGCGCCACATCGTGCTAGCCTTGTCTGAGCGAAAATTCGACGATGCCAGCAGCGCCGACCCACGACAAAGCAAAACGCGCCTCAGAACCGCCAAAATCTCCCCGAAAACGCCGAACCTTGATCGGTAATGGAATGCACAGTCGCGTTTGCGTAAGTCCCCGATATCCAATGACTTGCATTTTCTTGATCGGTAATGAATTCAAGGTGTGTCGACGTTCCCGCAGCAGCGTTCCCGGCCAAGGGCGCAGGGCCGCGCCAGTGCTATACTGCCAGCTTCTTTTTTCACCCAGGTTCATGTCAGGGGAGCAGGACGCGAAATGAAGATTGAAGACCTCAACGAGCGGCTGCTTGATTCGGTGCTCATCGGCGATGGCGCCATGGGCTCGATGCTCTATGAACTGCTGGGGCCGCAGCGCTGCCTCGACGAATTGAATTCGACGCAAGCCGAGGCCGTCTTCCGCGTTCACCAGACTTATTTGGAAGCGGGCGCGCAAATCATCGAAACGAATACTTTCGGCGCGAACCGTCACAAGCTGGCCGCGCTCGGACTCGGCGACCGCGTTGGCGAATTCAATCATCGCGGCGTGAAAATCGCCCGCGAGGCCCGCGAGGCCGCGCGTCACGAAGTGCTGATCGCCGGCTCCATCGGCCCGCTGGGCACTCTGCGTCAGGGGAAACAGCTTCCGCTCGGCGAGATTCACGAAATTTTCCGCGAGCAGGCTGCCGCTCTTGAAGAG
>DASYYI010000343.1:0-2939 GCA_035933995.1 Candidatus Acidiferrales bacterium | reverse complement strand
AGGGCATTCAGCCGCGTCGCGATTATTCTGCTGGTTCTTTGCGCGATTGCGTTTGGCTCGGCCGTTGGGCTGCTGTTTGTTTACAGCAGCGACCTGCCGCAAATTCAGGAACTCGAAAATTACCGCCCCGACGTCGTCACGGAGCTTTACGCGGATGACGGCACGTCCATCGGCAGTTTTGCCCTGCAACGCAGAATTTTGCTGACCTACGATCAAATTCCCAAAGTCCTGCAAGACGCGATTATCTCCACCGAAGACCGTCACTTCATGGACCACTGGGGCGTGGATTTTCCGCGCATCGCCGAAGCGGCGTGGAGCGATATGGTGCACCGGAAGCTGGTGCAGGGCGCAAGCACGATCACGATGCAACTCGCTGGCGGACTTTTCCTGAACCGCGCGGACCGCAGTTTCCAGCGCAAAATCGAAGAGGCGATGTTGGCGATTCAGATAGAGCGGCACTATACGAAACAGCAAATTCTAACGATGTACTGCAATCAGGTCTACCTGTGGAACGGGAACTACGGCTTTGAAGCGGCGTCGGGATTTTATTTCGGCAAGCATGTAGGCGAATTGACGCTGCCGGAAGCGGCGCTGCTCGCGGGAATTATCCGCGGGCCCATTTATTCGCCGACGCGCTATCCGCAGACGGCGTTGTCCAGGCGCAACCTGGTGCTGCAGTTGATGGCGGACAACGGCAAAATCACGCGAGCACAAGCGAGGGAAGCGCAGCAAACGCAGCTGGGCTTGCGGTTGACGTATCCGCAGAACAATTCGCTTGCGCCATATTACGTCGAGGAAATTCGCCAGCGGCTGGAGCAGGAATTCGGATCCGAAGCCGTGCATCAGGAGGGCTTGCGCGTTTATACAACGCTGAATGTGGCCATGCAGCGCGCCGCGGACCAGGCCGTGCGCGATGGTTTGCACGCTTACGACCGCCGCCACGGCTGGCGCGGCAATTTGCCGAATATTTTTCGCGCGCATTTGGGCACGCTGCAAAGTTACGACTCGCCCGATTGGCGCGAGCCTATGGTTGTGGGGAATTACGTCACGGGATTAATCAGCGCGGTGGATGCGAAGGCCGCGGTAGCGAAAATAGGAGCGTATCGCGCGGTAATTACCGCGCCAGATTTTTCGTGGACAGGAGAGAAATCGCCGGAGAAGCTGCTGCACGTGGGCGACTTGGCAAATCTGTATATCGAAAACCTGAATGGCGCGACGGCCAAGGTGCAACTTGAACAAGTCCCGGCGGCGCAGGCTTCGCTGCTAGCCATTGACAATGGCACAGGCGAAATCAAGGCCATGGTCGGCGGGTACAGCTTCGAGGATTCGAAATACAATCGCGCGACGCAAGCGATGCGGCAGACGGGGAGCTCATTCAAAGTGTATGTGTACACCACGGCGCTCGAGCAGGGCATGACGCCTTTCGACACGATTCTCGACGCGCCCGTGACGTACACAAGCGGCGGCCAGGTGTATTCGCCCCACAACTACGACAATCTATTCGAGGGGAAAATCAGTCTGCGGCGCGCGCTGGCGGATTCGCGCAACGTGCCTGCGGTGCGCTTGCTCGACCATGTAGGAATCCAAAACGTGATCACCACGGCGCGGCGGTTCGGCATCACCAGCCCGCTGCCGCCGTATTTGCCGCTCGCGCTCGGCGCGGCGGATTTGACGCTGCTCGAACACACGTCCGCGTTCACTGTTTTTCCCGATGACGGCATTCACATTCAACCGCACATGATTCGCCGCGTGACTTCGTACGATGGAGCGATTCTCGATGAAACGCGCCCGAAAGTGACCGACGTGATTCCGCCGAATGCCGCGCGCACGATGACGGCGATGCTTGAAGACGTGGTGCAATTCGGCACCGGCGTGCGCGCGCAAGCTTTAGGACGCCCGTCCGCGGGCAAAACGGGCACGACGAATGATTTCACGGATGCCTGGTATATCGGGTTCACGCCGCAATTGACGACCGGCGTGTGGACCGGCTTCGACAACCCGAAAACTTCGCTGGGGCTGAAGGAAACGGGAGCGCGCGTGGCGTTGCCGATCTGGCTGGAATTCATGGAGCAAGCGAGCAAGGGGATGCCGGCGGAGAAGTTTCAGAATGTGGTGCCGCTCGAAGAGCTGGCGAAATCGGTGAATGAGCAAGTGGATGTGCCGGATACGGCTCCGCCCGCGGATGTGACGGAGCAAGGATTGCCGCAGACCACGCCCGTGCAATTGCCGAAGCCTCCCGCGAAGCCTCCAATTCCGCACAGCGGGCCGAGCGCAACAGCGCCCGGTGCATCGCGGCAGCAATAATTGCGCAGGGACTATGAATGTTTACGAAAGGGATCCCAGCCCTTGGCAGGCAAGGGCGCTGAAGTTCCGTCGTCGCGAACGAGAAGGATTTGCGTTTGACGCGTGATCTCGCCGATGCATGTGACGGGAACTCTCGACGAGGGGCGGCGCAGCAGTTTTGCGGATTTTGGAGGCACGGGAAAAAGCAGGCCGTAATCTTCGCCGCCGTGGAGGGCGAGTTTGAGCGCGTTCAGGTCTAGGCGCGCGAGGGCGGCTGGAATCTTGACTTTTGGGATTTTGGCGGACCAGATGCGCGCGCCGACTCCGCTTGCGTCGCATAAACGGGCGAGGTCCGTCGAAAGACCGTCAGAAATATCCATCATGGCCGTTGCCAAGCGACGCATGGCCAGCCATTGACCCAGCGCGAGCGGGATTTTCGGGTAGAGATGCGGCTGAAGAAATCTTCGCAGACTCCGCCGATGCGCCAGCCCCCGCAAAATCAATTCCAGGCCCAATTGCGCGCCGCCCAATTGCCCGCTCACGTATAAAAGGTCGCCAGGGCGAGCGCCGGAGCGAGTGATTGCCTGTCCGGGGGCAAGTTCACCGAGCACGGTGATGTTAATCATCACATTCTGAGTTTTCGATGTATCGCCACC
>DASYYI010000342.1:0-4152 GCA_035933995.1 Candidatus Acidiferrales bacterium | reverse complement strand
CGCGGCGAGCGAATGATGGATTGTTCCGCTGGTTCAATGGAGTGGAGAGCGGAGTGGATAATAATCCGGCGGTGTCGGACGAACCGGAGGATGTGAGTGAGGGCGTGGATCTTCAGTGCTACATTTACCGCGAATATCGAGCGATGGCCGTGCTCGCTGAGAAACTCGGCGACGCAGATGATGAAAAAGCGTACGACGCAAAAGCGGACGCACTTGCAAAGTTGGTTCGCGAAAAAATGTGGTCGGAGCGCGACGGCATGTTCCTAAACATCGATTCGCGCACCGGTCGCATGGTTCATATCAAGACGTGGACGAATTTCGTGCCGCTGTGGGCGGGCATCGCGACGAAGGCCGAGGCGGAACGGACTATTCGAGAGCACTTGCTGAACGCCAAGGAATTTTGGTCGCCGAACGGCATTCGAACTTTGGCTCCCGCGGAGCCACTGTACAATCCACGATCGGGTTACTGGCGGGGGCCGGTGTGGATTGTGTCGAATTATCTGGTGATGCAGGGGTTGGCAAACTACGGCTACAAGAAAGAAGCGGTGAAGCTCGCGGAGGAAACCGTGAATCTGTTGGTGCGCGATTTACGCGCCACCGGAGGAATGAACGAAAACTACAATCCAGAAACGGGCGAGCCGACAGCCGCGGGACATTTTTTGAGTTGGGACTTGCTTGGCGAGCACATGCTCGAAGAAGCAAAGAACGGCACGGACCCGACGGCGATCAAATGAAAGATGACAATGAGTGGAATCCGGCGTGGTGGTCGAGCCGTTTAAGGAACCGCGGGACGCGACGGAGCGGCGCCAGCGGCGATTTTTAGTGTCGCGGACTGTAAACCAGACGAGCGCGCGGTCAGTACGATGTCGCCGGGTTGCTTTTGCGATTGCACGATGACCTGAGCAAGGCCGTTGAAGCAGCGTCGCATGACAAGAATTTGTGGCGTGTTGGGCATAGGTCGTGCGCTCTGATCGAACATCGAGCCAAACATCAGAGCGCCGTGAGAATCGTAGAGTTGGGCGGGCGGCTTATCGGCTTCATGGCTGCTGGGGTCGCCGTTGCCGACACCGATGATTTTTCCGGGACCAGTGAGTTCAAAAGTGACTTCGTTGGCGGCAATAGGAACCACGCGGTTTTTGTCATCGAGGATTTCAACTGCGATGACAGCGACATCTTCGCCATCGGCGTCGATTGTTTGACGATCGGGTGTGAGCTTGACGGTGGCAGGCGCGCCAGTGGTTTCCTGCTTCGACTCAGAAGCTAGTCTTCCCCCAGTGAAGCCTCGGGCCAGAAGTGTGCCTGGAACGTAGTTCACTTTCCATTCGAGGTGCGAGTTGCGCGGCATGGGATGTTTGCCGAGGCTTTTCCCGTTCAGAAGAAGCTCGACCTCCTCGCAATTGCCATGCGCCCACACGCTGATAGGCTGGCCTTCTTTCCCCGGCCAATTCCAGTGCGGAAAAACGTGTAGGACGGATTGTGAAGTCCACCACGCTTGATAATAAAAAAACGTGTCCTTGGGAAAGCCGCAGGTGTCGATCACGCCGAAATGCGAGCTGATGCAGGGCCATTGGTAGGGCGAAGGCTCGCCACGATAATCGAATCCCGTCCACAGAAAAGCGCCCGCGGCAAACGGGCGCGCGGAATAAAAATTCCACCATTGTTCCGCGGTGGAAGCGTAATGCCCTGGAGTGTTCACGTCATATGCGGACATATATCCGCGCACGGGATCATTGGAGTAAATGCCGCGCGTGCACAAGGCGCTGGCTTCCTCGCTGCCGAAGCAGGGCTGCGCGGGAAAATCGGCGTGGAATTTGTCCACGCTGCCCTCATGGAAATAGTTGAACCCCTGCACGTCGAGCACAGCGGAGGCGCCCTGGCCCCAGCGGCCGTTCATCGCGAGCGTGACCGGACGGCTCGAATCGAGACGACGGACGAGGCGCTTCATGCTTGCGCAGATGCGCGCACCGGTGGACGTGCCTTGCAGCGGCTCCTCGTTGCCAAGCGACCAAAGGAAAATGCTGGGATGATTGCGGTCGCGGCGAACCATGCGTTCGAGTTGGCTCAGGCCTTCGCGGCTGGAAGACATCATGCGCGTTTCGTCCATCACGAACATTCCTAGGCGGTCGCAGGCATCGAGAAGCGCGGGCGTGGGGGGATTGTGCGAAGTGCGGTAGGCGTTCGCGCCCATTTCTTTCAGTCGCGCGACGCGAAAATATTGCAGACGATCGGGAAGCGCGGAGCCGACTCCCGCGTGGTCCTGATGATTGCATGTGCCTTTGATTTCGACGTGCTCCCCATTGAGGAAGAGGCCCTTGTCTGGATCGAAGTGGAAATCGCGAATGCCGAAGGGCGTTTCGCAATGGTCAAGGATCTGGCTGCCGCCGCTCGTGGTGGTGACCAGGCGATAGAGAGTCGGATTTGCGAGTGACCAGAGAGACGGATTCTCGACACGGAGAGTCTGCGAGATTGTCTGAGCGGCCCACTGAGGGATCGAGACAACATCGGATTCGACGGTGGCGATTTGCTTTCCGGCGGAGTCGAATATGGCTTGCGTGACGCGAAAGGATTGCGCGGAGTCCGACTCGTTGGCCACTTCCGTGGCAATGGAAATCTGCGCCGAGCTGCCGTTCTGTTTTGAAGTGACGTACACGCCGTCCTGTGCGACGTGGAGCGGGCTGGTTTTCAGGAGCCAGACGTGGCGATAAATTCCGGCGCCTTCGTAGAACCAGCCTTCGTGCTCAGTGGCGTCGACGCGAACGACGAGGATGTTTTTTTCGCCGTAGCGCACGAAATCGGTGATGTCAAAACGGAAGGGCGCGTAGCCGCTCAAATTGCGGCCAAGATAAATTCCATTCAGGACGACGATGGCGTCGCGAAACACGCCGTCGAATTCGAGCGAAAGGCGGCGGTTGGAGTCGTCCGCGGGAATTTCGAAGACGCGGCGATACCAGCCGATGCTGGTTTCGGGAAAGTTGCGGCCAACTGGCTTGTAGCCGTAATCGGTGAGTTCGGGCGCGTTTATAAACGGCAACGCGACAGCGAAATCGTGAGGCAGGTCGATGGTTTGCCACTGGCTGTCGTCAAAATTATGGCGCGACGGCAAAAGGAGCTCGCCCGATTTGGCGAAGGCGCCGCCTTTGCCATAGCCGAAATCCCGAGCAGGATCGTCGGCGTGACCGAAGTGAAATCGCCAATTGAAATCGAGAAGAAGGCGCTCGCGCGGCGATAGCTCGGGATGACCGGCGATTTCCTGGCGCGGCGATTCGGCCTCGCTCAATAGCGGAGAGGCGGATTGCGACGCGAATGCGCGCGCGGCGGCGGGAGCTATCGCGCCAATCTTCAGAACGTCGCGCCGGGTGAAATTCTTGGGCGTCATGGAAAGCGTTTATACCACCAGATTCGGTGAAAAGTTTAGTAAGATAACCGAATCGCGGCTGCGCGAGACTCCCCAGACGGTTTTGGAGGGTCGGGCATCTAACAACTAATGACCGGGAAATCCATCTCTCAGCGCTCATCTGGTTTTTTGCGCTCTTCGATTGAGGCCAGCGCGCGGCAGGCGTACAAGCACGTTCGCGTGGATCCCGATGCGTATCTGCGGCACGTGCAGCGCGCGCACATGCTTCCGATAGAGAAATGGCAAGATGTGTTTTACCTCGGGCCGGAAATTTTGAAGCCGCACGCCGATAGCGTGATCCGTTCGTCGGTGAAGGCCGCGGCTCTCGAGGGAATGGGATTGGGATTGGGCGGATGGATGACCGTGGTGCCGGATTTGGGAATTCTGTCCGCGATTACCATGCGTTTGCTGCAAAAGCTCAGCTTGATTTACGGATTCGAATACGCAACGGACGAGGACGCGGTAGAGTTGTGGATGGCGGCGGCGAGCGCGGCGGGTTTAGACCTGGGCAAGGATTTTATCGAGAAGCAGGCCATCGAGCGGCTGGTGCCGCGCATTATGGACGTCGTCGCCGCGAAGATGAGCGCGGAAATTGCGGAGAAATGGACCGCTCGGTTGATACCGCTGCTCAGCGCGGGTGCCGGAGGGGCGTTGAATTATTATTTCGTTCGCGCGTGGGGGCGTCGCGCGCAAAAACATTTTGAGGCGCGGCACCGGCTGGTTCGCGCGCAGAAATTCTCGCCGCGGCTGACGGCGGG
>DASYYI010000291.1:0-10647 GCA_035933995.1 Candidatus Acidiferrales bacterium | reverse complement strand
AAGACGAAGGAATTGCTCGGGCTGGTGGCGTCGGCAGTGCTGCGCTGCGACGACTGCGTCACATACCACGTTCAACGATGCGCGGAGGAGGGATGGAAACGCGACGAGGTGATCGACGCATTGAATGTGGCGCTCATCGTGGGAGGGTCAATTACCATCCCGCACGTGCGGCGCGCGTTCGCGAGAATGCGTGAAATCCCCGCGCTGAAGGTATGAGCATTTGCCTCGCCGTTCTCATTCGGTTGCCCAGTGCGTCACAACGCGGGGCAGCTGTCGCGCTTGAAACGAATTTCAGTCGAAAGGAATCGGATTTTCGCTTTCGTCAATGAAGGTGACACCGACCCCGACACGATCTTTTTCACGGCCCACATCGCAGTGAACCACTGACGCGCGCAGAACAATCGGGCTCGGATGTTCCGGAGTACCGCAGTCGACACGAATGTTCATCTGCGACTGCAGTTGGGGCGCATGCGACAGCCACATGTACCCGCCGCGGAGATTCAATTCCTTGAGAACGGCGTATTCCTGAAACGGCGCGCCATCCTGTGAGTGTCCGCTGACCGTTGCTGAGAAATGCACAGGCCGGCGCTGTCCCACGCGCGACTCGCGGAGTTTGAATCCTACCTTGCGATCCTCCAATTGAATTCCCATGCCGTCGGTTGCCGCCCAGGTATTCGGAAATTCCTGACGCGCTGCGTAAAGATACCCGTCGACGACGCGGTCGGAGGAGTCCGGATCGTGATGAAACAGAACCAGGTTTTTCGCGCCGCATTCTCGCGCCAGCTTCACGCCTTCGAGCCAACTCGAATGGCCCCATCCTTTGCGCGTCGAAGCCAATTGTTCCGGTGAACACTGCGCGTCGTTGATCAAGATGTCGGCGCCGGCGGCAAGCTCGCGCAGATTCTTATCCATCTCCGGAACCCCCGGCTCGTTGTCAGTGGCGTAGACAATCGCGCCAGCCGGTGTTTCCAACCGGTACCCCAGGCATCCCTGGGGATGGTTAAGCCATCGAGCCGTCACCTTGGTGCCGTTAATGTCGAACTGATTGTCTCCGGAAATTTCGGAGAATTCGCGCCCGGCATGCATCAGGGACAAATCAACGGGAAAGTAAGGGCGCGCGAGCTGCGCTTCGAGGACTTGACGGAGGCTGTCCCGCCCCAGATATTTGGATTGGAAGCTGTAAAAATGAAAATCATTCTGCGGCAAATAGAACGGACGGAAAAAAGGGATACCTTGAATGTGATCCCAATGATAGTGCGTGACGAAAACGTGGGCTCGCAGCGGGCGGTCGCCTTCAGTATTCGCCCAATGATTGCCGAGCATGCGCAGGCCGGTACCGCAATCGAGCACGAATCGCGTGCCGTCCGGCGCGGTCATATCCAGGCAAGGCGTGTTTCCGCCATAGCGCCACATTCCGCGATCTAGAGTCGGAATAGAGCCGCGTACTCCCCAAAAGACCAGTTTAGCGACATTCCGGTGCATCGAACGGGGTCATCGTCGGACGAAACGGTCCCGGAAAAACCCCACCCCCAAACACAATGCGAAAAGTTGAGATCAATTTCATCGTAGGGGCGGCCGTGAGTGAAGTCAAATGCTTGTTCGGCACTCGTGTCGTGCTGGTGAGCTTCCGCCGCTGTTGTTGAATCAAACGATTTGATGCCGGGAGGACTACGCCTCGCGGCCCTCTGCGAGTAGAATCGCGTCATGCATTCGCACGGCCATCATCGCGCGGAAGCGCACTCGCACGGCCGCCCGGCCGGCTCGAGCGGCGTGCTGGGAGGCGCGATGGCGGCTACGCTCGCGCTTGTGGTGGTTGAATTCGTCGCGGGCACGATGGGACATTCAATCGCCCTGGTAAGCGATGGTGTGCACAACCTCACCGACCTCCCGACGATCCTCATTTCGTGGATCGCAGTTCGGTTGTCCGAACGTCCGCCGACGGAAGAAAAAACCTACGGATATCATCGCTCGGGAATTCTTGCCGCCTTCGTAAATGCAATTCTGCTGATTTTGGTAGCCGTTTACATTCTGTTTGAATCGTATGAACGTTTGCGCCGGCCGGTCGAAGTTCGCACCACGCTGATGCTCTGGGTCGCTGGGTTCGCGCTATGCGTCAATGGCGGAATCACTCTGGGACTGGTTAGCGGGCGAAAAGATCTGAACCTGCGCAGCATCTTGATTCACAATTTTGGCGATGCGTTGTCGAACGTCGCGATTTTTGCGGGCGGTCTGGCGATTCGCTGGACGGGCGCGCGCTGGGCGGACCCGGCGATTGGAATGGCCATTGGGCTGATGGTACTGTGGAGCGCCCTGGGAGTTTTGCGCGAGAGCAGTCATATCTTACTGGAGGGTTTGCCGAGAAATTTGAAACTGGATAGCGTCGCGCAAACGATACTGGGCGTCGACAACGTGAAAGAGGTCCACGATATTCACGTTTGGACCATTGGCACAGACCTGCAAGCCATCTCCTGCCATGTACGGATTCCTGATATGCACATGGAAGAGAGCGAGCGAATTTTGAGGGCTATTCGCGAGCGCTTGGCCGAGCACTTCCATATTACGCACACGACGATTCAGTTCGAGCGCGCCGGGCTACCGCACGAGGCAGGCTATTTCATGCCAGCACCGCTCCGCCCATCGGGCAAATGACGTTCCTCTTTGCTCGGGGAATATTGCTTCTAGAAAGAAAGCTGAAGCTGTGATCCGCGCTCGTCGTTTAGACGTCGCGTAGCAGCCGTATCCAGGTCGCTGATTGCGATTGACCTGCGTCGTCCATCCGTCGTGATGTAGACAATGCGATTGCTCTGTCGCGTGAATGCCACGGCTTGGATTTGCGTGCCATCATGCAGGACCAGAACAAATTGGCCGACGTCGGGCAGCGGCGGTTGTTCCACCGCTGTCGGCACGGCGGACCGGGGAGCTTCCGCGGTCGCCTGCTCTGCCGGCGGCTGCGGCTGCTGAACGATAATTACCTGGGGTGGCTGCTGTTCGAGCATTACAACAGGCTCAGAGGCAAAGAATGAGGAACTTATCGGCGCGGTTGGTGTCAATTGCAACAGGCGCTCGCTGAGCGCAAGCTCTTGTTGCGTAATCGGGTCAATAATAGCGCGGACTGCAAGATCGTGATTGAGGGCGGCCAGATTTGAATAGTCAAAACCCAACCCGGGAACAGGATTCAAGATCTGGCCAAGGTCCGCTTGCAACCCACCGAGTTCCTCGGGGCTTGCGGAATTGAACAGCGAATTTGACTCTATTGTCTGCGTCGAAGTCGCTGAAGCGCCTCGTTGAATCACAATACGTGGAGCGACCGGGGTTACAGTCGATCTTACAACGACACGGGGTGCGTTTGTGACGCGCCCAGCGGCAAAATGCGCGGATGGCGCGGATATCGACACATGACCAAAACCACGCTGCGCCCAGGCAGCACTCGAAATTGCAAGCCCTACGATGGCCAGGATGGCGACCCTTGTAGTTCGAATTGCCGGACTAATAAAAGGTTCCTTCCAGGGTGTAATCATGGTCGCCTCACACTGCTGTGGTGATGCCGCCACGTGAACGCCAGCTGCACGTATTCTAGCGCAGCGGGGCCCTTGGGCGTGATGGTTTTTCATGCGGGCACACTATGCGTTTGTGAATCTCGCTCGATGCTTTGCCACTCGCACGGGATATGCTATAACCGTTTGGCCGATGAGCACGGAACGGCTGGAGACAACTGTACCGAAAGCGCCGCCCAGCGAACCGAGCAGGCTCGGGCGCGGAAATTTGCGCTTCGAGCCGGTGAATGCTTCGATCCATTGTCCCGTGTGCTTTCATCGACTAGAGCAGAGCCACTGCAAGTTGATTTGTGGCACCTGCGGTTATTATATGTCGTGTTCGGATTATTACTGAGATCATCGGCGGGCCCAGGTAATACCAGCGGAAATTGAAATTGCCAGGAGGCAAAAAACGTGGCACTGAGAATGACGGATCGTGAAGTAAGCGGGGTCACCGTCGTGGATCTGGACGGGCGAATCGTTTTGGGCGAGGAAAGCAATTCTTTCCGCGAACGCGTCAAGGGCCTGCTCGCGAGCAATCACAAGAAGGTCGTCTTGAACATGTCGAATGTGACGTACATCGACAGCGCCGGATTGGGGACGCTGGTGGCGACATTCCACAGCGCCCGATCGCAGGGCGGAACGCTCAAGCTTTGCAATCTAGGCGCGAAATTCAAAGAGGTGCTGCAGGTAACCAAGCTCATGACGGTCTTCGACGTATACGACAACGAAGCCGCCGCCGTGCAGAGCTTCGGCAAGTAACTCCTCTTCACCTTTCCTGGGTGGCCCGGCGATGGCTTTCCGGGCCACATTTTGTTACCACCGGACCACGCATCTCCCTGCTGTCCTTGTTTCGTGGTATTGCGCTACGTGCGTAGGAGAGGTATAGTAATAACATCGTCCGTCTTTCCTGGCACGGGGTGGCATGTGAGTTTTGTCTGGGATTTGCTGAATCACAGCGAAACACAGGACCCTCGGAGCGCAGCTCCGGGAAGTGCCCCTAGGTCAGAGCGGCGCAAGAGCGCCCGCGCCAGCGTTTACGTTCCTCTTTTTGTCTATGGCTACGATTCTGCCTCGCAACCCTTCCATCAAGATACACATACGCTCGAAGTCAGCGCTGATGGAGGCCTTCTCAGGCTCGATGCCAACGTTCAGCGCGGCCAGAAGCTTCTGTTGATGAACCGCGTGACAAAACAGGAGCAGGAATGCTACATCGTAGGGCTGAAGAATCACCCGAGGCGTTCTCATCTGCATGTCAGCGTTTCCTTTATGCAACCTGCTCCGGCCTTCTGGAAAACTCGGGCCTGAAATCCCCAGATTGCATTCATTCCAGGATTTCCGACCGACAATTAGTTCTTGACCAGAGGTAGTCTCAGGCGCGCTTCGCACCCATGCCCGGATACGACGTTCTCCAGACTTAAACTTCCTCCATGGGCCTCAGCGATTTGCCGGCTAAGTACTAAACCAATTCCAGATCCTCCAGGCTTAGTAGTGAAGAACGGAACAAACAAATTGGCGGCGTTTGGAATACCCGGCCCTTCATCGCGCACCCAGACTTCCAGAAAGCCGTCCCGCGTTACCCAGCCCACTCCCACTCCCCCGCTCGTTTCAGTCGCTGCATCAATCGCATTCTTGATCAGATTTATGAGCACTTGGTCCAGTTGGTCGGGGTCCGCCTGTATTGTCAGTTCCGGGCCAGTCTTAATAGGAATCTGCATGCGGAGATCGAGGCTCGCCACGCGTTCAATCCAGGTGCTTACATTCACAGGGCGGAACTGCGGAGCCGGCAGCCGAGCCAGTCGCGCGTACGCATTCATGAAACGCGCCAACCCGTCCGTGCGGTTCGCAATCACGGCAAGTCCCCTGCTCATGTCGTCTTCCCAGTCTGAGGGTTTCTGAGGACGCGCCATCATTCCCGCCAGGCTTTCGGCCACTGACTTAATCGGTGCCAGCGAATTATTCAGCTCGTGCCCGATCACGCGAATCAGCCTTTGCCAAGCCAAACGTTCCTCTTCGCGCAGGGCCTGGCTCAAATCGGAGATCAGAATAAGCTGGTGCGGCTTGCCTCCTTCGCGGAAGCTGCCTCGATGGATTTCCCATCGGCCCATTTTCCCGGGGAAAGCAATTTGTGCCACATGGGGTGTTTCGACCGTCAGGCAGAATTCGATTCCAAGTTCGTCTGCGGTTCTGCCCAGCGCGCGTTCGGCGGGGCGGTTCAAAATGCGCTCACCGGAGCGGTTCAGCAGGCGCAAACGATCCGTCGAATCAAAGGCAAACACCGCCACGTCGATTTCCTCCATCACTTTGCGCAACAACGCGGTCGCTTCCACGGCGCCAAGTCTTTGCTGGCGCAAAGTCTCGCCGAGGGCATTGACCTCGCTCATCACTTCGCCCAACGCATCGCGACGTCCCGCCCCCCGGGCGCGGATCGAGAAGTCGCCTTCGTGCAGCGCAGCGAGCATATTGGAAAGAGTTCGCAACGGGAACGTGACGTGATTCTGCGCGCTAAAGGCGAAACCCAGCCATGCCACAATGATGATTATGGTCAGCGTCCACGAGGTTTTCGCATCGTAACTACCCGTCCAGAGAAGAATTACCGCAACCGTGGATCCGACCAGCCCTGCAAGCAGGGCGTGGATGAGAATGCGGCGTTCGTAAGCAAGAGGCTTCACAGCCCGTATTTTTGCAACCGGCGATACAGAGCGCTGCGGCTCAGGCCCAGCGCCTTGCTCGCATGGCTGACGTTCCCACCGTAGCGGCTCATGGCCTTTTGAATCAAAGCGCGCTCCACGTCTTCCAGACCCATATCTTCGATGCGCAAATTTCCTTCACGCACGGGACGCAGCCCAAGGTCCCCCGCGCGCACTTCGGGCCCTTCCGCCAACAACACCGATCGCTCAATGGAATGGTCGAGTTCACGCACGTTTCCGGGCCACGGATGCTCGAGCAAAAGCTTCATGGCCGTTGGTTCGAACCCTGTGAGGTCTTTGCGATAGCGCTGCGCCGATTGTCGCAGAAAATGCAGCGCCAGCAGTGGAATGTCTTCCTTTCGCTCGCGCAACGGCGGCAGATGAATTTCGATCGTATTCAAACGGAAAAGCAAGTCTTCGCGAAAGCGGCCCGCTTCCACTTCCGTTTGCACATCCGCGTTGGTGGCGGAGAGAATGCGAACGTCCACGCGGCGCGTTGTAGACGATCCCACGCGCTCCAGCTCTCCAGCTTCGAGTGCACGCAGGAGTTTGGCCTGAAGATTCATCGGGACATTGGCAATTTCGTCCAGGAAAAGGGTCCCACCATCGGCGAGTTCGAAACGCCCTACCCGGTCCGTTTTGGCATCTGTGAACGCGCCTTTTACGTGGCCGAAAAGCTCGCTCTCGAAAACGCCCTCGGGGAGGCCCCCGGCGTTCACGGTGACGAACGGCTTCCCGGAGCGCGGTGAGAGAGCCTGCAACGTTCGCGCAATCACTTCCTTTCCCGTTCCGTGCTCGCCAGTGATCAGAATGTTTGCGTCGGATGGGCCCACACGCGTCATCAGTTCCATCACTGGACGCATCACCGTGGATTCCGCAATCAGCACAGGGCGCCCATCGGCTCGAAGGAGGCGGTTCTCGGCTTCCAGTCGAAGACTATTGCGAATGGCGCGTGCAAGCTCGATTTGCGTTCGCAGCACGGCGAGCAAGCGCGCGTTTTCCCACGGCTTCTGGATGAAATCCTTGGCTCCCCGGCGCATGGCCTCGACCGCCAGATTCAGAGTGCCCCACGCCGTCATCACGATCACGGGCACGCTGCCGTCGCGTATGCGGATTTCCGTAAGTAGGTCGAGTCCTTCCTGGCCGGAAGTTGTGTCGCGGGCATAATTCAAATCCATGAGGACGGCATCGAATTCGCGCGTTTCCAGGACCGTCAACAACGCAGCGGGAGACGCGACGGCGTCAATATCGAAACCTTCCCCCTTCAGCAATAAACGAAGCGCTTCGCGTACGTCTGGCTGATCGTCAGCCACAAGCACGCGGGAACGATGGTTGTCTGTTAATGTCATTCAGTCTGCCTCTCTGTCTCCGTCGGAATTCTGCCTGATCACTCGTAACGCAGCGCGATCAGTGGATCCACTTTTGCGGCGCGCCGCGCGGGAATATAGCAGGCAGCGAGCGCGACGAGCGCCAGCAGAACCACGGCAGCGATGAATGTCAGGGGATCGATGGCGCTGATGCCGAAAAGCAGGCTGCGCATTAATTGTGCGAGCGCCAACGCTCCGGCAACTCCGATGCACATTCCGGCGAGAATCAATTTGGCGCCGCCGCGGAGAATGAGTTGAAGCACGTCCTTCGGCTGCGCGCCGATTGCCATGCGAATGCCGATCTCGTGGGTGCGCCGCGTGACAATATAGGCCGTGACGCTGTACAGACCGAGCGTAGCGAGAACGAGAGCAAGCGCCGCAAAGAGCGCCAGCAACGCGGCCGCGAATCGTTGCTGCTCGACCGATTCCGCGACGCGCTCACTCATCGTTTCCACTTCGTAGACGGCCTGGCTGGGATCAAGCGATTGCACTTGCTCGCGTATAGCACCCGCGAGCGCTCTTGGATCGGATTTGGTGCGCACGACGAGTGTCATGCCAGAGTAATACGCCGGAAAATAAATCATGCCTTTCGATTCAGTGGTGAGATTGTCGTTGCGAACCGTGCCGACCACGCCGACGATTGTCGCCCACGGGCCTTTGTCCTCCCAGCCGAGTTGCTTGCCAACTGCGTCCTTGCCGGGCCAAAAACGTCTTGCAAGCGCTTCGTCAATCACCACGACAGAGCCTTCTTTTATATTCTGCGCAAGCATCTCGGTTTTCGTGAAAATGCGCCCGCGCAGCAGCGGGATTCGCAACGTTGCAAAGTAATCCGGCGTGGCGCCCACCGTGTCGGCGTGCGGCTGGGGATCATGCGGGTCGGGATGATAATCGCGTACTGCGAAAATCGAATTGCCGGTGTTCATAAATGGAGGGTCACCGGCGAGCGCAGCATGGAGTACTCCTGGCATTGCTGTCACGCGGGCAAGCAAAGCGGTCGAAAACGAAGCGACATGCGCCGCGTCGGCCTGCTTCGACGGTGAGATGCGCATGGTCAGCACGTTCGTCGGATCGAATCCAGGATTCACGTCCAGCAGCTTTGCAAAACTCCTTAGCAAGAGTCCGGAACCCACCAGCAGAATAAAAGTGAGCGCGACTTCGGAGAGCACCAGAGCGCGGCGAAGTCTCTGACCGCCGGCGGAGGAACCGCCGCTGCGGCCGCTTTCCTTCAGCGCACCGGTGAGATCGATTTTGCTTGCTTGCATCGCGGGCGCGAGGCCAAAGAAAATTCCTGCCAGCATCGAAACAATGAACGTAAAACCGAGAACGAAGGGGTCGAGGCGAATCGCGCTCGCGTGCGGCAGGCTTGCCGGCGCGAAGCGAACCAGCAGTGTAACGCCCCATGACGCCAGCAGGAGACCGAGCGCGCCGCCGGTGAACGAGAGGAGCAGGCTCTCGGTCAGAAGCTGCGCGATGATGCGCCGGCGTCCCGCGCCGATCGCCGCGCGAATCGCCATCTCCCGTGATCTTGAGCTGCCGCGCGCCAGAAGCAGGTTGGCAATGTTGGCGCAGGCAATCAGTAGCACGAGAAGAACCGCGCCCAGAAGCAAATATAAAGGTTGGCGAACGTCACCGACCACTTCGTTCATGAGCGGGCGCACCTCGATGTGAAAGTCAGTGAGAATGGCCGCTTGCTCTGGGTGGCTCTCGCGCATGTGCGCGGCATCTACGGCCATCACCGCCCGAGCCTGTTCCAGCGTGACGCCGGAGCGCAGCCGCGCCAGCATCATGCAGCACAAGTCTCCCTCGTGTTCTTCGCTAAACGCCTGCGGCGAAAACGCCATGGGGACCCACAATTGGATATGCGGGTAGAGGATTCCAAGCTTCTCCGGCAAAACGCCGATGACTTCGTAGCTTTCGCCGTCGAGTTGCACGCGTTTTCCAATTGCGCTGCGAGCGCCTCCAAACATTTCTTTCCATAGCGCTTCGCTCAAGAGGACGGCGTGCTGGCCGCCATAACTGTCCTCAGCGGGTGTAAATGTGCGGCCGAGGATTGGACGCACTCCGAGAAGCGGGAAGAGGCTTGCGGTTGCGCGCATGGCCTGGACCCGTTCTGGCTGTCGGAGGCCTGTCAAATTAAGGTTCTTGTCGACGAGCAAGGCCGTCGACTGGAAAATGTTCGTGTGCGCGCTGTAATCGCGAAATTCCGGCGGCGAGACCGCCGTGCGCGGCAAGTTGACACTTGGCAGTTGGTCGTGGAGAACGACTACGCGGCTTGGATCGCGAATTGGCAGCGGGTGCAACAACACTCCGTAGACGACGCTGAACATGGCGGTGTTTGCGCCGATGCCTAGCGCCAGAGTCAGAACGATCACGGCCGCGAAACCAGGGTTTTTCGCAAAGGTGCGAAGTCCGTACCGAAGGTCTTGCCACAGAGTCTCCATGCCGAGTTCCCCCACGGATTCAGCGCACGTAGCTTGCCTAGTTCGGTTTCAGACCAAGCCGCTTTGGTTTGAATAGCTTAACACAGGGGATACGTCCTTGTAATGTGGACAAGTGTCCGATTCCGGACAGCGCCGTGCCCGAAATGAACAGCATGAAGTTGCCAACAGGAGGGTACAGCCGTCACTCGTAGCGCAAGGCCTGCACAGGATCGACTCGCGTCGCCCGTCGCGCTGGTATGTAGCATGCGAAAAACGCCACCAGGAACAGCAATACCACCGCGATTATCGACGATGCCAGATCGATAGACTTGATGCCGAACATCGCCACAGATAGTACGCGAATGAGTCCAAACGCTGCACCCAGGCCAATCAGAATACCGATCAGAGCCAATCGCACGCCTTGGCCAACGATCAAGCGCACAACATCCCTGGGCTGCGCTCCCAGCGCCAATCGGATTCCAATCTCGTGCGTGCGTTGCTCCACGCCATAGGACATAACGCCATAAATTCCAATCCCGGCCAGGATCAGGGCCAGCGCCGCAAAAAACGTGAGCAGAATCGCATTGAGTGACTCGCTTGAGACCGACGCCGAAACCAGTTGCTCCATGGATTGGAC
>DASYYI010000268.1:0-2773 GCA_035933995.1 Candidatus Acidiferrales bacterium | reverse complement strand
TGGGGAATCCGGGCGATCCCGAACACTGTTCCGGTTTGATCCCGAACAGCGTTCCGGTGATCGCGAACACTGTTCCGATTTGATGCCGAACAGCATTCCGGTTTGATGCCGAACACTTTTCGGTCATGACCGGAACGGTGTTCGGGATGATCGGAACGGGCTGTGGAAAAGAGAGTGGCGGCGCTGGACATCACAACAGCGGCAACGCCGGCCTCCCGAAAGGGATACGGATTTGCCGACGAGGAGATTGTCCATGCGCAGGATCAAGGAAGTACTTCGATTACGATTTGAAGCCGGTCTCGGCCATCGCCAGATCGCTCGCAGTTGTTCGTTGGGCATCGGCACGGTGCACGACTATCTGAAACGGGCTGAATCGGCCGGAATGAAGTGGCCGCTGCCGGAAGGCTGGAGCGATGAGCAGCTTGAGGCCGCATTGCTCACCGGCGGCAGACCGGAGCGACAAGCCCGGCGACCACTGCCGGACTTCAAGAACATCCGCGAGCAGTTGCAACAGCATTCACATCTGACTCTGCAGCTGATCTGGAGCGAATACCGGGAACAACAGGCAGACGGCTACAGCTACAGCCAGTTCTGCGAACTGTACCAGCGCTGGCGTGCGAAGCAGGATATGGTGCTGCGCCAGGACCACAAGGCCGGCGAGCGGCTGTTCGTGGATTGGGCCGGGGCCACGATTCCGGTATGCAATGCGGACACCGGCGAAGTCTGGCAAGCTCCGCTGTTTGTGGCCGTGCTCGGCGCCAGTTCGTACACCTATGCTGAGGCCACACGCAACCAGCAACTCGATGCCTGGATCGAAACGCAGATTCACGCGCTGGAGTTCTTTCGGGGCGTGCCCAAACTGATCGTTCCCGACAACACGAAAACGGGCGTGATCAAAGCCTGCCGGTACGATCCCGACGTGAATCCCACGTATCAGGAGATGGCCATGCACTACGGCTTCGGGGTGTTACCCGCAAGGCCTTACAAGCCGCGCGACAAGGCGAAGGTGGAGTCGGGCGTGCAACTGGTGCAGCGCTGGATCGTAGCCGCGCTGCGCCACCGGAAGTTCTTCCGGCTCGCCGATCTGAACGATGCAATCCGGGAGTTGCTCGAACGCCTCAACCATCGCCCGTTCTCCAAACGCGAAGGCTCACGCGCCAGCCTGTTTGAAGCGCTCGACCGCCCGGCTCTGCGTCCGCTGCCCCTCAGTCGCTTCGATCTCGGGCAATGGTCGAAGGCGAGAGTGAATATCGACTATCACGTTGCCTTCGATACGAACTTCTACAGCGTGCCTTACCATCTCGTTCACGAAGTCGTCGAGATCCGCTCTGCGGCCACCACGGTCGAGATCTTTCACAAGGGCCAGCGCGTGGCTTCCCACCTGCGCGGGCGCGGACACGAGAAGGCGATCACGCAGGACGAACACCGGCCGAAGAGTCACCAGGCGCATCTGGAATGGACGCCTTCACGCATGGTGAACTGGGCCAGCACCATCGGGCCGAACACTGCGCAACTGTTCGAACGGATTCTCGCCGACAAGCCGCATCCGGAGATGGGTTACCGGTCGTGTCTGGGCATCATCCGTCTGGCGGCCCAGTATTCGACGGCGCGTGTGGAGGCAGCAGCGAGACTGGCGATTCACACCGGGGCCTGCCGCTACAAGAGCATTCAGTCGATTCTGAAGAACTCTCTCGATCTGCAACCGCTGCCGGAGACGGCGGACGACTCCAACCCGCGCCCGCCGCACGACAATGTGCGCGGCGCGGAGTACTTCGGCTGAGGAGGATGCCATGTTACAGCAACCCATGATGGAAAAGCTGCTGGCCATGCGGCTCCATGGAATGGCCGAAGCGTTGAAGGCGCAGGAACAGGATGAGGCGGCGCGCGAACTGAGCTTTGCCGACCGGCTCGGCCTGCTCGTCGATCAACAGTGGACTTGGCGGCAGAATCAGGCGCTCGCGCGACGGCTGAAAGGAGCGAAGCTGCGCGGCGATTCCGCGGTGGAAGATATCGATTACCGCGCGCCGCGAGGCTTGGACAAAAGCGTCATCCGGGCGTTGACGCAGGAATCGGTCTGGGTGCGCAATCACGAAAACATCTTCGTGCTCGGCCCCACGGGCGTGGGCAAGAGTTTCGTGGCGTCGGCGCTGGCGCAGAAAGCATGCCGCGACGGATACTCAGCCTGGTACATACGCGCCGTGTCGCTGTTCCGTGAACTGGCGCTGGCGCGCGCCGACGGAAGCCTGCGCACGTTGCTGGCGAAAATCGGGCGCATCGACGTGCTGGTGGTTGACGATTGGGCCATGGCGCCGCTGACTGAGAACGAGCGCCGCGACTTCTGGGAGATCTGTGAAGACCGCTACCAGAGCCGCTCTACAGTGCTGACTTCGCAGGTGCCGATTGCGAAATGGCACGAACAGATCGGCGATCCCACCCTGGCTGACGGTATCCTCGATCGGCTGGTGCACAACGCTCACCGTATCGACATGCGAGGAGATTCGATGAGAAAACAGGCTAAGACGGCGCGCTGAAAACCGCGCCGGGCCTCGGCAGTGTTGGGCGGAGGAAAGGGGCTGCCGCCCCTTTCCCCGCACCCCTTTCCTCGCTCCGAAGCATCCCGCCTCGCTTCGCTCGGACGGTTTTGGTTGACGATCCCGAACACTTTCAGGCACAATCAACTTGCCAGCGTCGCTTCGCTCCGATGGTGTTCGCGATCACCGGAATGGTGTTCGGCTTCCCTCCGGAACACTGTTCGGCTTCGCCGGAATCCGCA